>JBAYUX010000017.1:0-22908 GCA_041674865.1 Candidatus Altimarinota bacterium
GGCGTAAAAGATATTCGTGATATTAGTTTCGACAAGAGTACAAACCGTCTGTACGTTCTCTCTGCGAAGAAGATCTATCAGGTTCAGATGTAATGCGGCGCGAGCGATAGCGAGCGCTTGCACTATCCCAGCAGTCCTTTCACGGTTGATTTCATCGACTTGGTGACTTTTTTCATGAATGAATTCTCAGTCTTTTTGTCAGCTATTCTTTTTTGTTCAATGAGTTTCTGATAAACGTGTTCAAACTGAGTCGTAACGGTTTCGATTGAGTACTTGTCGGCGCGCTTGAGAGAGGCGAGAGACATCTTTTTTGCGAGTACTGGATTCTCGATAATTTTGAGAATATTGGCGGCAATATCTTTCGCATTGGCGGTCTTACTCATGAGTCCATTGTCCTTGATGAGTTCTGGAATTCCGCGCTTGGCTACCGCGACCACCGGTAAACCGTATGACATACCTTCAATAATTGAAAGGCCCTGTGTTTCCGATGTAGATGCTGAAACGAACATAGCTGCGTCAATGTACGTATTGGACTCGAGAAGTTTTTCGAAAGGAATTTTTCCTTTGAAGTGGATGAATTTTTCGAGACCTTCCGTTCGTGCGAGTTCTTCTAAGTCGTTTTGAGCAGGTCCATCGCCAATGACAATGAGTCTGAGCTCCGATTTTTTATCGTGTACAATCTTAAACGCCTTGATGAGAATATCGAGATTTTTTTCTCGACTAAGTCGACCAACGTAGAGGAGGTTGTTGCTCGCGTGGTGTTTTGTAAGTTTTTCCTTTGAAAGATGTGGAACGCGAATTCCGTTTGAAATAGTTTTGGTTGGACGTTTGATTTTGTATTTAACGAGCGCCTTTCGAGTGCTCTCTGTCGGCGTTGTAACGAGGTCTGCTGAGTTGTAATAGAGGTTGGCATACTTCCATCCAAGTTTTGCGAGCATGTTATTTACCTTGTCACCCATGATGTTGAGGCCGATGACTTTGAGATATTCCGGTTCCATGAAGTAGGTGTGGAATGTTCCAATAATTGGCTTTCCTAGCATCTTTCCTGCGATGATTCCGTCGGCACCCATTGGAAGTGGTGTGTGGAAGTGCACGACGTCGATATCGTCCTTCATGAGCTGATAGACCGTGTTTGGATAGAATGGGACTCCTAGTTTTACATCTGGATAAAAGAGACTTGGAAGAGACGTTGAGTATGAAACTTCAATGCCTTCGAGCTTCTTTTTTGTGAGGCGATTTTTCTTATCTATAGAAGATGTAAATACTTTTACGTAATGCCCACGCTTGACGAGCTCTTTACTCAAAAGGAGGATGGATGAGGCAACTCCATTAACAGATGGCGGGAAGACGTCGGTAAACATGGCAATACGCATGGTGGAGTGTTAGGACGAATAGTGGTTTATCGGATATCTTCGAATTCGGATTTTGGCCTTTGCTTGAGCCACAAAACCTTGAAGTAGGCCTTGGTATAGGTCCAGAGTGCCTTGAGCGAGTCCTTTTCGAAACGGCGTGGTGAAGGGTAGACGATGAGATCGGTGTCGAGGACGACTTTTCCGAATTTCATCAGCTCGAGTCCGAGAATCACGTCTTCAGAAAGTGCGAGTGTTGTATCGAACTTTGGAGAGAGCTCGTAGATTGATTTTTTGACGGCGAAGTTAAATCCGCAGACATTTTTTTTATTGATGACATCGTTGATCCAGAGAAATGCCTTTCCTCCGAATGCCGCAATTTTTTTCTGAAATTCAGAAGGGGAGTTGAGGATTCCGATTCCGTATACGGCGACGATATTTTCGTTTTCAGATTTTGTGTTGTCGAAGTGTGTTGCGATTTTTTCGAGCCAATTTGGTGCGAATGTGCAGTCAGAGTCGGTTGATACGATGATGTCGTTTTTGGCTTTTGCAAATCCTGTTTTTCGTGCGAATGCGATACCCTTTTGTGACTCTTTGATTACAGTTGCGCCTTTTGATGTTGCGATTTCTGCAGTCTTGTCTGTGCAGTTGTTGTCCACAACGATTACTTCAAAATTCTGATAGGTTTGTTGCGCGAGTGAGTCAAGGCATGCGCCGATATAGCCTTCTTCGTTGTAGGCGGGAATGACGACGCTGAGGCGTGGTAGATTTGTATCCATTAAATCGAGTGTGATTTGCTTGTCTCTGGATCTTTATATTCTGTACTTGGACCTTGTTCAACGATAATGCCTTTTGATTTGAAAATGTCGAAGCCCTGCATGACGTCTGGATAGCCTTCTTGGTAGACGACGCGAGTGATGCCGGCGATAGATGCCATGCTTGCACAGATGCGGCATGGATGTTTAGTGACGTAAAGCGTTGAACCTTTGAGAGAGAGGCCTTGTTCTGCGGCGAGAGCGATGCACCACTGTTCAGCGCATACTCCGTAGCAGATTTCCCGTTGGTGTCCGGATGGAATTTTCATCTCGTTTCGGATGCAGCCGATTTTGCTGCAGTTGTATTCGAAGTGCCAGTCGTTGTTGTGCTGTATGAGGACTTTGCCATCTTTAGCAAAAAGCGCGCTAATTTTGGCGCGGAGACAGAGGGCTTTTGGTTCCTCCTTGTCGAGCATTTCGAGATATTTTTTGTCTTCGTCGGTAATCATGGGCGACATTACTTAGCTTTTGCAGCATTATGCTACGAGCCAAGGATAGACGACCGCGATGCGATTGACAATGGATTCTGGTTTGAAGATTCCAATCTCAGTGATGCATCCCGTGATGATGTCGGGTGAGATGATTTCGAAAGCGGGATTGAAGATAGTGACGCCTCGTGGGTGATCTGGCCAAACTTCATCCGGATCACGGAGTTCGATCGTTTCGTCGAAACCTTTGATTGTTTCTGGATTGAACTTCCATGTGTTCGTGCAGCAGTAAACTGGAATGCGTGACTTGTTGCAAAATTCTGCGAGAGCTTCTGTTCCGATCTTATTGATCGTTTTTCCTTCTGATGAAAGGGAATCGCAACCATAAAGAAAAAGATCTGCCTTTTTGAGCGCTGTTCGGCCGGCTGAATCGACCATGTGAACAACTTTGATTCCTGCTTTTGCGAGTGCTGTAGCGGTTTTTCGCCCTTGGAACTTTGGACGAGTTTCAGTGTTGTAAACGGTGAATTTCTTACCTTGTTTATGCGCTTCGATGAGAATTTTTTCAACGGTAGAGGAGTGACAGTGCGTGAAGACGATCATGCCATCGAGAATTTTTTTTGCACCGTATTCGGCGATACGTTTCTGAGAATCTTCGAAATGTTTTTTAACAGTTGCTGCACAATTTTTATTCGTTTTGAAATTTGCCATGCAGTAATTCAGCGCATTTCGAAGAGCTGGTTCTGTGGCTCTGAGACCGATTAATTCATCGTAACCCTTTTGGATCTTTTTTGCGTCAGTGGTTGACGTGAGTACTTGTGAGAGTGCATCAACGGCTGCGATAGCAATGGCTTCTGCGCCTTGAATGCTTAGATCCTTGATGCCTTTTGCGATGTCTTTGTAGGTCATTTGAGTGAGGTAAAATCGTGAGTTGATATTACTTGATAGTGTAAACCTTGTCAGCTGATGCTTCAATCCCGTTCTTGAGACGACCAGGATTTTCAGCGAAAATAGTATAGAGAAGATCGCCTTTTTTTACCTTATCTCCCAGGTTTTTTTCAATTCGAACTCCGGATCCAGGGTTTTTTGGGGCGCCCGCAACGCGGGCGACATGTGAAACAAGTTTATTATCAACAGCGACAATCTTTCCACTTTTTTTAGCGACTACATTGAATGTAAACTTTCCAAGTTTTGGTATTTTTTTACGACCTTGAGCGTCTATAATCTCATTCATTTTTTTGAATGCGGCTCCAGAGACGAGAAGTTTTTCGGCGAAGGCAGCCCCCGTTCCTTTTTTACATTTTCCACAGAGTTCGAGGAGTTCACTAGCCATAAAAATAGCTTTTTTTCGAAGATCCTGAGGGGCTTCTGGTTTGTTCTCGAGAACTTCCAATACGTCGATTGCCTCGAGTACTGGACCAATTCCGCGACCGATAGGGGCATCACCTCGAGTTGCAATAACTTTGACGGTCATACCAAGCATCTTTCCAAGTCGTTCAAAATCTTTCTTGAGCTCGTTGGCCTTTTCAAGCGTACTTGTTTTTACTTGTGGACCATATGGAATGTCGATCAAGACGTGCGTTGATCCTACTGCGTACTTCTTTGCCATAATTGATGCGAGCATCATACCTTTTGGATCGAGACTCATTGGATGACGAACGCGGATGAGCTTGTCGTCTGCGGCTGCGAGATCAACTCCACCGCCCCATGTAATAAATGCTCCAACTTTTTCGAGAATTTGCTTAAGTTTTTCTGCGTTGTTTGTGACGTTACACATGACTTCCATCGTATCCGCTGTTCCTGATGGAGAGGTGATGGCACGAGATGATGTCTTTGGAATGGTAATACCGGCTGCTGCGATGATTGGAATAACAACCATAGTTGTTCTGTTTCCAGGAACGCCACCAATACAGTGCTTGTCTGCAACGATTTTTTTGTTGAGCTTAATTCGATTTCCGTGCTCTACGATTGACTTCGTAAGATCGGTCGTTTCTCGATCACTCAGTCCATTAATATAACAAGCTGAGACGAAATAGGTCATCTCAACATCTGTAAGTGAGTCGCTGACGATATCTTTCACGATCGTATCAATTTCTGCCTTATTGAGCTCCTTGCCATCGAGTTTTTGACGAATGTACATGTTTGCCGCAGGTTTCTCTGCGAGCGTCACAAACATCTTGTCGCCACGGTCTGCCTTGAGGGTGTCCCAGGTTTCTATGTATAAACCTGCTTCGTTGTTTTTGAGTCCGCCGTTCTCGGTAATATCCACGATACAGGTAATTCGTCTGCTGCCATTTTGGACGGCAAGACGATCACCTGCATGCACATCTAGTTCGTGCGCTGCGTGCTCATTGAGCACAATAATATATTTTTGTCCTACCTTGATGGCAATTTTTCGAGCTTTGAGAATCATATGAGAGAGGATTAGGGGAGTGAAAAGTTGAGAGCGAAGCTTATTTTGTGAACTTTTGCTTCTTTCTATTGTATCATATTTTGCTGCTTTGGGCAAGGCTGAACCAGTGGCTTTAATCAGGGGTGAGCCCATGTTTTTGAAGCTGAATCTACTACTTTTGACTTCTTTTTGGAATCAGATAGAGTTTGAGCGTCTTTTAAGACTCCTATGTCTCAACTCGAGAAAGGTTCAACTTCAGATTCTAAAAACTCTCATGTACTTGTCTCTCATGAGCCACCTCCTCGTTCTTCGTACGGGCCTCTTACTCTTGAGCAAGACCAGGTAAAAACTTCTTGCGTGCAGACTCTTTCGAAAGTCTTTTCTGATGGAGCTCCTACATATCGTGGAGTTGGTTTTGTTCCTAGGCTTGATCCAACCCTTATTGTTTCTTTGGCTCGTTTAGGTGAGTCAAATGTGGGTCGCGTTATGCATCAGGTTAGCGAAGAAATTTTGAGCCTTTGTCTCGATGAAGATTCTTCTATCAATACTGATCAGCATCTTCGGGTTTTATTGCAATCTACGATTATCGATATTGGGTCGAGGGTTGACCATATTATTCATCAACAAATATACGGCACTCTTGTTAACGGTGGTGTGGTTGAGGGCTATACTCTTGAGCCCATCGTTTATAATGATGAGTGGGAGGATGGTGCTCGAATGGCCGGAGAAGCTTCGGGGGATGAAAACGTTCTTCCTTTTAGGCGAGAAAAACGAGACGCAGCCTAGTTGAATTTTTTGACGATACTTTCGCCTGCGAGTCGTCCTGTAGCCCAGGAGGCTTGTAAGTTGAATCCGCAAGTAAATCCATCGATGTCGAGAAGTTCACCCGCGAAATAGAGATTTGGCTGGATTTTTGATTCCATCGTATTTGGATTGACCTCTGACGTTGGAACGCCACCGGCTGTGACAAACTCGTCGCCTGGTGTTCGACCAATGATAGTGAGCGGGAGAGCGGTGAGAAGCGAGACGATTCGCGTTTTGAGTGTCTTATCGATTTGCGATGCCTTGAGGTTTGGGTCGATTGGTGTGGTTTCCGAGAGAAGTTGAATGAAAATTTCACACAGAGATTTCGGAAGAAAAATATCGAGAAAGTTGATGAGTCTTTTGGCACCATGATCATTTGCGAGCTTCTGGAATCGTTCTGCGAAATCAGCGAGAGACTCTTCTGGAAAGAAGTTGATAGTGAGATGAAGTGGTTTTTCTCTGGTTGGATTTTCATAGGCAGCAAGCCCTGAAAGTGCAAATATTGCTGGGCCGCTAACGCCTTTGTGCGTGAAAAGAAATGGTCCGGTGCGTGTGTATTTTTCGAGAGTAAGTTGTGCTTTTTGAAATGAAACGCCGGATATTTGCGCTGGCCATTTTTCCGCGGTGATGTACGAGCTAAGAGATGGGGCGAGATCGGTTATCGTGTGACCGAGCGATTTTGCGAAGGCATACCCGTCGCCAGTTGATCCTGTTGAGCGATAGGCATTTCCACCAGTCGTGAGTACCAGAGTGTCGACGTTATAATGTCCTGTTCTTGTATGAAGACGGAATCCCGAGTCGATTTTTTCGATCTGAGAGATCATTGTATCGAGATTGATTTCTGTGTTTGTTTCCCTGAGTGTCGTTTCAAGCGCGCCGACAATGTCGTGACCGTTGTTGGATTTCGGAAAGACTCGGAAGTCCTCTTCTGTTTTGAGAGGAACGCCATGTGACTCGAACCATTCGATGGTTGAGAGGGGAGGAAAGTTGAAAAATGCCGACATGAGAAGCTTTCCGCCACGTGGATAATTTTCTATGAGCTTATCGACATCGTGACGATTATTTCCGAGAGCTTGAAGGTCATTTGTTGTCGATGGAATGCCCGTAGTGACGTTGCAACGACCACCACCACTAATAATCACCTTTGCGCCGAGATGATCGTTCTTATCGAAGATTATGACCGGCATTGATGGGTCGAGTTCTTTGATTGTTGCTCCAGCCATCATTCCTGCGGCTCCTCCTCCGATAATGCCAATTTTTGGCTTGTGCATAAATAAAAGTTCTTACAATGGTGACCTTAATTTACACGATCTGTGGTCGACCACAACCTATAATTGAGTTGTATTTTATGTCAATTTTACTATTTTTTCTTCGTGAGAAGAGCTTTGGCTTTCATGGCCATATGAAGTTCTTCTTGCGTGTGCATGACGAAAACTTTGAATCTCAAATGCGAGAGAAATTTGAGGATATCTTTTCGTAAGTACTCGGCATTTTCTCCAACACCAGCAGTGAAAATAATTGCATCAACTCCATTGAGCGCTGCCGTGTAGGCCCCGATTTGGAGCGCGATGTGGTATGCGTATACGTCATATGCGAGTTGCGTTCCCTTGTTTCCCTTGAGATTTCCTGCGTGAATATCTCGCATATCGGATGAAATTCCAGAAAGACCTTTGAGTCCAGATTCTTTGTTGAGCATTGTTATGATTTTTTCTGGTGTCCTTTTGAGTTTCTTTGCAAGATAGGGGACGAGTGCTGGATCGATTGATCCCGATCGTGTTCCCATAACAATTCCTTCGAGTGGTGTGAATCCCATACTTGTATCTATCGCTTTTCCCCCGATAGATGCGGTAATGCTGCATCCGTTTCCAAGGTGGCATGAGATGATTTTTGTTTTTTTTGTGCTCTTGAGCCCAAGGAGTCCACTCATTTTTTTGAGGGCAAGTCCTGTGACGTATTCATGGCTAATTCCGTGGAATCCATATTTTCGTATACCAAATTTTGCATACCATTCTTTTGGAACGGCATAGATGTATGCGCGCTCAGGAAGGTCTTTATAGAAGCCTGTATCGAATATGGCAATTTGTGGGATTTTTTTGAAAATTTTCTGCGCCGCACGAATTCCCTCTACGTTAGGAGGATTGTGCAGCGGCGCAAGTGAATACAACTTCACTAATTCGCTTATAACTTTTGGAGTAATAACCGTTGGCTCATAATATTTTTCACCTCCGTGCACGACTCGATGTGCGACTGCCTCGATCTTTTGATTTCCAAAAATCTTTTGACTAAAAAGCATCTCGGTCGTAAGTCCAACTGCCTGCGCGAGTGTCTTGATTTTTGGCTTCATCATAAGCTTTTTTTCGCCTACGCACATTCCAAATTCACACTTAGGACTTCCAAGTCTGTCGACCATGGATGTAAATAAAATTTTCTCCTTTTTGGTGTCGATGAGTTCGCACTTGAGACTTGATGATCCGGCGTTGAAAACGAGAATAAGCATGTGAGTGTGAGGTGAGTGAGTTTTTGAAAATTTTACTGATATTTTTTTGCATCATATGTCGCATCAGCTGCATCACAAGCAGTAATCGCAGCAACGTGTACGATATCCATCCATGTACATCCGCGAGAAAGATCATTTACTGGCTTATTTAAGCCCTGAAGAATAGGCCCAATTGCTTCTGCTCCTGCGAGACGTTCACACAACTTATATCCAATATTTCCACTATTGAGGTCTGGGAAAATCAAGACGTTTGCATTTCCATGAAGAGGTGAGTCTGGGAATTTTTTGTCAGCAACTGCTGGAACGATTGCTGCATCGAGTTGGATTTCTCCGTCGACGATGAGTGTTGGTTCGCGTTCTTGAATAAGTTTTACAGCATCTGCAACTTTTGTTGCGATTGGATTGTCGCTGGCTCCGTGAGTTGAGAATGAGAGCATGGCAACTCGTGGCTCAATTCCAAATTTTCTTGCCGTATATGCTGCATCGAGCGCGGTATTGGCGAGGTCATTTGCATCTGGGTCGATATTTACTGAACAGTCTGAGAAGATCATGAGACGTCCTTGCATTACCATGAAGAACATTCCTGAAACTTTGTGAAATTTTTCTTTCGTTCCAATGATGTAAAAAATTGGCATCAAAAAATCTGCAGAGTGAGAGTTGGCTCCTGATACAAGTCCACTAACTTCGTCGAAGTGCGTCATCATGCATCCGATATAGTCGTGATTTTTCATCCACTCTTGTGCCTTCTCAAGCGTCATGCCTTTCTCTTTTCTTTTTTCGAAAAGTTCTTGTACGTACTTGTCTACTTTTGGCTTATTCTCTGGCAAATCTGGATCGAAGATTTCTAAATCGTCGATCGCCATTTTGATATTATGTTCCTTCGCGAGGGCCGCGATTTTCTCTTTATTTCCGATGAGTACTGGTGTCACGATCTTGTGATCATCAAGATAGTCGATCGCCTGAAGTGTTCGCGGATCATCTGTTTCTGCGAACACAATACGTTGACGTTTTTTCTGCGCAGTGTCGATAATTTGAGCGAGGAGATTTTTCATTTTTTAAATTAAAAAAGTGCTACTGGGATTGTAGCACATTTTTTGTTCTAAGAAATTATTGTTGTGACGATTTAGCTTATTTCCGGCGCTATGCCATGTAGAGATTGAGCCGTTTTACTCTGTAGATTTTTTATTTTCGCCCTCTCTCGTTCTTCCGGGGTCATCATCGTGTGGGTTACAACTAAATCTCGAAGAGAAAGATTGTCTCCATTTGGAACTTCTGTTCGCATTTGTGCGACACGATCAGGGAGACTTTCAAATTTTCTTACCATCTTGTCTACCGATGTTCCTATCTCTTGTCTTATTGGTTCAAGTGATCTTAAAAAATGTTCTATTCTTAAGTCAGCCTTATCCGGTTGATGCTCGTTACTACCTATCTGTCCTGGGACTGTATTCATAATAACTTGGGTAAAGGTAATAAACTGATACCTCAGTGCATCATTTTACTACGATTTCCCTCCGTGGTAAATGGCTTTCTAAAGCTGTTTTTCCGTGGTCTTTGTTTTTGAGCCACTGAGTGCGCGTTTGATGCTTCTGAATTGATATGGAATATCGAATTCTATAATTGTTCGTGCCGTTATTTTCATAAAATCACCTGCGCTGAGCGGCGTTGTTTTTGATTCAATCTTATTCGCGAGTACTGCTTCTCGAATTGCTTTCCAGTTTTTTTCTGCATGAACGAGAGAATAACCTTGGTCAAAATATTGAAGCATGTGATTATCGGAAGTTCCCAAAAGAGCTTTCTTGTGCAACTTTGCGACTCGTTCTGCTTTTTTATTAAACATATTGAATTTCTCTGTGAAGAACCATGACTCTTCAATAGCATCGAAAAGGTTAATATTCTCGAGAAGTTTTTCCTGAAGACAGAATCCACGTGGATAATATGGATGCGGAGCGATCACAAGACAGTCCGGATGCGATTTTCGATACCTACAGAGGTCGTAAAATGTATGAATATTTTCCGCTTCTTTGGTCGCGTTGATAATGAGAACATGTCGTCGTCCAATATTTTTTTCAATTCCAGGAATGAGTAGGATATTCAGTTTTTCTGCGTACCCCTTTAGCTCATCAGTAAAAAGCAGCATGTTGTGAAGTGTGATCGACACAACGTCATATTTTTTTTCTGCAGCAAAATCGAGCATTTGTTTTGCATTGTGTTTTGGACATTCGATAGGATCTTCTCCTGTATGAACGTGGAATTGGACTTTGAGGGGTTTCATGAGGTTCGTAGGAATCGGATAGAACGTGAATGAACCTCCCTTTGGATGTCTTATAATTCTTTCTTGAGTTCGTCGACAGCGTTGACGACGTTTTCTACTTTCTGAATTTTTCGGTTAATATTTTCTTTCGTCTGAATAATCGTTGTTTTCGTATTTTCCGCTTGTTGCTGGGCCTGTTTCGCTACATCTGCGGCACCTCGCTGAACATCGGCCCTGAAAGACTCAAGTTTACTACATCCACTTACAAGAAGTGAACTTGCTATAAGAAATATAAGGAAAGGGTTCTTCACGTGCATGATGATAGCACTGTGAAATTTGCGTGGAAAGGGAATTCGCTAGAGCTCTGCGCACACAGACTTTAATACAATTATTCTATAATATGTCTAGAGTGATGCTCAATCTCTTTTGTCATGAATTCGTTTGATCCTGTCAAATCTTGCCTTTGCTAATTGCTGACCTTGATGGATCTTGCGATTTTTTTCAGAAGGGTTTTGGTTTTTATATCACCATAATAAAATGAAACCTGATATTCGTGGTCGCCTTTTCCGACGAAGTACTGATCTTTTGGATAATTGAAATTCATTATGTGGCCAAGTGTTTCGATGAGACATGCCTCAAAAAGATCTTCTTCATCGATGCAATACCCGCCTCCCCAATAATCGAGCGGTGCGAATGCATCTTTTTTTGGAACAATGATGATAGCTCCAACTTCTCCCTTGCGAATAATGAGACGTTTTGTGTCTCCTATTTCTTCCTCTACGTAGATTGAGTTGACTGGATATTTAAAGGTAAGATTCTTGAAATTGGATCCATTGTTGCTAAATGTTTTTGTGTAATTTACGATCTGCTGGGTCGTCGGCCATTTGATAGCTTTTGATGTTTCTACCGCGAAGGCAGGGGGTACGATGAGTGCTACCGATGTTATACTGATGATGATTGCGCGAAGGAAGTTTTTCATGTGGGATTTTGAAAATGTAGATATGTATTGTTTATACTGCGCTTCTCAATCTCTTCAACGCCTCTTCTCTTCCGAGTGCCCATGCAACTTCAAATACTCCTGGTGAGAACTGCTCGCCCGTAAGAATAGCGCGTACTGGCCAGAAGACCTGTCCGTTTTTGAGACCGAGTTTGGCAACGGTTGCCATGAGGGTTTCTTTGATTTTTTCTTCGGTCCATTCTGTATCTGAAATGGACTCAAGCGCCGTAACAACTTCTGGCACAACCTGCTTCATAATCGATTCGTCTACCTTCATCTTTTCACTATAGACAATCTCTGGCTTGAACTCGGGTGTTGTAAAGAAAAACTTAATATAGTCGTTGACTGGCTTAGGGTCTTGAATAACCTTCTCTTCGATGGTTGTGAGTGCGCGATCCAACAGTGCTTCTTTGTCGGCAGTTTTGTACTCAGGTGCGATATATTCCTCGCACTCCTTCAAAAGAATTGCTTTTCGGTTGAGTGGGTTTGCTTCGACCTCTTCGAGGAACTTTCTTCGTCTCCATTGCCAGTTGTACCAGTCGAGTTTTTCAAGGTTGAAAATCGCGCCCGCTTTGTGAACATTTTCGAGTGAAAAATCTTCTACGAGTTCGCCCATTGAGTAGATCTCTTTTTCGATGCCTTTTCCTGGATGCCAACCGAGGAAGGCGATGAAGTTAATGATCGCTTCCTGAGAGTATCCTTTATTAATGTAGTCTTCGACTGAGACGTCTCCTTGTCGTTTGGAAAGTTTACTTCGGTCTGCGTTGAGAAGAAGCGAGAGGTGTGCGTACTGCGGTGGTGTCCATCCGAAGGCTTGATAGAGCCAAATATGCTTCGGTGTTGATGGAAGCCACTCTTCACCACGAATGACGTGGGTGATCTCCATATCGTGATCATCGACGACGTTTGCGAGGTGATATGTTGGGAAGCCATCAGACTTTACGAGAACTTGGTCATCGATAGACTTCGAATCAAATCGAACTTTTCCACGAATCAAATCTTCAACAACAACCATTCCTTCTGGAATTTTTTGGCGAATGACGAAAGGCATACCTGCGGCTACCTTTGCCTCAACTTCTTCTTTCGTTAATGTGCAGCACTTTCGGTTGTACATTGGTGCTTCGTGACGAGCCTCTTGTTTTCGTCGCATCTCGTCGAGCTCTTCTTGCGTACAGAAACACTTGTAGGCGTGACCATTTTCGAGAAGCAGCGTAACTGCGGCAGTATATTTGTCATTTCTTTGTGACTGCGTGTATGGACCGTGTGGGCCGCCATTATCTGGACCCTCGTTCCAATTCAATCCGAGCCACTTGAGAGACTTCATGAGACTTTCGGTCGCTCCTTCGACGAAACGTTTCTGGTCGGTATCTTCGATGCGTAAGAGAAATTGTCCGTTATGTTTCTTGGCGAATAAATAAGCGTATAGGGCAGTTCGTGCTCCTCCGACGTGAAGGTAGCCAGTAGGTGATGGTGCGAAACGAGTGCGTACAGACACGGAAAAAGGGGTTAGGGACTGATTCAGCGCTATTATAAAGGAAATCTTGTTCAAAGAAAGGCAAAACTGGTATACTCCTCCCGTGGCTAAACGAAGAAAACGATCAACATCAGCTTTGGAAAGACGAGGAAGTACCCGTAAGCGCAAATCGCGGGGTGCTTCTAGGCCGCTGTCTTTCGAGGTGAAGTCGACGGTTGCGCGAGATATTTCGGCAGTTGTCTACTTTTTAATTGCCGCCGTGATGGTCTTGAGCCTTCAGGGTAATTTTGGCGTGGTCGGCGATATGTTGACGGGAATTTTCCGACCGACACTTGGGTATGGTGTTTGGTTGATTCCACTGATCTTCGGATTTGTTTCTATTATGCTTTTTTTCTCGAAGTCGATAGAGTTTGGACTTTCGCGAATTGTCGGTATTGGAACATTAACCGTTTCTATTTTAAGTGTTCTTCATTTATATGTTGATGTGAATGAGCTTCATTCGGCTGCGAGCTCTGGGCAGTATGGGGGATATGTCGGATTTGTGATGAACTTTTTGATGCGTGGTGTCTTGCAGATTGGACATGTGGGCGCGAGCATTGTGTTTATCGCGATGTTCTTGATTGGAACGATGCTTACGTTGCAAGTTTCCTTGAGTCAGATTTTTTCTTTCCTTCGTGGAAGTTTGGCTATTAGGAAGATTATGGTTGAGTCGGCTGAAGATGAGGAAGAGGATTCCGAGAGCGAAGAAGATGATGAGCCAGAGATTTTTATTCGAAAGAATCAGCTTGCTGATGAAGTTCTTGCCGAGCTTGCGAACAAGGTTCAGGCTGGCGCATATGATGAGGCTGAGCGCGTTAGGACGCTTCGTATTGATATGAATGAACATAGAGGAGAGGAGGATATTGTGTTGCAGGAGGTAAAACCAGAAAAGGCGAAGAAGGGTAAAAAAGAAGATGCAGTTGCGGAAGAAGCCGTGGAGGTTGATCCAGAAACTGGTGAGATTATTGTTAAGAACAATATTGAAGTGGAAAAAGCGGAGGAGATTCCAGAGTTTTTCTGGGAGTACCCTTCACTTGATTTACTCAACCCTGCCGTGAAGTCTGCGAGAGTTGATGAGTCGATGCTTCGCGATACGGCTGAAAAAATTAAGAGTAAGTTTAAGCAGTTTGATATTGATGTTGTGATGCATGAGGTCAATGTTGGTCCGACCGTTATTCAATATACGTTGCGTCCACATGAGGGCGTGAAGCTTTCAAAGCTTACAAACTTGAAGAATGATATTGCGCTTGCTCTTGCGGCGAAAGCGGTTCGTATTGAGGCACCAATTCCTGGGAAATCACTCGTTGGTATTGAGATTCCAAATGACAAACGAACAGCTGTTCACCTTCGAGAAATTCTTGAGAGTAAGGAGTTTGCTGAGGTTGATTCGAACTTACGATTTCCAATTGGACGAGATGTTTCTGGCAAGCCGGTGATTGGAGATCTCGCATCTATGCCCCACTTGCTCATCGCTGGTAGTACCGGTTCTGGTAAGTCTGTTGGAATGAATGCACTATTGATGTCTTTGATTTATCAGAACGGACCGGATGATTTGAAGTTGATTATGATCGACCCGAAACGAGTTGAACTTGATTTGTATAATGGAATTCCGCACTTGCTCACACCGGTTATTACCGAGCCGGAAAAGGCTGCGATTGCCTTACGATGGGCTGTTGCTGAAATGACACGACGATACAAATTGTTGTCTGTTGCTCGTCAGCGAAATATTGCGGATTACATGGCGGCGCTTGGTCCAGACGATGTTGGCGAGAGATTGCCAAAGATTGTGATTGTGATTGATGAGTTGGCTGACTTGATGATGACGGCGAAGAGTGAAGTTGAGGCGTCAATCTGTCGAATTGCACAGATGGCTCGTGCCGTTGGAATTCACTTGGTTATCGCAACACAGCGTCCGAGTGTGGATGTTATTACGGGTTTGATTAAGGCAAATATTCCTTCTCGTATTTCGTTCGCGGTTAGTTCATCGATCGACTCGAGGACGATTTTGGATGCGATTGGAGCCGAGGACCTTTTGGGCCGAGGCGATATGTTGTACCTTCCTGGCGGCATGGCTAAGCCTCAGCGTGTCCAGGGTATTTATGTATCTACCGCTGAGATCGAACGCGTCACAAACCATGCAAAGACAACCATGCCGCCTCAATACGATGAGGGCATTACGAACCGAAAGATGGCCGATGAGTCTGTCATGGGTGTTCCGGATTCGAAATATGCAACACCAGATGAAGATATGGATGATGACCAGATGGTGAAGGAGGCGATCAAGCTTGTTATTGAAAGCCGTAAGGCTTCAGCAAGTCTTCTCCAGCGACGTTTGAAGGTGGGCTATGCGCGCGCAGCGCGCCTTCTCGACGTGATGGAAGAGCGTGGTTATATCGGTCCTTCTCAGGGCGCCAAGGCTCGTGAAATTTATGTCAACGATGTTCCGGCCGATGTTCCTGAGGAGATATAAGATATTAAAGTATGAAGAAGATTACTATTTTTGCGTTGGTTTTTATAATAGCTTTGTCGGCATGTAACGTTTCAGCGAAAGTGCCGAAAGGGTGTCCGGAGAAAACGTCAATTATTGTAACAAGCAAAGAGTTTGGAAATACAAAATTTGATAAAATTACTCCTTGGTACATTGAGGATCAAAAAGTTTTAGATATTGGCATACGGTATGGCATATTATATTTCGTGAATTATGAAAATTTTGATCCGAATTATCCAGATGCATTTGGGCACGCTTATAAGGATTTAGAAAGAACGCTTACTATAGGAATTAAGAATCTTGACAATAGCGAAAAGATTTCTACTGGCGTTTGGCCTGATGTTCATGGTAAGAAAATCGCAGATGCATTCATTTATTCTTCCTCTGAGGATCCAGGAAAAAATATTGGAATGCAGATTATCGAACCAAGCCATGTAGAGATAACCTATTTCGGTCAAGATTATGTTTGTGGTAAAGCTCAAATAAGTAATACGCATTTTGATATAAAAGGGGATTTTATTGCGAATTACAAAAAATTATTATAATGAAACAACACATTCTTGTTACCGGTGGTGCTGGGTATATTGGTTCGCATGCCGTTCGTGCGCTTCTTGCGCAGGGCTACGATGTGACAGTCGTCGACTTTCTCAAAGGCGGGCACAAGGAATTCATTCCACCTGAGGCGCATTTTTTTGAGACCGATCTTGGTGACTCACAAATGCTTCGAGATATTTTTCAGCAAAACAAAGATCGTGATATGCCGATCCAGGCGGTTATTCATTTTGCTGGTCGTATTGAGGCGGGCTTGTCTGGAAAGGAGCGCGAAGACTTTCTCTACAATAACGTCGTTTGCGGTGAGCGACTTCTCCGTGTGTGCGAGGAGTTCGGTATGAATACGTTTATTTTTTCTTCCACAGCCGCTGTGTATGGTGAACCAGAAGAGGTTCCTATCAAGGAGACTGCCGATCTCCGCCCTGTGAATTACTACGGCACGACCAAGCTCGAGTTCGAACGACGACTCGTCGTAGAGGCAGAGAAAGAAGATCGAAACTTCAAATATGTAGCGCTTCGATATTTCAATGCTGCTGGTGCCGACCCACAAGGTGGTATTGGTGAGTGGCATCCACGTGAGACGCATTTGATTCCTCGGGTCCTCCAAGTTGCGAAAGGGGAGTTACCTCGTGTTGAAATTTACGGTGTCGATTATCCGACAAAAGATGGAACGTGTGTTCGTGATTACATTCATGTGAATGATCTTGTTGATGCTCACTTACTTGCTCTTGAGTATTTATTCGATGGCGGAAAGAGTGACGTATTCAACTTAGGAAATGGTGAGGGCTTCACGGTCCGAGAAATTATTACCGCTGCTGAAGAAGTTGTTGGTGGCAAGCTGCCTGTCGTTGAAGAGACTCGTCGTGAGGGTGATCCGGTGACGCTTGTTGCTGATAGTTCAAAGGCTCGTGAAGTTCTCGGATGGCAGCCAAAACATGCTGGGCTTCATGAGATTCTTGAAACAGCTTGGAATTGGGAGCGGCAGAAATAATATCTCTGTATTAGGTCTTAATTGACGCAAAAAATCAATATTGTCTTTTTAGCCTGGCTCGGTAGAATGCCGCCTTGTATTTATCATATCTATGAATTCTCCTGGCGGTAGTTGTTCGGTCATGAAGTTCGGCGGGACATCCGTTGATAATATCAATGAGATTGCGACGATTGTTGGCTTTGAGGCGAAAAAGGCTCAGCCGATTATGGTTGTCTCAGCATATAGTGGACAGACAGATGTTCTCAAAAGTATCACTCAGAACATTTTACAGAACCCTTCGCTTTGGAGTTATCAAAGTCTATATTTTGCCCTGGAGCCTGTTCTCGATTATGCCATGAAAAAGGCTGGAGAGCAGTGTCCTGGCCATAGCTTTACCGTTCTCTCTTCTATTTATCAGTATTTGGTTGAATGTATTAACGAAGTGATTCGTGAGATTTTGAGTATTCTTGATGTGCTTCCAGCAAAAGATTCATCGCATATTACTCCTGAATTTCGAACTTATATTGAAGATAGGATTATTGGTCTTGGTGAGGTATTTTCTGCGCATATTCTTGCTAAGGTTTTGTCGACTCGTACTGAGCTAGCTAGGGTTTTTGAAGACGTTTCTCTTGTTGATATTTTCAATGCAGATCCTCAGAGTTCCCCCGTTCTTCCTGATCAAAAAGATGCATTTTTTGAAGAAGCGAGCCAAAAAATTGCTGCCAAAATTCAGGCCGTTTTGGATCGGGGTAACGTGCCTGTTGTGACTGGCTATATGGGATATCTTCCTGGTGGCATTCTCAAGACAATTGATCGTGGATATACTGACTCAACTGCTGCTCTTACAGCAGTAGCGCTTTTGCATATGGGCATCGATCCTGAACATATTCGTCTTCAAATTTGGAAAGAAGTTCCAGGTCTCATGACGGCCGATCCTCGTATTGTCGAGCCAAATTACAATTCAAAGACTCAGCGACGTGCTGGTGACTTTAAGGTTGCGAAGGTTCGTAGTCATGCGAGTTTCACTGAGGCGGCAGAGCTTGCTGATCTCGGTGGCATGAAGGCGATTAATCCAAATGGTATTTGGATTCTCGATGGTAAGGGTATTGAGCTTCAGGTTCGATCAACCTTTGATCCAGAAAGTTCTGGTACGATTATTACCGAATCGGAAGATCTTAACGAACGAGGTATTCGTTTTATTAGCGGAAAGGGTGGTCAAATGATGTATCGAGTGAAGAGTAATAAGATGGTAGAGCAGAATGGCGTAGCAGCAAAAATATTTAATGCGTGTGCAGAACTTGGTATTTCTGTTGATGCCATTACGACGTCAGGTACCACCGTTTCGTTTAGTATGAGCGCAAATCATGAACGAAAGGTTGAGCTTGAGGAACGACTTTCAAGGATTGGTTCTTTTGAGCTATGCGAGAATATGGCTCTCGTTTGTTGCATTGGTAATAGTATGCGTTACATGAAAGGTCTTCTTCGTGAGCTGAGTGGAATTTTGAGTGATAACGATATTAATATCGAATTTGACTGCGGTGATCCTGATAATAATGTCACTTTTGTTGTGAATGAAGCCGATTTTAAAAAAGCTATCAAATCTCTTCATCAAGGGGTTATTGAAAAGATTCCAGTAGTAGCTGATCAGGGTGCTGATATTTAGTCCTGCGCGTTCTTCTTGAGAAGCTCCAGAAGGAGTGGGAACTCCTCAAATCCATCGCTTTTCATCATGTGACCAGCATTGTGGAGCATGAAGAGTTCGGCGTTTGGTCCGAGGTGGTCTTGGATGTAAGCCCCAGTTTCAACTTTTATGTGCGGATCGTTGTCTGAAAAAATCAGAATGAATTTTTTGCAGTTACGTTGAATTTTTTCCCAGTTGAATGGTGTTGCGAAGAAGTTTTCGAGTGCTGGACGACGCGAGTCATTAAGTGTTGCACCTACGATAACTGCGAGGTCGATTGGTTGTGCCCAGTTACGTTCGAGTGCGCGAAGAAGTTCAGTTCCTCCGAGACTGTGGCCAATGATTGCTCGAAATGATGGATCGGTTGGATTTTTTTGATAATTTTCCTGCGCTATTTCTGGCTTCCATAAGTCACTAATGGTTTGTGTCCATTCTTGCTCTTGTGGTTCTGCGGCGTTTGGAAATTGTGGACAGTCGACATGGAATTCGAGTTTTTCGAGTTCCTTTTTGAGCCAAGGAAACCAATTTCCTTCGTTACTTCCGTTGTAACCGTGAATGATGAATGCTTGTTTCATGACAAGTGTGCAGGAATGTTAGTCTTCTGAGCCGTGACATTTTTTGTACTTCTTTCCGCTGCCACATGGACAAGGATCGTTTCTACCTGCTGCATTTTCACTGTGAGCTTGCTCTGATCGTGCGACGACTGGCTGGCCGTTTACATCTTCTGCTGGTCGTTCACCAGAGAGAACGGATTCGATCTGTGCTTCGTTTGTAATCATCTTTTTTGGAGCTTCTGGAGCCATTTCCTCGGCTGTCGTAATTGAGACTTCGATCTTGAAGAGTGTATTCACGGTATTAAATCGAATATTTCCGAGAAGTTTTTCGAATGCCTCAAAGCCTTCCTGTTTGTACTCGATCAACGGATCTCGCTGAGCGTAACCACGGAGTGAAATTGCCTCACGAACGCTTTGCATGTTTTCGATATGAGCCATCCAGAGTTCGTCGATAATGCGCAAACTGATCGCGCGCTCGACGTTCCGCATGATGTCACTTTGAGGAAACTTCTTCTCGCGCGTCTCATACTCTTCAAACATATACTCCTTCACGAATTGAATGAGCGCTTCAACGGTTTCGGATTTTTCGAGGTCTTCTTTCGTGAGTTGACGAGCTGGATTTCCGTGAATTGCACGGATTTCCATGAGAATCTTTTCGAGATCCCATTCGGTCTTTGGACGTTCGCCAGATCCTGCATAATTACGTACGAGCATCTCTACAACTTGGCTAATGCTTAACAAAATATCTTGCTTGATGTCATCTACGAATAGCACTTTTCGTCGTCGGCTATAGATAATTTCTCGGTGCATATTCATGACATCATCGTACTGAACAAGATGTTTACGAATATCAAAATGATGACCTTCAACTTTTTTTTGTGCGCTCTCAATCGCTCCACTGATGAGTCGATTTTCGATTGGCATGTCTTCTGGAATTTGTAGCGCCTCCATCATTTTTTGAACACGTTCAGATCCGAAGAGTCTCATAAGATCATCTTCCATTGATACGAAAAATTGGCTTGTACCAGCGTCTCCCTGACGACCACTACGACCTCGGAGCTGATTGTCGATACGTCGTGATTCATGACGTTCCGTGCCGAGAACGAAGAGTCCTCCGAGCTCAACGACACCATCACCAAGTTTAATATCCGTACCGCGACCTGCCATGTTTGTTGCGATGGTAACCGCGCCACGTTGACCAGCATTTTTAATAATTTCCGCTTCGTGTGCGTGATTTTTTGCATTCAAGACGTTGTGCGGAACGCCATCACGTTTCAATAATTCACTAATAAGCTCTGATCGCTCGACAGAAATTGTACCAACCAATACTGGCTGACCTTTTTCGTAGAGTTCCTTGATCTTGGCTACAGCAGCGAGAAACTTGCCCTTCTGATTTTTGAAAATAGCGTCTGGAAGATCGGCGCGATTGACTGGTCGGTGCGTTGGAATAACGATCGTTTCAAGTCCGTAGATTTGAACAAATTCTTCTGCTTCTGTTTGCGCAGTACCTGTCATGCCTGCAAGTTTATTGAAGAGACGGAAGTAGTTCTGAAGCGTGACGGTTGCGAGTGTTTTGCTCTCACGTTTTACCTCTACATTTTCTTTTGCTTCGATGGCTTGGTGGAGTCCATCTGAGTAACGTCGGCCTGCCATGAGACGACCCGTGAACTCATCAACGATCAAAATCTCTCCATCTTTCACAACATAGTCTACGTCGTTTTTGAAGGCAGCATGCGCTTTTAATGCCTGCTCCAAGTGATGAACTTCACTATATCCGGCATCGGTGTAAATATTATCAACACCGAGAAGTTTTTCGAGATGCGAGATTCCTTCGTCCGTTAAGAATGCACCTTTTACCTTTTCATCAACGATATAATCTTTTTCTGGTTCGAGTTGTCGAACGAGTTGTGCGTACTGTTGATACTTTGATGTCGACTCTTCTGCTGGCGCAGAAATAATAAGTGGTGTTCGTGCCTCATCAATTAAGATCGAATCGACCTCATCGATAATCGCATAGTTAAGCCCTCGCTGAACCATTTGCTCTTTGGTGGTAGACATGTTGTCACGAAGGTAGTCGAAACCAAATTCGTTGTTTGTTCCGTAGGTGATGTCTGCCTCATAGGCGAGTTTTTTCTCATCATATGACTGGCCGTGGTTGATAACACCAATAGTGAGACCGAGAAATTTGTGAAGTCCCCCCATCCACTCAGCATCACGACGAGCGAGATAATCATTAACCGTTACGACCCAAACACCTTTTTCAGTAAGCGCATTGAGATATACCGGAAATGTTGATACGAGCGTTTTACCTTCACCAGTTTTCATTTCTGCGATTCTTCCGCGATGAAGAACGGCTCCACCAATAATCTGAACATCAAATGGAACCATATTCCATTCCTGTTCATTTCCGGAAACGTCCCATTTGCGACCACAGAGACGCTCTGCAGCTGCTTTTACGAGACCGAATGCCTCTGGAAGAATATCGTCCAGCGTAGCACCATTTGCGAGTCGCTCCTTGAACTCTGTGGTCTTTGCTGGGAAGGCTTCGTCAGCTGTAAGTTCAACTCTATACTTCTCGTACCAAGAGTTCGTTTCTTCAACGAGTGGCAAGATCGATCGAATTTCTTTTGCATTTGGATCGCCGAGAATCTTTGTAATAATTTTTCGTAACATACTGAGTTGTTGTTCGAGAATAAAATAATCCGTCTGGGACTTCTAAAGCCAATGTATTTTAGTTGAAATGAAGCCAAAATACAAGGTTTTAGACATTGTTTTTCTCTACAGTTTGTTGCTAGTATGGGTTCAATGTCTTACTTCTGTGCTTATATACCGTCAGAGCTTCAGTTGACTTGGGAAAAACTCGTTGCCAAATCTCCTTTTTCTGGCTTTCATCAGTCATTTTCTTGGGCGAATTTTAAGCAGCGTGATCACTGGGAAACCTACAAGATTGGTATTTTTGAATCGGCATCGGGTGATCTCGTTGGAGGATGTATTGTTCATCAATTCTCGTGTACCGACGATACAAACTTTCTCTATATTCCAGAGGGTCCGGTTATGGACTTTGATGATGAAGATAAACTTTTTTGGCAGTGGCGAGTTCTTGAGACCGCTCTTCATCGTATTGCATCTCTGACGTCAGAAATGCGAACGACGCATATTCGTATGGAAATTCGAACTTCTACCCTTCCTTCTTGGATCTTACTTGGTTGGAGTAAGGCTCCGCTTAATCTCATGCCGAAACATACTCGCGTTGTTGATCTTAAAAAATCTCAAGAAAGCCTTCTTTCTGACATGAAACAAAAGTGTCGTTATAATGTTCGACTTTCGGAGAAGCGGGGTGTTGTTGTGAGGAAGGCTTCCCTTGACGAACTTCGCACGTTTTATAATCTCTACGAGGAGACCGCAATGCGTGATGGTTTTGAAAAGAAGTCACTCGATTTTTTTGAAATTCTTGCGAGTACAATGAAGGATTTTCTCTCTTTATATATTGCTGAGTATCAGGGTGTTCCTCTTGCAAGTGCGCTTGTTGTAACCTTCGCCAAAAGAGCCACGTATCTTTACGGTGCCTCTGGAAATGCTCATCGTAATCTCATGGCGCCGTATGCGCTTCATTGGAA
>JBAYUX010000018.1:0-22527 GCA_041674865.1 Candidatus Altimarinota bacterium
TACGCTTGAAAGAACCATTCCTGCTGCAATTCCCATAACTCCCCAGTGAAGAAATTTTGCGAAGTAAAGACTTGCTATGATGTTTGTTCCAAATCCAATAAGTCCAATAATAACTGGTGTGTAGGTATCTCTTTTTGCGTAAAAAAAACGTGAACAGAGTGGAATAATACTTTGTGCGAGAAGTGCGAGTGAGAGAATTCCGAGAAGTGATGCGGTAAGATTTACATCATCGGACGTGAACTTCCCTCCCTTGAGGACAACGTTGATAATTTCTTCTTTAAGAAGAATCATTCCTGCGGTTGCTGGGATGATATATACAGCGATATTTTCGAGTTTTTGACGGAGAGTTTTTAGCATACCTTCATGATCATTTTTGGCCACTTGTTCAGAGAAAATGCCAAATGCAACGATTGATATTGAGACACCTATGAGACCGAGCGGAAGACTCTCTAAATTTATGGCGTAGTTGAATGAAGTGATCGATCCGGTGACAAGTGTTGATGCAATAATAGTGTCGACTAGTACGTTGAATTGCGTGACTCCAATGCCAAAGATTCTTGGCATGGCGAGTTTTATAAACTGCCGGAAGTCTTTGCTTTTCCAATTAAATCGAGGTTGAAATTTATAACCAAGTTTTTTGACGGCTGGCCATTGAATTGCTGCGTGGCAGATAGCTCCAATTACAACTCCATAGGCGATTGCAATAACACCATATGTTGGTGCAAAAAATACTGTCGCGAGAATGATTGCGAGATTATAAAGAATAGGAGCGAGTGCAAAATAGAAGTATTTTTTTGCAGCATTTTCGACACTTTGGTAAAGACTACTGATACAAAAAATAATTGGACTGACGAGCATGATTCGGGTCAGATGAACGGTGAGTGCTGTTTTTTCTGGCGAGAATCCTGGTACGAGAAGCGGAACGATCCAGGGGGCGAAGATAAATATAACTCCACCAAGTCCGAGAAGAAGGGTTGTGAGGCATGTTATGCAGGTGTCGAGGAATTCCCATGCCTGTTCTTTCTTTTCTGTGTGAAAGTATCCTGAAAAGATTGGGACGAATGCTGAAGCTACGGTTCCCATGATAAGAAGCTGAAACATGAAGTCTGGAAGGCGGAAGGCGGCATAGTACGCATCGAGATCGAAGATACTGCTCGCCTGAAGGGCTCCGAACTGATGGGCGAAGATCTTGTCTCTAAGAAGTCCGAGAATTCGGCTTATAAGAGAGGAAATTGCCAGGAGTAATACTCCCGATGAGAGGATTTTTTTATACATAGTTAGCTGCATTATACCCCAGCTTTATTCTGCCTTGGGCAATATTATTGTTTAAAACGTGTTTTTGTGGTATAATTACATAAAATAAATATAAAGATCCAAATGGCTTCTGCATCATCAGTTTCATCTTTGGGCCAAAGCAACGAAGCGTCTCTCCTCTATCGACTGATTCGCATCTATCCGCATGAGCTTGGACGAACTTCCGTTATTTGGATTATTCGCTTTCTCTATCGCTTTGTTTTTGTTTTGAGTTGGACTTTGATTGTTGTCCAAATTTCTTCGACCTATCATGGTGGGTATACCCTCCCTTATCTTTTTCTTCTTCATGCACTCCTTGTTTTTTGTGGAAGTATTGTCTCCTATTTTTTGTTTCAGCGTTACCATCTTGAGCATGTATTTTTGACCGCAATTGTGGTGGGAGTTGGTATTCTTTTTGGTGTTCAGCTTCTTCCTGTTTCGGATACCGTGAAGATTGGTGTTTTGCTTTTTGTTGAGTCGAGTATTCTTGTTCAGCTCTCGATCAATATAGAAACTTTTACCGAACGACTTTTTACTCCTGTTGAAAGTAATAGAACTTTTCCGGTTGTTGAGTCTGCCGATACGGTGGCTACGCTCCTTGCAGGCTTACTTCTTTTTCTTCAGGCACAGAGTCTTACGACTTCTCGCGTGATTTGGATTGTTACTGGCATATTGGCCTTACTCATTCCCCTTTTCTTACAGTACCACTCTTTTATTCGTTCACTTCCTGGACTTTGTTTGTACCGAAAGCAGCTTTTGGGACATGGAAAAGAGCAGCATCGTTCTGAAATTTTCACCAAAGCGAAGAAGCAGCCGTACATCCGGCTTCTTGTTATTATTGTTCTTTCTCAGTGGTTTTTTGCGGTTATTCTTGAGTTTCTTTTTACCTCGTCCATTTCTTCACAGGTTATCCATCAAACAGAACTCGTTCCTGCTGCGGCTGGTGCAGTTGAAAATCTCCTCATTCATGAGTTTGGTCTTCTTCAGATCTTCTGTGCACTTGCGGCTCTTGTATCCCATTTTCTCCTTGCTGGACGCCTCATGTCGAGTCTTGGTGTCATGGGAAGTATGATTCTTCATCCACTTGTTTCCCTTTTGAGTTTAGCTGGTATGATCGTGAATTTCGGTTACTTCTCGGCTGTGGTTTCTCGACTTAACTCTGAAGTCACGGGTGTTGTTTTCCGTAATGCCTATCAGTCTTCATATTATGTATTTGGAGAGATAAAGAGTCAGTTTCTTCGCCTTGTTCTCGATGGTATCGTTCGTCCAATTGGCTCACTTCTTGGTACTTTTTTCCTTCTGCTCTCTTATTATTTCATCTCTTCGTCATATTATATTACCTTTGTTCTTTTTGGTGTTTTTGTTGTTTTAGTGCTTTTTGTTTTTGCTACGTTTGGTCTCCAGAAATACTATACTCAACAGGTTATTGCTCAGATCAAAGATCCTCACACTGATGTTGAATTGAAGTTGAGTTTACTTGATGTTCTTGCGCAAAAAGGTCATCAACATATTTATGGATTTTTACAGAGTCTCTATGATGCACCGCATCAATCTCCACTTCTCAAAATGAAACTCATGGAAATTTTTTCAAAAGAAAAGGACTATATTCAGGATGTTTTGTCTGGACTGAAGGATGCCGATCCGGCCGTTCGATATTCTTCTCTTGAGGCTCTGATTAGTATGTCTAAAAAAGGCTTTTTTGATACTCAGCCACTTTCTCGAGAGATGACCCTTGTCGCCCTCAAAGATCTCTATCTTGGTGATAGTGATGATGATCTTCGATACAAGACAATCCTTTTCTTGGCTACTTTCCGCGATAAAGAGGTTATGGAATTTTTACTGGATCTTCTTCAAAGTGAGAGTGCTGACTCTCTTGCCGAGGTTATTCAGGCGTGTGATGCGTTTGGGGATTCCTCATTTGTTCTTTATTTTGAGCAGTTTTTGGATTCTACCGATCCTCGAGTTTGGTCGTCTGCAGCTATTGCTCTTTATCGACATGAGAAATATAACTCTCGCGTTATTGATTTTTTGAAGAAGAAGACCTTGAGCCCTTCGGAGGATACGGCTCGTGCTCTTGCTTTTGTTCTTGCCGATGTTTCTCATAAGCACTTTCAGGAATATATGGAACGACGTCTTTCTGCAACAGCTGATCCTCGAGAAAAAATGCTTCTTGCCTATGGACTTATTAAACTCTCTTCTTCTGTCGGAGCCTCTTCATTCTTTGCCATGATTTTTCATGATGATTTGAAATATGCACATCAAGCACGACGTCTTATTTACCACCTTCCTGCTCTTATTCAGCGAAGAATTGATGGGTCTATTCAGCACGAATCATTTTCAAGGCTTCATGAGTTTCTGAAAGAGTTTTCTGGTAAGGAGCTAAAAGATCTCTCTCTTCCCGAGTTGCACTATTTGCGTGACGCATATACACTTTTGAATGTCACAGAAGAAATTATGGAAATCGACCATATTCTTCGTGAAAAAGATGATTCTTATCGACCTGATATTTCTCATTTTGGATATTTACCCTTAACTCCTTCCCTTTATGTTTGAGTCACAACTTAATCTCGTGGTTGATCCATACGATACAGCTCATTCATCTCTTGTTATCCACCTTCAGGGTGAGTTCGATAAGATTGGGTTGACCAGTATTCGGGATAAGCTTGAGGTTGCTCTGAGTAGCTTCACTGGCAAGTATCTTGTTTTTGATATTGGTGATTTGAATTTTATCAATAGTGAAGGTATTGGCTATCTCATTGGAGTATACACACATGTTGTAAATATTAGTGGTGTCTTTTGCATTGTTGGCGCAAAAGCTCATGTACAAGACGTTTTTGAGACACTAGGTTTGTGGAATATTATTAAACATCCCGCTTCTATCGAAGCTTGTTACACCATTTAATATATGAATTTTTTCCGACGAAGTTTTGCTGCAAAAGTATTTGGAATTTTATTTCTTCTTGGGGTTTTTCTTGCCTCGGGTCTTTTGGTAGTAAAAAATGTATATGGATATTCAGTCATTGATACGACATGGATACTTTATGGCTTGGCGGGACTTTTCCTCGTTGTTATTTTTATTTTTTGGATTCAGGTGAGTCGACCTCTTAAGGCCATTATTGTTCAGATGGAGGCGCTTATTACTGGACATGAATACAAGAAATTTTTTACGGATCGTATTGATGAGGTCGGCGTTATAGCCCACTTCTTTAATGAGATTACCCGAAACCTTCATAAATTTACTGGTAAGCTTGCGGAGGGCGAGCGTATGGCGAATGAGCTTGATGTCGCGAGTAAGATTCAGCGTGATATTCTTCCGGTAGAGGCGCCTCAGGTTCCTGGACTGATTATTTCCGCTAAGACTCGTCCTGCTGCTGAGGTTGGTGGTGATAGTTTTGACTTCCTTACGGTGAAAAATGCGACGTACATGTATATCGGTGATGCGACTGGCCATGGCGTTCCAGCTGGTATCGTCATGACGATTGTTAATACTCTCGTGTATGCCTATGCAGAAACTTCACAAAATCTTCTCGATCTTATGGTGAATGTAAATCGTCATTTGAAGAAGCGAATTCAGAAGACACTCTTCATGTCGATGCTTATGCTCAAGTGGGATCATCTTACAAAACAGATGAGTTTCGTTGGTGCTGGACATGAGTATATCCTTGTCTATAAGGCGAAGTCTGGTTTGTGTGAGGCTATTCCTTCTGGTGGTATTGCGCTTGGTATGGTTGAGGATAATTCGAAAATTATCAAGGAAGTTGTTCTCCCATTTGAGGAGGGTGATATGGTTATTCTCTATACTGATGGTATCGTTGAGTGTCGAGATATGTCTGGTCAGCTTTTCGGTGTTGAGCGGCTTAAGACGGCTATTGCGAAGTATGCTTCTCAATACTCTCCGGAACTTAGCATCCAGAAAGTAGCTTCAGATGTTGGAACATTTATGAATGGTCATCAGCAGGATGATGACATGACCCTCATGATGATCAAGCATGTTGGAGATCAGAAGGTTGAGCAGTCAAAGCTCTCTCTTGCGACTGCATGGACTGAGGCTTGATTTTTCCTTTATTTTCAGTACTCTTTAGGGCCATGAAGCTCTCTGATTTTGATTATATTTTGCCGAAAGAGCGTATCGCCCAGGTTCCTCTTGAACCTCGCGACGCCTCACGAATGATGGTACTCCATCGATCCGATCTTTCTATTGAGGATAAGCATTTTTACGATCTTCCGGATTTCCTCACGAGTAATGACGTTCTTGTTTTCAATAAATCAAAGGTTATTCCTGCTCGAATTACTTTTATGTTTCAAGAGAAGGAGTGTGAGATTTTTTATGTTCGAGAGGTGGAGGAGAGTTTGTGGGAGGTCATGGTTCGTCCTGGAAAGTTATTTCAAAAAGGCTCTCATGTTGTGATTGATGAATATGTGTCTCTCGATGTTGAGGATGTTTTGCCTGAGTCTGAGCATGGACATCGAATCGTTCGTATTACTGACACGCTAGGACGTCATCGTATCGAGCTTCTTTCTGCATATGGAAGTATCCCCCTTCCTCCATATATCGAATCGAAAGAAGGTGTGGATAAGTATCAAAATGTCTATGCGACCGATCCAGGAAGTGTGGCTGCGCCAACGGCTGGATTTCATTTCACTGAGTCTCTCCTTGAGAAGTTGCGAGTAAAAGGTGTTCAGATGGAGTTCATTACCTTGCACGTTGGACCTGGAACATTTCTTCCGGTGATGACCGAAAATATTCTTGAACACTCGATGCATGAAGAGTTTTTTTCTCTTCCTGAAGATGTTGCGCAGCGTTTGGTTGAGGCGAAGATGCAGGGTAAGCGGATTATTTCTGTGGGAACGACGGCAACTCGCGTGCTTGAGCACTGTGCTCGAAGCGGTACGCTCACTGCAGAAACTGGTTCAACGAAACTTTTTTGTTATCCTGGCTATGAGTGGAAGTGTATCGATGCGCTCATCACAAATTTCCATCTTCCGAAAAGTACGCTTCTTATGCTGGTGTCGGCTTTGGCTGGAAGAGAGTTTACTTTGAAGGCCTATGAACATGCCGTCAAAAGCGAGTATCGTTTCTTTAGTTTCGGTGATGGGATGCTCATTCTTCCGTAGCTTTCTGTAGTGAATTTTTCTCAGCTTTAATTAGACCATATCTCTCAGTTTTGTAACTTGGTAGGCAATGGTTAAAGCTGCTCTTTTGATGTATAATAAGGAGAAATATAAAAAGACCTAAATAAACATCTATGAAAACAAAACACATGAATACCAAAGTAAAAGTTTCCTTGTATCTATCGATTGCTGCAGTTACGAGTCTCATCTTTGCACAGCTTTCTGGTTTTGCTTCTTCGGCTCCTCGAATTAGCGCCATCAATGCTGTAGCTGGATATGGAACGACCCTTACTGTCACAGGTATGGATTCATATCAACCGCTTCTCTACGTTCTCAATAATCCTACTGGTCAGCAACATACCTTCAATGGATATACTGATGGGAATGGGTCTGCTTCTTATCATGTTAATGAGACCTATTTGCGAGTTGCTGGTATTTATCGAATTCAAGCTGTAGAAACTTCAGGAAAACTGGCGACAAAAATAAGTATGTTTACTGTTTATCCGGATCAGGCATCTGCTCAAACTTCTCAATTTGAGATTTCAAAAACGAGCGTGACGGTTGGATCATATGACTTCGCTCTTGCAAAGGTTCGCGTGATCGACTCTCTTGGTAATCCTATTCCTCAACATTTCGTTCAAATTGTCTCTGATCGTACTGGTGATATGATTAAACCTTATATTGATCAGCAGTACTCGACAAATGATCAGGGTGAAGTTACCTATGCTCTCACTTCTCGTGAGGCTGGAACTTCTCAATATACCGCTTTTGATCTTACAGCTCAAACACGAATTGGATCCACTCTTGTTGTTCAATACACTCGAGGTGGAGTTTCTTCCCCTTCTCCTATTCAAGGCTCTTTCCTTCAGGCAAGTGTCTTGGGAGTCGGTGGAGATGGACTTATCGCGGATGCTACTCCAAATGCTGGTCCTGCTTATAGCTTTTCTTTTGAGCAGATCCCTACAAGTATCAAGGCAAATCAGCCAATCGATTTCACGGTTACTGCGTATGATATTTCTCAGAAGGTGGCGTCTGGTTATCTTGGTACCGTTCACTTCTCGGCAATGGGAAGTAATAATGTATATGTAAGTTTTCCTAAGGATTATACCTTCACTCCAAGTGATCTTGGTAAACACATCTTTCCACTTTCTCTTCAGTTTCAGCAGGAAGGAACATACCAACTCCAAGTTCAGGATACTCAAAAGCAGACACTTCTCGGTATAGCTACTGTTATTGTTAAGGGTGGTACTACTGATACTGGAAATGGAAGTTCTGTTGTTTCTATCACATCACCTTCACCGGGATCATATAGCAGCAACATCCAGACTATTAGTGGAAATGCTCCTGCAGGAAAGGATGTAAAGATCTACGATAATAATGAAGAGATCGGAACGGTTGTTTCGAGCTTGAAGAGTCAGTTTGAATATACGACTCAACCACTTAGTGATGGTCCGCATGAGTTTGCGGCTATTTCTGTTGATCAAAAAGGTGTTGTTATCGGATCGTCAGATAAGGTTGCGATTACTATCAATACGAAACCGCCTTCACTTCAAAAAGTTGAACTTGTTCCTGGATTCTCTCTTACGCCAGGTGTTCCTGTTCAAATTCTCGTTACATCAGATCCTCACATGAAAAGTCTTATCTTAGACATGAGTGGTTCCCAGACAACTCTCACTGAGGACCAAAATCAGCCAGGATTGTATACAGGATCCTTTGCTTCACCTGCTACGGCTGGATCATATGATCTTCATTTCTTGATTACTGATGCCCTCAATAACCAGAGTAGCGTTGTCTATGAACAGAAACTTGTTATTTCTCCTGATGCTGCGCAGTCACTCAAGGCAGTATCTAACGTCAAGACTGAACCAGGCGCTTATAAAGTCACACTTACCTGGACTGATGCCGAAAACACAGCTACATCGGTAAAAAATTATAAGATTTTCTATGGCGTATCCCCTACGGATCTTTCAAGTTCTGTTGATACTGCTGGAAATGTGAAGACTTGGTATGTTCCAAACCTTCAGAATGGCGTTACCTATTACTTCGGTATCGTCGCTGTTGATCAGTCTGGAAACTTTGGAACTGGCGGAACGCTAGCTGTTGGCACTCCACAGGATCCTGCTGCTATCAAGGGAGGACTTCCTGCTGCTGATACGCTCATTAGTTCTGATGCCGTTCGAGGAGAAACTGGACCTGAAATTCTCTGGCTTTTCCCTCTCAGTTTTGCGGCCTATAGAGGCATTCGTCGAGGAGCTCGTAAGCTTGGACGAGGCGCGAAGGCAGGACGTCAATAGATTTGAACAGATTCGGCTTCCAAACTTCAGAGTTTTTGGATAGAATTCATGGGTATGGCTGCGATTTCACTTATTTTGTTTTTTCTGAGCATCGTTCTGCGAATCTTAAACTTCGCCGTCTTTGCACGAGTGATTTTTTCGTGGCTTCCTCAGTTCCATCATGAGCATAATCGTTTCTTTGGATTTCTCTATGATATTACCGAACCAATTTTTCGTGCGGTGAAGATTCTTCCTCATCGATTTGGCATGATCGATCTTTCCCCTATTTATGCCTTCTTTTTGTTGCAGATCTTGATGTACCTTGTCGACTCTTTTGCGGCATCGTTTATCGTGTAATATTGTATCGTTATTTCTGTCTCTACTATGGCTTCAATCAAAATTTTCAATACGCTGACGCGCACCAAGGAAGAGTTTGTTCCACATGAGCCTGGTAAGGTTGCGATGTATGTGTGTGGTCCGACGGTTTATGATCGTGGACACTTGGGTCATGGACGAAGCTCTGTTGCTTTTGATGTGATTCGGAGATTTTTTATGTATCAGGGATTCGATGTGAAGTTTGTGAGCAACTACACGGATATTGATGACAAGATGATTACGCGTGCCGCTGAAAAAGGTATTACTGTTGCGCAGTTGGCCGCTGACATTATTCCTTTGTACAAAGAGGATTTTGGTGAACTTCGAGTGCTTCCGGCTGACGTTCATCCGATGGCAACTGAGTATACTGATGCGATGATTTCTTTGATTAGTGAGCTCGAGAAAAAAGACTGCACCTATATGGCCAATGACGGCGTTTATTTCGACATTACGAAGTTTCCTGAATACGGAAAGTTATCTGGTCAGAATCTTGATGAACTTCAGGCTGGTAGTCGTGTTGCGGTTAATGATGACAAGCGAAATCCTCAGGACTTTGTTTTATGGAAGTTAGAGAAGCCCGGTGAACCTGCGTGGGAGAGCCCATGGGGCCGTGGACGACCAGGATGGCACATTGAGTGTTCGGCTATGGTGAAGTCTGTTTTGGGTCAGCCAATAGATATCCATGGCGGTGGATTGGATTTGATCTTTCCACACCACGAGTGTGAAGTTGCCCAGAGTGAGGCCGCTTACGGCGTTCCCTTTTCGAAGTACTGGGTCCACAACGGATTTGTGAATATCAACAAAGAGAAGATGTCGAAGTCGTTGAATAATTTTGTCACGTTGCGCGAATCGTTCAAGAGTTATCCAGGACGTGTGATTCGATACTTGTACTTGTTGACGCATTATCGGTCGCCTTTGGACTTCTCTGAAGAGGTCTTGGAACAGGCGAAGAACTCATTGGCGAGAATTGATCAGTTTTGGAGGTTGCTTGCGAATTACAAAGTTGGCGATCTGGATGGACTCAAAAATATCGATATCGAAGGACCGGCACGTAAGTTTGACGATTTTTTGAGCAATGACTTCGATGTTCCCGGAGCTCTGGGAGTTTTGTTCTCAGCTATTTCTGATTTTAATGAGGATATGTCATTAAGCGCTCTTTCTCAGGATCAGGTGAATTCGATTAAGAATTTATTTTTGAAATTCGACCAAGTGCTCGCCATTCTTCCGGACGAAGAAAAGGATCTCGATAGTGAGATTCAGGGGCTTATTGATGAGCGTGAGACGGCTCGAAAAGCGAAAGACTTCGCAAAGTCTGATGAGATTCGAGATGCACTCAAGGCTCGAGGTATCGTCCTTGAAGATACGCCGAACGGGGTGATGTGGAAGAGGGTGTAAACTCTCTTTTATGTGTGACTACGAGTGATGATTACCCATGGCGCATCGTACGCTATCTTTTGCTGTTTGAATAAAACCCTGGATATCTGAAACTGGTGTATTTTCTTGTGGCTTGCCAATTTGTCTCATCATTTCTGCCACCACTCTTAGTCCTATTTCAGGAGATGTATTTCGCAAATTTCCTTGAAGCCATCTCATGACTTGTTCTGTATTTGAACGATCAGGATTTACATATCTGAGAGCAATTTCTGCCATGAGTCCGATGATCCTATTTTCTGCACTAGTCCTCGCTTCTTGATATCCTTCTTTTGCAAAATATCCCGGCTGGCTTGCACTTGGGAGTCGCAATACTTCTTCTGCGAGTCTCTGCATCTGATATTCTGGTGTTTCTGGTTGTACTTCAGCTGTAGCTTTGGCTTGAGGCTGAGATGGGGCGGCTCCAAGATGTGTCATATACTTGAAAATAATAGTGTGTTTATATAGTACACTATTTTCTTTATTTGTAAATAGATTCGGATGTTTGGCTATACCAAGGCTTCGGCGATCTTGTTCACATCTCCGGCACCCATGGTGACGATAACGTCGTAGTTTTTTGCGGTAGATTTGAGGATTTCAATCGTGTTTGGGACTGACTCGCCGTACGAAACGTTGGCGTGGTGTTTTGCGATTTCGGCGATGAGCTTTTCTGGTGGCATCGATTCTTTGTCTTCTTTGCTATCGCGGGCTTCATAGATGTTAGAGATGATGACGGCGTTTGTATTGGTGAATGCCATTCCGAAGTCTTTCAAGAAAGCTTTGGTGCGTGAGAATTGGTGTGGTTGGAAGATTGTGAGAATCTTTTCTGTTGGGTAGAGTTCTCGTAGTGCACTGAGTGTTGCTTTGATTTCTGTTGGATGGTGGCCGTAGTCATCGTAGACCTTGGTTTGATGATTTGGCTTATTTGAGGTGGGAGTTGTGATGCTACCTTTGTACTCGAGGCGGCGTTTGGTTCCGGAGAATTCGCGGAGGGCCTTGCGAGTGACGATGTCTGAGACTTTGAATTGCCGAGCGAGCTCGTAGGCGAGCGAGGCATTCCTGAGATTGTGTCTTCCTGGTACCGATAAATTGAGATCTTCTTTTACATTTACTGGTTTAATCGTTACGCCTTTCACCCTCATGAGAAGTTTTTTGGTTGCGAGGTCGTCTTTCATGTAGAGAATCATCCCCTTCTTTGGAACCATGTTCATATACTGTACGAAGGCATCATCGTAATTTTTCTTTGTTTTGTAGTAATCAATATGATCGAAATCAATATTCGTAATAATGAGAATATTTGGCGGAATCGAGAGAAATGATTTTTTATATTCACACGTTTCTAATACTGAAATTCCTGATCTTCCAAGTCGTTCATTTTTTCCGTCGAGTTCTTTTACATCGGCTCCGACGATCACGGTTGGGTCTCGTTTTCCTGCAATCAGACAGGCAGCAACCATCGCTGTTGTCGTTGTCTTTCCATGAGTTCCGGCAATGCAAACACGCGTTGTATCAGATGTGTATTCACCTAAAGCCTCTGGATATGATCTGATCGGAATCTGGAGTGCTCGAGCTTTTTGAAGTTCTGGATTGTTCTCTGAAATTGCCTGAGAGTAGATTACCTCATTGATATCATTGGTGATGTGCGCGGCATTGTGTTCTGGAAAAATATGGATCCCCTCCTGTTGAAGAGCATCTACTTTTGCAGATTTGCTCTGGTCTGATCCAGAAACGTGATGTCCCTGTCTCTTGAGAAGTCGGATAAGTCCGCTCATGCCGCTTCCTCCGGCGCCGATTGCAAATATATTAAGTCTGGTATGCATTGGCTAGAGATTACTGTAATTGAACAGCCTATTCAAGTGTGTTACCATTGGCACATGAAATTTGAATTTCAGTATGCTTCAAAAATGACGAAGCTCATCCTTATTGGTGAGTTTCTGCTGGTTTCGTACCTTTTGTATGCCCTTACGAACTATATTTATAGGAATTATCAGGTCGACTATCATATCAAAAACTTCCAAGCCCTCAACGATAAGATCGCTTCTGATAACAAAAAAGCTGCCGAAGATCTCCTTTATTACACTTCTGGTGAGTACATCGAGAAAGTTGCCAAGCAAAATCTCGGCCTTGTAAATCCAGGAGAAGAGGTCGTTATCATCTCTGACGATCTTCTCAATCAACCGGTTAATGACGCGGTTGAAGCAAGTGGTTCTGCTGATAAAATTTCTAAATACTACAATATCTCCAATTCACGAAAGTGGTGGAAGTTCTTCTTCGAAATTGACCATCGGCCAGATGCTACCGCTGCTCCATCTCCAACTATTATTCAGGTTGATCAGCCTACAGAAAAACAACCTGCTACATCAAAGTAGCCACGTGAATTATTTGGTGGCAGGGGCGAGAGTCGAACTCGCGACCAACGGCTTATGAGTCCGCTGCTCTACCACTGAGCTACCCTGCCGTGGTATTCGTTTTTTTGGTTGCGGGGGGTGGACTCGAACCACCGACCTCAAGGTTATGAGCCTTGCGAGCTACCACTGCTCCACCCCGCGACGTTGTAAAAAGCATTCTGCTTTAACTGCAGAGAGAGTATATACTAAGATAAAAAAAAGTCAAAAACTCGTATTTTGGCTACTGGTTGAGCCAATCGCTGATTGTCTTTTGAATTTCTGAGTAGTTTTTGGCTTTAGGAAGCAGTATATACTGACCCCCTGTTGAGTAGGTTGAATACAGTAGGTTTGACGTTGAAAATACGTGATCTGCGCTAATAGCATATCCTCGAACAGTATTAAATGTCATGAGCGCATCAATATATGTAATATTTGTCTCAACGTTTCCCTTAATACTTCCATAGACGTCAGATATTAACTGGACGAGATTTTCTTTCTTCTCGAGAGTGTCTTTGATAGCTTTTATCACCTGTTGCTGTCTCCTTGCTCGATCAAAATCTGATGTTGATTCGCGACTTCGAGCATACTTAAGTGCTGTATTGCCATCAAGATGATGAAGTCCTTTGCTAATTGAGAAAGTCTGATATCCTTTTTTCTCTGTTGGATAGAGCGTATCGACAAGTCCTTTCTCTACATAAACATCTACGCCACCAATCTTGTCGACAAATGTTTTGAATGACTGCATGTCGACAATGACGTATTTATCCACTGTGAGATTTGTGATCTTTGTGATTTGGTCAGCAAGTTTTTGAATTCCAAAGAATTCGTAGTATTCGTTAATCTTTCTTCCGTTGATGTAAAAATCTCGAGGAACACTCATGAGCGTAATTCGCTTTTTGTCGTGATCTACAACTCCAACCATAATCGTGTCTGTGAGCTTGCTGTGTTGGCCAACGATCAGATAAACGTTCTGTCCCTTTGTATTTTCAGGTGGAAGAGTTGGCGTACCTACTGTCTGCTGATTTGTAGGGGTGTATGCATCTGTTGTAAATTCAGTTGTTGCAAGAGGACGTGCAGAAGAGTGAGTGACTGTACCGGTTTCCTTTTCCCCTCTCAGTGCGCCTACTTCATCAATAAGATTATTAATTTGAGTTTCTTTTACCTTTAAGTCCTTCAAAATATCCGTTCCCACGATAAGCATCGTTACCGTCACAAGTGAGGAAACAAAGAGAAGAAGTACGAAATTTATTTTCCACTGGTTGAAGTTCATACTGTTGTTGGAGTTGGTGGCGTAGGATTCTCTGCTGTTACTGCTGGAGTTGCTGGTTCTGCAGAGGCTGATTCTGCGAGTTCAGCTGGTTCAGTCGCCTCTTCTTCTGCAACTGGGGTTACTTCAGTTGCCGCTGGAATTTCTGCTGCTGTTGTTGGAGCTACTTGTGTATCTGTCGCTGCAGCAGTCATAATTGCTTCGGCCGTAGGTGGTGTTGTCTCTGCTGTTGCTCCTTCCTCTCCTTCCTTTTTCTCTTCTTCGATCGCAATACCAATACGTGCGATAATTTCCTGTTCAACGAACTCTTGTTTTCGGCCATATCTCATACGAGCGTATTCCTTGATGATTTCACCAACCTTCTTGTTTTCACCGATGTGGTCGTAAATTGTTTCAAGTGAAAATGGACGAGATGTTGTTGAGTTGATGTTCAATTTTACGTAGGCTTTGTAGTTTGAGATACCGATCAAGTCCTGTTCTGTAACAGCTGGATTAAATTCTTTTGCGAGATATTCTGCGTCTTCAGCACCAACCTTGAAGGCCGTAATCGTACCAACGTTACCGAAGACGGCGTCTCGGATCTGAGTGTTGGTTGAGCCATTCTTTGAAACCGTGAGCTGACTAATATATTGGTGAGCCATGATGAGCGCGAGTCGGTACTTACGAGCCTCAGAGAGAATCGAAGCGAATGAATCTGTTGCAAAGTTCTGGAACTCATCCACATAAAGGTAGAAATCTTTTCGATCTGCTTCCGGCATATCCGCACGACTCATAGCGGCCATTTGAATACGAGCTACCATGATAAGACCGAGGAGCTGCGTATTGAGATCACCGATCTTTCCCTTTGAGAGTTTGACGAGGAGAATCTTTCCCTGATCCATACACTCACGGAAGTTGAAGGCGGATTTTGGCTGACCGATCGTATTACGCATGATGTGGTTCGTGATAAACGGACCAAATTTAGCTGAGAAATATGGGATCATTTCCTGCTTTTCTCGCTCACCAGTCTGGGCATATTCATGATCCCAGAATGACTTCACGACTGGATTTTTGATCTTGGCACACTTGCGCTTTCGGAACTCTTCATCCACGAACATACGTGGAACGTCGATGAGTGTTGCGCCCTCCTCCTGATCTTCCATAAGGGTCAAACAGGCATTTCGGAAGTAGTGCTGAATACGAGGTCCAAATATCTCATCACCGAACAACTTGATGAAAATTTCTGTCGCTTGAGATGCTGCGAGGTCTTGCTGATCTGCAGTCTTTGCCTCAAGGATATTCATACCCATTGGACGCTCCATATCACCCGGATCGAAGAGGATTACATCCTTTACTCGTTCCTTTGGAATGAAGTTCAATGCGTCATCGACGAGATCGCCGTGCGGATCAATAACCGCGATACCTTCGCCATTTTTGATATCCTGACGAATCATGTAACTCAAGATGCTTGATTTACCTGTACCAGATTTACCTATGATATAGTGATGTCTTCCACGATCCTTTTTCATGAAGTAGATCGGTTTGACGATACCTCTATAGACGTTATTTCCAAGAAGAATACCCTCGGTTGCTAAATCTGCCGGAGCCGGAAGCTTCTTGTAAGGAAGCCATCGAATTGATGGTGTGAAGTTATATTTACCATCTGGCATGTGGTACATCGTCGCGAGCTCTTCTTCAGAGAGAATGCTTTCTTTTTCTCCAAATCCGAAAATTCGAGTTTCAAGAATTCGCTTATTATAGTTACGAAGCATATACCAGTTATTGATGCTATCAATAGGTACGACACGTCGAGTCTGGAATGAGTTTGAACTTTCATCACCAAATGCGCTTAATGCTACAACCATGTTATTCATCATGGTCTCTGCCTGCTGTTCTGATGGAGATGCTGCAATTAAACGAACAACTGTATGAAAGTTAACCTGCTGTGATTTTTCACCGATTGCCTTGGCGGTTTCTTCCTTACTTGAAATCATACGAACCATCCCATGCGCCCAATCGTCTTCGGTTTTTTCTGGCTTAGCATCTTTTCCTTTTGTGAATGAAAAGAGAACATCGCTTAAAAATCCAAGTATAAAATTGCTTTTCTGAATACCTCCTCGTCCAACTTTTCGTCCTTGAAAAATTGCTTCGCCAATTTGCTCTGCATATTTTCCGTATTTGCGTTCGGCTGGACGGATTATAATCTGAATAGACCCCACTTCCTCGTCTTCAAGCTTTGTGAAGATATTTGTGAGATTGTTAAGTGGATCATTTTCAATTTTTTTATACGTCTTCATTGAGAACCAATATGGCTCTTTCTGGTAAGCATAAAATGATTTTATGTATCGACCTGGTTTGTTTTCGATGAATATTGGGTCGACGGGTTCAATTTCTGCATTTGAGTAGAACGCTGTAATCTGTTTCTCGACAATCTTGCTATATGCCTCGACTGTTACGACATAGAAACAGATAACCTTGTGCTCAACGGTAAGCTCGAATGATATGATGTCAGAATGAAAAAAGAAACTTCGAATCGAGTTCATGATGTTGAGCTCCTTAATCTCCATGAGAGATCGATAACACTGTTCCATGATCGCGATTTTTTCCTTGAAGTCCTTTTGTACCTCTTTTTCCTTATCTTTCTGTGTATCTTCACGTGGAAGCGTTACACGGAAGTAGACGTTTTTCGTCTGGCGGATGTAGAAATAACGAAAGAGCCAAATTAGCGCATGAATTGCAATCGGAGTTCCGATGACGATTACTGCCGTAAGAATTGGATTCGTCGATACGAAGTTCCAAAATGGACGCCAGTAGCTCATGAAGAGTTCGGCACTGACTTTGATCGAGCTGGTATTTATTACTACGTTGGCCATGTGTTTATTTTTTGGTTTGGTTTTTTATGACAATTGGCTTCCGGCTAGCTTTCTTAACTTCTCATCATTATATCAGATTTTGGCTTTAGCGGCAAGGATGGGGGCTCCGGCTGCCATGGTTTTGAACCTATTTCTCGTCTGAGCTGGGTCTTTTTTACTCATTCCACGAAAAAAGAGCTCATTTCAAAGCTGATTTTGCCGTTGAATGTGCTCTTTTTATTCTAAAATATTATCAGAATCTTGCAATGTTTATGTTACTTCCAAAGGCCAAGAATGAGTCCGAAAATGATAAACATGACGAGCTGATAGCCTGATTGAATGAGAAATCGTGCCCACTTCACTTTGGATGCGTCGTTGTTCCACATGGATGAACCGGCGATGGTTGGCATGATAAAGCCGACCCACATGAAGACTGCGATCCAGACAGTACTTGCGCCTGGCCAGTAGTTGAGGATGTTTGCAAAGACCCAGAGCTGGAGAAGGGTGAGAAGAAACTGAGCGAGATAAAGTGGACCTGCGGCTTTCTGCATTTTCTTGCGAGCTTCCATGTCGAGTTTGTCTGCTCCGCAGATTTGCATCCATTTCTTTCCAAAAATAGGACCATACCAAACGCTTCCAACGATCATTGAGGCGATTGCGCATACGAGCACCGCCCAGTAGTTAATTGCCATACGAGAATGAGATAGAAAATAAAAAGTGATCTCCCTTGAGATCGCCTGTATACTAATTTGACTCCCGGAAAATAGGAAGCGAAGATTTTTTAATCTTGCAGAAAAGTCATGTGTGGGAGGTTTACATCTGGATCTTCAGCGCGTGCTTCGTCGTGCGTTTTCTTGATAAACTCTTTGGACTTTGCGAGATCGTCGGTTCGGAAAAGGAAGAGCACTTCGTCTGTTGCGTCGTCGTTTTGCCAGACCTTTTCCATGTAGAGTCCGTACTGTTTGTGAATTGGTGCATGCTCGGTGAGCATGACTTTTACTTCTTCAAATTTGGCGTTTTTGAGTCTGGCGAGAATGTGCGGCATAGTTTTGTGCTTAGTTCTTATAGATATTCTTCATCCACCAACCTTTTACTACAGAAACAGAGAGGGTGGAAAGGAAAAATCCTAGTGATGGGACGATTGCGTTGATGAATGGGTTTGGGAGATGTGCTACGAAAAAAAATATCACCACGACGATGTAGGTGAGCATGAGGATGAGGGCTTTTCGAGTTTTGCTCGTTTCCCAGGCCTTATTGATGTCGACACGCTTGTTGCGATCTTTGAGCTGATCTATTTCTTCGGCGATTTTTTCGAGAGACATTTGGTTGATAATTAATTATCGTTATATTTATTCTTCAACGTCGAGGGAGCGTATAAACCATCCGACTGCGCCATCTGCATGAGTGTGTTTTCCGATGTATACGTCTGGAACGGTTGTGCTGTAGACACTCACCTGAATTTCTCCTTCGCACTCGGTCCCTGGAGTGCCTTGGATAGCATATCGCTTCACTGGAGCTTTCCTTGTTTTACCAAAATTGAAACCGAATTTTGAGCTCAGGGCGGCTATAATTGCTGGCCTATTGCCTTTTAGTTGCTCAAACGTTGAAAGATCTTCGATCGCCGTATTTGCTCCAAAATCCGCAGCAAATTCACATGCGGCATCGATATCCATGTCGAGATCTTCGAGAAGTTTTTCAAGATTGTCTGGTGCTACATCCATGTGAGAGTTATTTAGACAGATATGAAAACAAATAGCATTTTATCCCACCATTGAAGAGTTTTCTATTCTTATCTGCGACTCGGCCGAAGAAGTGCTGGAACTTTTCGTGGGCGGTGATGAGGAACATTGAGCAGCCGACAGTTTCTTTGAATTTCTTACCGAGGTCGTGATACATTTTTTCGACGGTGGCGATTTCTTCGAGACGTTCGCCGTATGGAGGGTTGGTGATAAAGGTGCAGTTTTCGAACTTCGACCAGTCGAGTTCGGCGAAGTCGGATCGTTTGAAATTCAAGTTATTGAATCCCGCATTTCCTGCGTTTTTTCCAGCCATGGTGAGAACGTCAGCATCGATATCAAATCCATAGATGCGAAACTTAGCATCTGGCTTGTAGGCTTCTCGAGCCTCTGCGTAGGCCTTCTGAATATTCTCCTGTGAAATCCACGGCCACTTCTGAAAGGCGAATGTTCGTTTCAATCCTGGCGCCATATTGTGTGCCATGAGGGCCGCTTCGATACAGATGGTTCCACTTCCGCAGAACGGATCGACGAGTGTGCGGTCAGGTGTCCATCCAGATAGCGTAATAATCGCCGCTGCGAGAGTTTCCTTCATCGGAGCCTCATTCGTCTTCATTCGATAGCCACGCTTGTGCAGACTGTCTCCAGATGAGTCGATGGTTACGACGAAATCATCTTTGTTCGACTTCACCATGATCTGGTACTGAACTCCGGAATTTTCTGGCAACAACTCTGTGCCGTACTTTTGCTGAAGTCTCTTCACGATCGATTTTTTCGTAATACTCTGGATCGCCGGTTCGGAATGGAGCATCGACTTCACACTTACGGCGTCAACCGGGAAGGCGTCACTTACGTTGATGTAGTTTTCCCAAGGGAGCGCGTTCACTTGATCGAAAAGTTCATCAAATGTTGTCGCGCGGAACTCCCCCACTTTGATCTGTACGCGATCGGCACATCGAAGCCAGAGATTTGCTCGCACGAGCGCGAGGTCATCACCTTCAAATGTCACACGGCCGTCTTCTGTTTTGATCACCCAAAGGCCGAGCTTTTTCAGTTCGTCATAGACGAGTTTCTCGAGTCCAAAGGCGCAGGTAGCGATAAGTTGCATGCCCAGAGCTTACCTTACTTCCTCATTTTGAAAAATACCTTTATGCACTCGTCCAAATCTTTGATCAGCTTCATTTTGAAAGCTTCCTCAGCCGTTACCCAGCGGAAGTCCTTGTGTTCGACTGGATTGAGCTCTATTTCTGGCTCTTCTGTGAATCTGGCGTGGAACGGATAGTAGGTGAAATCGTACTCCGAATAGCGAACATAGAGGGTGTGGTGCTGCTGAAGTTTTGGCTTTTTGATCTTAAGTCCGGTCTCCTCTTCGATCTCCCGGAGCATCGCATCAAGCTCCTTCTCTTTCTTCTCTTTTTTGCCCGCTGGAAGCCCCCAAACATTTGGCTGGAGCTTGTCGCCATCCTGCCTCAAAAGCAGCAGAAACCGATCATCAACTTGGATGAAACAGCTCACAACTTCAAATCGCGGCGAGAAATTAACTGGTCTGGTGGTGTAGATCATAGCGGGAGGATTCTAGCGTAGTTTATGGGGGAAATCCATGCTCTTTACTCTTTGCTTTAGCTTACATCGAAATCCAAAACGGTAGCGATATGACCGAGAGAATCGTGCTCAGTACGATTGCGCGGGCGATGAAGTCTTTGTTGAGGTTGTACTTGTCTGCCAGGGCGAATGGCGTGATGGCGAGTGGCATGGCGGCTTGAATAAGCGAACTTGGGAATTGTGATAATGAAACTCCAGAGAACTTTACGCCGAAGTAAAAGATTGCTGGAAGTATCGCGAGTTTCATGACTGAAAATAATGTGACTGGAATCCACTCAGAGAGTTTTCCGAATTTTGACTTCCCGATGAATAATCCTATGACGATCAGTACGGTTGGATTTACTGATGCCGTGATCATGTCGAGCGATTTGAGCAAGACTGCAGGAAGAGTGATCCTCAAACTTCCAAAGATAATTCCCATAAATACTGCGATGAGAAGTGGGTTTGTGATGAGATTTTTGAGCATATTCTTTGCAACGTCTCGTTTGCTTTTTGTCATTGAGTAATCGAGATAGCCAACTCCGATCGTGAATATCCAGAACAAGTAAATCGCAACGATGAGTGTTGCTGTTGGTACTATTTTATCTCCTGCTACCTGAGTAAGTGTTGGAATTCCAAGATAGGCTACATTTCCAAAAACAAAACAAATGAAGAGCGTTCTGAACATTTGCTTTTCGAGACGTAGGATTTTTCCTATGAGTAAGGCTAATACTAGACTTCCGACGATGAAGAGCGAGTTTGAGATAATTAATCCCGCCTCTGTTGAAAATGAAAATGGAACTTTGGAAAGCGCTGAGAAAATCAAAACAGGAAAACCAATTTTGAGTGCGAATTCATTGAGAACCGTCGACCAGTTGTCATTAATACTTCCAAGCTTTTGCAGCAACGCACTCGCAAAAATAATGAGAAATAGCGGGGCAATGACCGTGAGGATTGGGATCATAGAGCAAAATAGTTAGATGCTATGTCCCTATCATACACCGTCTTAGATTATTATCACCTCTCCATCTCTCAACGTCTTGTACTTCATGAGGCAAAGTTTTATATATCTATACTTAAACTTTTTGACCTCTCTTCTGAAAAACGAAAATATCGTCGACGGTTCCTTTTTTTCGAGGCAACATCGTTGCTATCGCAAACTGTCTTCCTCCGTGACTGTATGTAAGTACATCGTCCTTACTTGGATCACCTAGGAGTCCTGCCAATCCTGGCTGCTCTGTGAGCATTTGAGCATTTCGCTGTATCGCATCTTCTCTCGCCATCTCGATTATTCTTTTATACTCAGTGAGAATATTCTCTCGTTTGCCGGTAACCACCTCAACTATTTTCGCCGCTGTTGAGTAATTGACTGCCCCGAAGGTAAATGGCGCGTTTCTGAACTCTTCCTCTGAATCTATTTCTTTCCAGTAGTCCTCTGTATTTTCAGTATCAAAGATAAGCTCTCCGTTTGGTAATGGCCTGATGATTGCCTGGAGCTGATACTGAGTATTTTGATGGAGAGATGATGCCGTTCCATGATAATCGTTACTGAGTACGTATCCGTTTTCGGCGACGTGTGAACTTGGAATATTCGATGGAATTTGTGGATTGAGCATAATTAACACATCAACTTTTCCTGGATCAAATTCCAATGCAGATGCAGCATGTGCTTCATAACCACCTCTCTTTAGCCCATCAACAGATCTTTGATCAATATCCACATATATCACCCGACTATCTGGAAAAGCAGCAGAAGGCGACACGTCATTCCCCCCACACGGATGATAAACCACATCCGCCTTTGGATGTAGCGTATCCCTAAACAGCGCATATCTTGCCACTAACCCCGGTCTCGCCAATGCCTCAACTGCATCTGGAGTAGCAAGTTGATTCGGTGCCGGAGGTACCGGAGATGTCGAGGGCGCCGAAGGCGCTTCATCTGGATATAAGTCGGAAGGGCTATTCATGGCCATTATTATACCATTTTTTTCGGCTTTTAACAACTGGTGCCTAATTGTTCCGCTTTAGTTAAATAGTGATGGATTCTGCCTCACGACTTCACTGGCAATCGTATCAGCATCCCACTGGTACCAATCTTGTTTCAATGAGTGCGTGCCCCCAATCTGCGCTATGCCTGGCTTTGTGTATCCTGTTAAAAGAATTTTATCTGATGGCACGGTGTCCATATCAAGCATATGTCTCGTATAGGTTCGAAGGTGAAAATACTGCCCATTCGAAAGCTCAAAGAATGCATGAACATCA
>JBAYUX010000019.1:0-21703 GCA_041674865.1 Candidatus Altimarinota bacterium
AATAGTGTAATTACCATCTGCAGTAACGAGGTCTTTTGTAACTTCGCCGGCGTTAAGTTTTGCAATTCCCTTTTTTACAGACTCTGAGAGATTTGATACAAAGATGAGGCTCTCATCCTTTGTATACGTGACCTTTCCTGGATTTGCTTTCTGTTCTTCTTCTCCGATAGCACCGAAGTCTGCTTTTGAATCCTGAAGTTTTGCGAGTACGCCTTGAGCATATTTGAGTTGTGTTTCTTTTTCTGCAGGATCTGGAGCATCTTTCTTTTCTTTGAACTCGAGCTGAATAGTCTTTCCTACGATTTTCTTTGCCTCTTCGAGGTCTTTGACTGCTGCAAGTTCTACGATAACGTGTTGCTCATTTCCAACCTTTGAGAGGTAAATACTTGGCTCTGAAACACCAAGTCCGTTGACACGTTTTTCGATAACAGTAAGTACACCATCAACAATATCTTTCTGATCCTTTTCTGGAACTTTTCGGAGATCGATTTTGTAATCGAGCTGAGAACCTCCCTGAAGATCGAGACCAAGATGAATTTTCTCATCTTGAATAAACTTAGGCGTCCAAGGGAAAACCTTCGTTTGAATATTACTTGGGAGATCGAAAAATCCGAGAAGAATTGATACGATCACGATGGTGACGAGTTGCCACGAAAGAATTTTTTTCATAAAAGAAAAATAAGAAGTTAGAATTAAGAATGATTATGTGTATGGAGATTTTGGTCGAGAGACTCGTTATTGCCCTTACCGGTGCGACCGTAGTCATCGGCAAGTTTCACGACATCGTCGAGTTCCGGTGAGGATACTTCGAAAATTTGGCTATCTTCGATAGCCTCGATGCGATGAATGGTATATGGATTGATGTCGAATTTATCGCCAACATTCAGGATTTTTTCCTGGAGTGCGTCTTCTTTTTCGCCGTAGGTGAGTTTTACTTTGCCGCTGTAAATGTATTGTGTTTCCATTTTGTGCTCGTGATATTGCAAGGAGAGTCTGTGGCCCTTGGTGACCTCGAGAATCTTTCCGGCATACCGCTCGGTGTGAGCGAACCAGACTTCTCGTCCCCATGGTTTCGGCTTGATAATAACATCCTGTTTCATTTGTGCTTTGGTGTTTTATTGCGAGCGAACTATACATGATTTTTTTTTGTATTCCAAGTCGTGCCGAGCTTCGGCTTGCTTTACCGTTTGAATGTGTTGGAACGAAAAATGCCCCGGCGCGTACGCGCCGGGGCATTGAAAATCTTTTTAACGAGAACAATTACGGATGTTGAACTTTGCACTCAACCTGACATACTGGAGCTGGAACATCTGGCTGTTTCCACTGTCCCTTTCCAGGGATTGGTGAGCCACCTGGAGGTGCTGGAATCACACAGTCATTTCCAACGAGTCCCTTTGCTCCCTCTGGGCATCCTGCCTTTGCTGGATTGAAGGGGTCAATAGCGTTTGATGGAGTTGTTTGACCGTCAATGCTTGTTGGAACAGTGTCACTTGAGTCTGCCGAGTCGGTCGCATCTACTGCATCCGTACCTTGTGCAACAGTGTCTGGAGTTGGAGTAACGCCGTTATCTGGCTGAACGAAAGAGCCAGTATCGAGTGGTGGAAAGTTTGTCGTATCTTCTGGAGTCCATCCATAGCCATCTTGGCTACCATCTGCCTTTGATGTATCACTAGCGGCAGCTGCTTCCCAGTGACCTGGTTCTGCACATCCTGCTACGAGACTGCTGACAGCAATCATGAGTGCTGCTGCGCGAGCCGATACGGCTCCACGGAGTGTTGGCTTTGATTCTGGAGTTGATCCAGTGTCGATAACGTTTCGTGTGTTGAGAGACATAGTGTGAGTTTTATATGTAAGAGAGCAATACTACTATTATTTATCCGTATGTCAAGCTCTCTGCAACTTTTTCTATCAAATCAGCTTTGGCTAAAGACCTCCTCAGCTTTGGGTAATTTTGTAGTCATTTTACAATAGTCGATCCTTTTTCTCACTTTTAAGCTGTTCTACGATCTTTTTTACCTCCTGACTGCGTCCTTTCTGGCAAACGAGAAGGGCATCTGGTGTATCAATAATCACGATATTTTTGAGGCCCACCGTGGCAATTAGCTTCTTCGGATATCCATATATAAGACTTCCTTCAGTATCGACTCCTATATGATCCGCCTTTATGAGGTTATCATTCGTGCTCGTGGTAAGTTCGTCATAAATAGCCTCCCACGTTCCAATGTCACTCCATCCGAGATCACCTGGAATAATTCGGACTTCCCTTGGATCAACCTTTTCCATGACTCCATAGTCGATCGAAATCTTCTCACAGAGTGGATATTCCTTCTTGAGGACGGCCGACTCGTTTTTTGTTCCGATCGCTTTTTCAATTTTTTTAAGTTGCGCAGCTGTCTTCGGTTGATGTTTTTTGAACTTCTCCAAAATCGTCGAAACCTTCCAGACGTAAAATCCTGTATTCCAGAGATACTTATAGGAGGCGAGAAATTTCTGGGCGGTTTCAAGATCTGGTTTTTCCGTGAACTTCTCGAACGCATACACATCAACTCCTTTGACCTGTTTCAACAGAGAGCCGATTTTAACATATCCAAGATGGACACTTGGGAACTTCGCCTTCACCTCAATGATATTGAGTGTGTTTTCTTTGTCAGCGATCTCTGCAGTGACTTTAAGAAGTTTTACAAACTCTGATTTCTGCTGAACCATGTGGTCAGCATAAATGATCGACATGACCTCATTTTCAAATCCGTGTGCCGCGAGGTATGTTGCTGCAAGTCCAATGCATGGAGCCGTATCTCGTAATGCCGGCTCAATAATAAAATTCTTCGCTGGAATTTTGAATGGCTTCGCTTGCTCTTTTACATCTTCAAGAAAAATCTCATTTGTCGCGATATACACATCCGAAGGCTTCACAAAATCAACACGCTTGAGTGTCTCCTGAAGAAGTGTGTCGTTCGTTACGAAACTCTGAAGTTGTTTTGGTTTCTTCTGTCTTGATAGTGGCCAGAGGCGCGTGCCTGTTCCGCCAGCGAGAATAACGATTTTCATAAGTAGGTTGTCAGTGATGTTGTATTTACGCACTCAAAATATTTTTCCCTGTCATTTCTTTTGGTAACTCAACATCGATCATTGAGAGAATAGTAGGTGCCACGTCCTGGAGTTCACCATTCGTGAGTTTCGCGCCTTTGAACTTTTCGGAGATGAGAATGAGCGGGACGGGATTGCGTGTGTGGGATGGGCATTGTTGGCCTTTTTCTGGGCCTTCGTCGTAGATCATGTATTCGACGTTTCCGTGATCGCCAGTGATGAATGTTTGGTAGTTTGTTTCGAGAGATTTCTTTTCGATGCGACCGAGACACTCATCGATTGTTTCTACAGCGATGAGGGATGCCTTGTAATCACCGGAGTGACCAACGAGATCACAGTTGGCGTAATTTACAATAATAACTGGATGGTCGCCCTTATCCATTTCTTCGAGGAGGCGGTCGGTAATTTCTTTTGCGCTCATCTCTGGAATTTCTGCGAACGATTTTGCTTTCTTTGAATCGATCATGATTCGATCTTCTTTGGCGTACGGAGCCTCGATCTGACTGTTGAAGAAGTAGGTGACGTGAGCGTACTTTTCGGTTTCTGCGACTCGTAACTGCGATACGTTATTTTTTGAAAGGACTTCTGCGAGATTATTAGTGATGATCGGAGTAGGGAAGACGACAGGCGCCTTTACCGAGTAGTCTCCCATACAGACGAAGAATGGAGTGACGGTTTTTTTCGGCGTGAATCCAATTTCTTTTTCACGAGTGAAGCAGTTGGTGAGTTGTCGTGTTCGATCGGTTCGGAAGTTGAAGAAGATAACGGAATCCTTGTCTTTGATGACGCCATGTTCATCTAACATAATTGGATCGATGTAATAGTCGGTCTTGATGTCGCGTGCGTAGGCGTTTTGAATTGCTGCGAGTGGATCGGTTTCTTTCACTCCTTCTCCGCCCACGATGAGATCATATGCTTTTTCTGTTCTATCCCAGTTGTTGTCTCGATCCATGGCAAAGAAGCGTCCGACGATGGTTGCGATTTTCGCTTGCGTTGCAGATCCTTCGCCCATGCCGAGTTCGGTAATTTTTTCCTGGATCATGGTGATGTACTTTTCTGCGCTGCGCTCCGGAACATCTCGTCCGTCGGTGATCGCGTGAATGTACGTTTTTTCTACGCCCTGGTCTTTGGCAAATTTGAGAAGTGCGAAGAGGTGCTCGGTGTGTGCATGAACTCCCTCATCGGAAATCATACCGAGGAGGTGGAGTGCGGACTTCTCGGATTTTTTAATATAAGCGACGGCGTCGAGAAGCGGCTGCTTGGTATAGAGTGATCCGTTTGCGATCGATCGATTAATTTCTTCGAGACTCTGGAAGGTGATGCGGCCGCTGCCCATTGTGAAATGACCTACTTCAGAATTTCCCTGCGCAATTTCTGGAAGTCCAACGGCGTTACCATGAGCTTTCAAGAGCGACATCGGATAGGTTGCGCGAAGATGTTTGAGGTTTGGGGTGTTCGCTCGCGTGATTGCATTTCCTTCGTAATCTTTTCCCTCACCAAAACCATCGAGAATGACGAGGAGTACTTTTTCTTGATTCATGATTTTTTGAGTTAGACGAGTAGCGTGTTGACGTACCAATTGATAATTTGGTTGCCAAACAAAATCGCTAGGATTGTACCGGTAACGAGGAATGGCGCAAAGGGAATTTTGGTCTTTCTGGTGGCTTTTTTCGCGGCGAGAAGCCAGATACTTACAAAAGTTCCGATGATATAACTGAGGAAAAGTGCCACAATGAGGAGTTTCCAGCCGAGAATCATCCCCATGAGAATTCCAAGCAGGACGTCACCACTTCCGACCCAAGCGCCGCGGGAGACAATAAGTTGAAGGAAGAAGAAGAGGAAGCCGGCGGTCGCCCCGATGACGAAGTCGAGGGGCGGTGGAGATGTTAAAGCAATATTTCCCAAAAGTGTGAAAAGAATTCCCGTCAAAGAAAAGCTATCCGGAATTTCTTGAAAAAGAAGATCGTAGAAAAAAATAGCAAGCAAGACCAAGCTCAAGACTCCATATCGAAGGAACTCCCAAAGAAGGGGAGTGCTGAATGCTGTATATGGACTTGTTATCGTGTATATGAAGAACGGAAAAACAAGATAAAGCGCTGCAAAAACAATTCCCGTAATAAGCTCCATGAGTATGTAGTGCGGAGCGATTGCCTTTTTACAGTAACGACACTTTCCCCAAAGAATGAGATAGCTCACAATTGGCATGAGATCCATTACGCCGAGTTGGTGTTTACAATGAAGACACGCAGATCTTCCAGCCAAAATCCCTGACATCTTTCGCTGTGTACGCTGAACGATCACGCTCAAGAAACTTCCAAATGCTGCGCCGACGTAAAAAATCACGAGCGTTAGAAAGATGTTCATGGTGCTGTTGAGAGAGGTGGTAAGACGAATTTTGGAATGTTTTGTTGCGGTGATGCCTCTGGCACTGGAGGAGAGTATGTTTGTGGCGAGGTAATATCAGCCTGCATTGATTGATTTAATTGATTCACTGTATTTCCTGTTCCATTCGTCGACAATCCGCCTAGTTTGTTGTAAAGGCCAGCTGCCGTGTCTCCAATTGATGTTCCTTCTCCGAGTCTAAACGCGGTTTGGTAGTACTGTTTTGCCGTATCGTTATAGGCGAGTCGTTCGTATAATTTCCCGAGATTTAAATATGCCGCAGAAAGGTTCGGATCTATTTCAAGCGCTTTTGCGAGTGAGTTACGTGCGCTACTGAAATCTTCTACTGCAAGATATGCCCATCCAAGTAAGTTATGTGCCATTCCATTATCTGGATGTTTTGTGACGGCTTTTCGCCCTAAAATAAGTGCCTGTGCTGGTTGATGAAGTTGGTCGATGTAAATCCACATTGGTCGGATATAATAATCAACTTCATTCGTATCTCCACTTTCATTCATTGCGATAACGCTTTCGTATTTTGCTGCTGCCTTTTGGTATTGCTTAAGATTGAGATAAATTTCTGCAAGTTTCTGTTGTGCTTGAATCTTTGGCTCAAAACCTTTGTTAATAGCACTTTCGATGAGCTGAGCCGCTAGTTCGTTCTGATTGTTTTTGCTATATGAGAGACCGAGGAAGAAAAGTGTTTCCGGTTTATTTCCGTCTAATTTCTTTGCCTCTTCAAACGCATCGATTGCATTTTTCCCGTCATCAATATTTAAATAAGCATATCCCAGAAGTATCCACGCATCGCGATAATCCTTTTTTTCTTTTACTACCTTGAAGAGAAGGGGAATAGAGAGTGTGTATTCTTTTACCTCATTGAAGCTTTTCGAGATGAGCGTCTTCAAGAATATCTCCTGACTCCCCTGATTGAGATTGTATTCATCGAATGCTGCAAGAATTTTTTGTGCTCGATACACGAGTGCCCCGTCTGTATTAATTTTTACAACTTCATTAAGTGCTTTTTTCGCATTATCATAATCTCCAAAGTATGCAGCAAGTACTCCGCTATAGTACGATTTTGGCTGACTGTCGCCTTGAATTGCATTAAGCGTATCTCTCGCTTTTTCTGGATTTCGTAACGTAATGAACGTTCGAGCGAGGTAGATATTTGCATCGAGATTTGCTGGATCTTTTTGAAGAAGTTGCTGAAAAATTTGCTGAGCACGCTGATATTCCTTCTTCTCAAAAAGTAATTTTCCAATTTTCATGTACGGATCAGTATTTGATGGGCTGAGCTGATTTGCTGCGATGTACTCGTTGAATGCAAGCGATGCCATGCCTTTTTTTACATAATCATCACCCTTTTCTATATGCTGCACGAATGTAAGTGACTCTGTTTTGGCTGTTCCCGACATGATTCCCTTGAGATCAACTTTCTTTGGAGATCCGTCTGGATTTTGTATTCGCAGTACTCCGGTCGTGAAAAGTATGGATAGGACTAATCCAGTAATGACAAGTGCGACAAGAAGGGGAAGGAGTTTTTTCATGTAGATTTAAGATGCTTCTAAGAGGGATGTTTTGTTATGCGCGAGCCTACGAATTGGAAGTTGTTGTGCGTGACAAATGGCTGCAGCAATAGCGTCTGCGGCATCGTCGATTTGCGGAATGGTTTTTAAATTGCAGAGTATCTGGACCATTTTTTGAACTGCTTTTTTGTCGGCCGACCCGCTTCCACATACAGCAAGTTTAATTTCTTTTGGAGTGTATTCGCAGTGGCCGAGACCTCGTTGCTGTATCGTGTGAAGAATCACTCCACGAGCCTGTGCGACCGTTACAGCTGTTGTAACATTCTTTGCGAAAAAGAGTTTTTCAATCGCTATCTCTTCTGGTTTCCACATCTCAAGAAGTTCACAAAGACTCTCTGAAATTTCTACAAGCTTCTCTGCTTGTGTCGATTTCTTGTCCGTTGTGATACATCCAAGGTCGCGAACCGTCAGTGTTTGTCCTGATGTGTCGAGAATGGCATATCCCGTAATTGCCGTTCCTGGATCGATTCCCAAAATGCGCATATAGGTCAGGCGAGTGAGGTTTTTATTCATAGTAGAGTATACGCAAAAAAACCCCTCGTCGCAAATAAATCAAAGCTATGGAGTGTCTTTCAGTAAGTCCTTATACGACCGTTGTGGAAATGAGATTTTCGTCTTTGCTGGCATTGATAACAATGACGATTTCCTCACCTTTTTTTACAACACCTTCTTTCTTCAAAAACTTTCCAATTTCCTTTGCTGCATTCTTGAAATCAATCTTCTGTACAAAAATATTGTTCAGTCCCCAGACGAGCGCGAGCTGGTTCCGTACTTTTTCTGAGGTGGTGAAGGTGATAATTGGCTTGTAGATTCGGTGTTTGGCGATGTGCTGAGCGGTATATCCACTCATAGAGACGGCTACGATGCAGTCTGCATTGATGTCGAGCGCAAGCTTGGTTCCGTTCAAGCAGGTTGCATTACTGACAGGAATATCAAACTTTCGGATTTTAAACGGAAGGAGATGTTCGTACTTCTGTAGATTTTCTTCGGTCGCACGGGCAACTTTCGCAAGTGTTTCTACGGCTTCAACTGGATATTTTCCAACAGCTGTCTCATTGGAAAGCATGAGTGCGTCTGAGTGATCAAAGATCGCATTGGCGGCATCGGAAATTTCCGCTCGCGTTGCTCGCGCATTCTCAACCATTGAGTTGAGCATTTGCGTTGCGGTGATAACTGGTTTTCCGTAGGTATTGCAGAGTAAGATCATTCGTTTCTGGACGATTGGCACCTGTTCGGCAGGAATTTCTACTCCAAGATCGCCACGTGCGACCATGAGTGCATCGGATACTTTTACGATCTCTTCGAGGTTTTTGACCGCTTCGTGTCGCTCAATCTTTGCCATAACCTTGGCTTTTGATTTTTTTGAAGCGAGGATTTTTTTGAGTCTGATAATATCGCTTGGATGTCTGACAAATGAAAGCGCGATGTAGTCGACATCATGCTTGATGCCAAATTCGAGATCCTTAAGATCCTTCGGCGTGAGTGGATCGGCTGATAGGGAAGCGGTTGGAACGTTGATACCTTTGTGAGATTTGATCGTCCCATCTGCTTCTACTCGGCAGAAAATTGATGTGCCAGTTATTTTTTCTACCGTGAGTTCGATGAGTCCGTCGTCAATCAAGATAGTGTCTTTTGGTCCGACGTCTTTGTGGAGGTCTTTGAATTGAACGGGGAAGATAGAGGTTGTTTTTTGAGTCGTGTAGCTATCGTGTCCTGTTGAAAGAATGACTGTTTCATTTTTCTTGATCGCTACGCCTTCTTTTGGCATCTCTCCAATACGAATCTTGGGACCTTGGAGGTCTTGCAAGATGGCGATCGGCGTGTCGAGTTTCTTTGAAAGATCTCGGATCATTTTGATCGTCTTCTCGAAATTCTTGTACTCACCGTGCGAGAAGTTAAGTCGTGCCACATTCATACCGGCTCGAATCATTTTTTCGAGAGTCTTTGGATTGTCGGAAGCCGGCCCGAGCGTACAGACGATTTTTGTTTTTTTCTGGAGCATGGTTTGTACTTTTATTTTTCAGCTTGTCTTCTTACTCTATTATACCATAAGTTGTTGATTTGTGGCATATACCAGTACTTGTTATATTTGTTCTTTGTTTCTTAAAACTGTTTTCTGTACGTCCAAAAACTCGAATTATATAATATTTTATAAATATTAAATTTTTTAGCCTTAAGTTTTACTTCACCGTCACGCTCTTCGCCAAATTTCGTGGCATGTCTGGGTTGTTTGAGCGGAGCAACGCGAGATGGTAGGCGAGGATTTGGACTGGGATAATATTAACGATAGGGGAGGCGGTTCCGACATCCGGGACGCGAATCCAGTAGTCGAAAATTGGATCTTTTTCTGGTGCGACTCCAATGATGTATCCGCCACGCGCTTTGATTTCCATGGCGTTACTGATCATGGATTTTTTGGTCTCATCGTTGGCGACGAGGGCGATACATGGAGTTCCTTTGCTAATGAGTGCGATTGGGCCGTGCTTGAGTTCACCTCCGGCAAAACCTTCGGCGTGGATATATGAAACTTCTTGTAATTTGATGGCGGACTCGAGAGCCATTGGATAGTTGCTGGCTCGGCCGATGATGTACATGCTTTCTGCATGCTGAATGTGCTGTGCGAGTTTTTCGATATGTTCTTCGTAACGTGGATTCAAAAGATCATTGATCTGACCTGCGGCGTTAATGAGAAGCGCCTCTCCTTCATCAAGTTTTCCTGCAACTGCGTAGGCGAGAAGCATGAGAATGGCGAGCTGTGATGTTGTCGCTTTTGTTGATGCGACAGCTTTTTCCGGACCTGCCTTGATAGGAAGAACGATGTCGGATACACGGGCCATAGTGGATGTTTCGACGTTCACGATTGAGATGATTTTTGCACCTTTGCTCTTGGCGATTTCGAGTGCTTCGAGGGTATCAGCGGTTTCTCCCGACTGTGATACGGCAATGACGAGCGATCGGTCGGTTAAGAAGTGGTGAAAGTTTGCGAACTCCGATCCAAATGCTGTGTTGACGTGTTTTTTTGCGATTGACGAGAACATGTACTCAGCCGTCATACAAACCTTTCCTGCGGTTCCACATCCGATAAGATACGTTCCGAACGCGCCCTTTATGGCTTCTGCAACTTGCTGTATGAGTTCAGGTTCTTGATTGATGGCGCGATAGAGCGTGTCTTTTTGTTCCATGATTTCTTTCATCATGAAATATTTGAAGTCACCTTTTTCGGCGGCCTGCTCTGTCCATGTAATTTCGATTGTACGTTTTTGAATTGGTGTATCGGTTTCGAGATTTGTGTAAGTGGCACCATTTGAATCGATGATAACCATCTCGTTATCGTCGAGGTATTGAACCTGGTTAGTGTGGTTGAGAAATGCGGGAATATCGGAGGCGACGAAGAATTCGTTGGTTGGTTTGCCGTTGGCGTCCGTGTTTTTTCCGACGCCGATAATGAGCGGCGAGCCTCGGCGAGCCGCGATCATCTTGTTCTCACTCTTACATATAATAAGCGTAGCGTAACGACCTTCGACCAACTTGAATGCATTTTTTGTTGCTGTTACAAAATCGCCACTCTTCATTCCGTCCTCGATTAAGTGTGCCAAAACTTCCGAGTCGGTTTCTGATGTAAAGACGTGGCCTTCCTTCAAAAGCTCCTCCTTGAGTTCTGCATAATTTTCAAAGATACCATTATGCGCGAGTACTACATCTCGATTTTCACTTGCGTGTGGGTGTGCGTTTGCATCTGTTACACCACCATGTGTGGCCCAGCGTGAGTGCCCAATAGCAATATGTTCTTGGGCATCTTCAATCTCTCCAAGTGCGATCTGTGCCTCTCCAATTTTTCCAACATGTTTTTGAATAACAATGTCATCTTTCGTTTTGTATGCAACGCCCCATGAGTCATATCCTCGATATTCGAGCTTCTTTAAGCCCTCAACGACCATATCTGTCGCCGTCTTTTTCGGTCCGAAATATCCAAAAATTCCACACATATTAATAATCGTTAACTAATTTGAAACCTACAATTTAAATTTTAAAATGCTTTTATTTCAGCCGAGTGCGGATTGTGCAATAAATGTACGCCGACCACTTCTTCGAGTGATTTGCTGCTTTTGACGTTCCAATTCACACCTCTTCGAATGCTTGCAATTCCAAGTCCTGGATATCGTTTCTTCAAAGATCCTGTGATGCTTTTTCCTGCGTAATTGTCGGGATCGAGAACAAGAAGATTTGTTCCTTCTGTTGCTTGCGTAGTTTCTGCTGCTGCAGGAATGATTCCTTTTCCGTTGTCGTATTTAAATACTCGTCCATCTTTTGTAGTCACTGTTACCATTTCTTTATTTGCGTTCATGATTTCATTGCTTCGAATAATGGTTTCGAGAAGCGATTTTTCGATATCAATCCCGGCAGGAGTTTTTTCTAAGTTCACTCCTACGTAGATTGATTTTTTTAATTTCAAATCGTTAAAACCGACCTGGTGAAATGCCTGTTCAACTGTTCGCTCTTCGTTGTCTGTGATGATTAACGAAATCATAAACGTATAATCTGCGACCTCATCAAATTTCGCGACTGGTTTTTCATTCCAAACAGTCTCTGTTATTTTTGGCTTAACGACGAATGATTTCTTGTCCTCGATATATCTTCTCATCGAATCGAAAATTGGATCACCAACGTCCGTTCGTTCTGGATGTGGCATGAGCGCCATAATATTTCCCTCGAGATTGCAAACTCCTGCGAGGTTGTAGACAGCATTGTTTGGATTTACTGGAAACTCGTTGATGCAGTTTCCGCTCGCATCGCTGTATCGAAAAACCGTCTGCTCTTGCGCAATCATCGCGTCGAGAAGTTCTGGAATTTGCGTTGTGTATCGACCTTCTCCGTGAGCAATCGGAATCTTGATCGTCGTGCCTTTTGCAAAATTATTGAATGCGGTTCGTCCAGGTGTGACGCTCTGCGTGATGTAAATCCAGTCGTTATAAAATCCTGTTCCGAGAATTTCACCATTCTTGATTCGTTCGTTCCATGCCAAGGCCATGTCGAGTTTTCGTGTCGTGACTCCCGGAATTACTCCGAGTTCGACGAGCATCTGAGCGCCGTTACAAATTCCAATCAACGGTTTGCCTTTGTTAGCCTCTACGAGAATTCGACTAAAAATCGGATCTTTGGAAGCGATAATCCCACTTCGTCCACGATCTTCATATGAAAAACCTCCCGGAAGAATAAATCCATCGAACTGATCGAGCTGAACATTTTCTTCATTCCATCGAATGAGCTGGCTTTCCATGCCGACTCGTCGACACGCTCTAAGCGCCTCTAATTCGCAGTTGCTTCCCGGGAATAATATGACCGCTGTTTTTGCCATGCGCCGTTACTGTACCAGCTTCAATCACTGTCGGCAAGATGGGATATTTGCCATACGATACCTTTACAGGTGTCTCTTTTTGGCTTTAATTAGCCTTAAAAATTCTCTAAGTCTTGCTATTTTAGAAAATACATGTACAATCACACCCTTTCATTTTTATTTTATGGGATCTCTCGACGACGGCTCCTCCTCAGTTCAATCTTCTGTGCTAGATGCTTTGTCCGCTCCTCCGGCAACCGTAGCTACTTCTGCAAATGTTCTAGAAAATCGTTCTCGAGTCTCTCTTGTAGTTCCCGAAGACGTGAAGCGCAAGGTTGGTGATGTTTCTGCTCATGTTCAGGATCGTCTCGAAACTGAGCTGGTCGCTCAGGCGGTTGATGCGTGGAAAGTTTTGCAAATAAAATTGATTCAATCTTTTGAAGAGTTGAATGTTTCTGGTAGTGCTCAGCGAGTTCCACTTATTGGTCCTCAGCGTTTTCCTCTCGAAGATTTTTTGCGCGATGCTCTTGATCAAGTTGGATCTGCCCTTATGAATATGGGTGCTGCACGTGTTACTGGTCTAGATGGTTCCCTTGCTGAAGTTTCCTTGGGTTTTGATCGACAAGCTGTTCCTGGAAATGCCGAGCCTCGTAACTTGTTACGACTTCTCCAGATCATTGATAGAATTCGTCGTTTGACCGATGAGGATGCGAACAAGAGAGTTGGTTATGCTACTCAACTTAGGGTTCTTGAGGCTCAGAAGTTGCAACTTATTGAGAAACGGAAGGGGATCGTTGGCGGAAATCACACAAATGATCCAATACTTCGTGATATTGATCGGGACACTGTTCGTAATGACGCAGAGATAACTAAGTTGCAAGCGGCCATTGCCAATATTGATAACTCAAAATTGATCCCTAGTCTTACGGCGCTTGTTGGAAAGATGCTCAATGCTCCTTATCAACCAGGAAGACTTTCAGAGACTGTTGCTTCTTTTGTTCAGGCTGTCCGCGAAGTTCCTCTTGTTGCGAGTCGAGTTTCTCCAAAAGAACTCGATAAACTTCCTGGAGATATTTCTCTTCAGGTGAAAGTTGACCTTCCGAAGCCTCCTGAAAAAGCTGTTGAATTGCCTCGACCAATTGCACCATCTCAACCTCTCTCTTCCTCAAGGCCTTTAAAACGTCATCCTGTTTCTTCTAAGCTTCAGCCTAAGAGTGATTATTTGCGTCGAGAGGTTGGTCTTTTAAAAGCGAGGTATCCTGATGTGCAGATTGTTATGCTTGATACTAATGAGATGATGCAGGGCTCAAAGAAGATAGGTCTTTCTCCTTTTGATCAGCACGGAAAACCTCGACCACAAGAGGAGATTGTTATAGATCTCTGTAATTATGCTGAAGCTCATCTAGATGAATATGCTTTAGTATACGGAGAGCCACTTCCGATTCCCTCTATATTAAAAGTGGAGTTCATGGTTGATGGGTACATTGTTACTATCAACGATAGACCTTGTGGTTCTTTCAGTCTCGACTTACGCAAGGTTCCTATCGATGCAGCGATTAGAATGGTTCAGTCTCTTCGTTAAAAATAGATTTTTTATTTGAGTTGAATTGTCACTGCGCTTAACTTCTTTGGATACACCGCGAGATTTACTGGGCCTTTCTTTGTGACGAGGATCATGTCTTCGATGCGGACACCGAACTGGCTGTCGAGGTAGATGCCTGGTTCCGAGGTAATGACACAGCGTTCGATGAGTTTGTCTTTTGAGCCTGGGCCGACGTTTGGTGATTCGTGAACTTCGAGTCCGATGCCGTGACCGAGAGAGTGGCCGAAGTTTTTTTCGTAACCTGCTTTTGCAATGATATCACGTGCGATCTTGTCGCAATCTCCGCCAGTGTTGCCGATTTTCATATGTTTGATGGCGGCTTCTTGAGCCTCGAGAACTTTGTTGTAAATTTTCGCCTCGAACTCAGTTGGTTTTTTAGTGAAGAATGTTCGTGTCATATCGGAGCAGTATCCGCCGTAAATGAAACCCATGTCGATCAAAACGATATCGCCTTTCTTAAACTCCTTGTCGGTATTCTGATGATGTGGAATGGCGCTATTTGGACCAAATCCAACGATCGCCTTGAATGAGATTCGTGATTCAAATCCGTCACTATAATCAAATGCAGCGATTTCAATTTCGTCTGCAATCTGTCGTTCGGTCTTTCCAGGTTTGAGTTTTTTAACGATTTTCTTAAGAGCATCTTCGGCGCAACGTTGTGCGTGAATAATTTTATCGATCTCTTCATCGGTCTTGCTGATGCGAAGTACTGAGTCGATATTGCTGATTGGCTTGAGCGCTACGCCCTTGAGTTTCTTTCCCCAGCCGATGTACTGATTAACGTGCATATGCTCCGTTTCGAATCCGAGTTTTTTAATCTTCTCTTTTTTAAGGAAGTCTGCGAAACCCGTACCCCTAAGAGTCGAAGTATCAATGTATGTGAAATGTGGTGGAAGATTTTTTTCAACGTAGCCTTTGTATCGGAAGTCGGTGAAGAAAAAGTGCTTCTTTGGCGTTACGATAATGAATGCCGTTGTTCCCGTGAACCACGTAAGATATCGAATATTAAAAAGATTCTGAATGAGAATAGCGTCGACTTTTTCTTGTTTGAAAATGGGCGCGAGTTTTTTGGTTCGGTACATGGAAGTTGTTTTATATGCTTATGTTTTTTTGTGCGACTATCTGGCTACGCGCCCTGCAAGAAATATCTGACAATATCTTCCGTCTTCTGAATTTTCTCTGGCATATCTTTGAGTTTTCGGATGACTTCATTTCGCTGGTAACCCAGTCCGATGAGGGCATCGACAGCTTCTTCGTTTTCTCGCTTGAGTGAGCCTTTTGTATGCTGTGGGAATGTACCAGTTGAGACCATTTCAATCTTGTCTTTGAGTTCGGTGACGAGACGTTCGGCAATTTTTTTACCCACGCCAGGAATGCTCGTGAGCGTTGCGGTGTCACCATTAATAATGGCATTTTTGATATTATCAGTTGGGAGGGACATCATATCGGTCGCCATCTTTGGGCCGATGCCCTGAACAGAAATGAGCTGATTGAAAAATTTGATCGACTCGGCAGATGGTAATCCATAAAGGCTAATGTCATCTTCGCGAACGGCGGTGTGAATGTAGAGTTCGATCTTTTGGCCTTCTTCTAATGTAAAAAGCATCGTTGCTGGAACGGTCACGAGATAGCCAACATTATTTACGTTGAGGATAATTTTCTTTTCGAGTTTTTTTTGAAGGATTCCGTTGAGGTAGGCAATCATAGTAGGGGAGTTATTGATCCGAATTTTCTTCGCCGGTTCCTGGAATGACGAACTGACTGAGGAATTGTGCTTTGAATGCCGGGAAGGTTCCTGCGTTGATGTGATCGCGGATCTTCGCCGTTAAGTCTAGCAAAAAGTGAAGGTTGTGAATAGAGAGGAGGGAGAGGCCGAGAATTTCGCCTTCCGTGAAGATGTGTCGGAGATAACTTGCTGAGTAATTTCGGCAGGTATAGCACTTGCAACTTGGGTCCAGAGGAAGAGCGGAATTTTTGTACTGAGCGTGCTTGATGTGGAATCGGCCCAGATTGGTCCAAAATGTTCCGTGACGCGCGAGACGAGTTGGAAGAACACAGTCAAACATATCTACTCCGCGATCGATCGCCTCGAAGATGTCTTCCGGTGTGCCGACGCCCATGAGGTAGTGCGGTTTGTCTTCTGGAAGATGAGGATAGAGAACGTCGAGTGTGTGATACATCTGCTCTTTTGATTCCCCGACAGAAAGTCCGCCAATAGCAACTCCTGGCATATTGAGTTCCGCCATAAACTTCGCCGACTCGATCCGAAGGTCGTCATAAACGACTCCTTGAATAATAGGGAAGAGCATTTGCTGAGCCTCTGGCGGTCGTTCTTTTTGAATCTTCTCATGAGCGAGTTTACACTCGATAGCCCATGCGTGCGTTCGATCCATCGCTTTGCGTGCATACTCTTTGTCGGACGTTCCTGGGGCGCACTCGTCGAAAGCCATAATAATATCAGCTCCGAGATCGGCCTGAATTTGCATCGCGATTTTTGGCGAGAAGAAGTGTTTCGTTCCATCTAGGTGGGATCTGAATTCGACCCCATCTTCTGTAATTTTCACCTGCGTTTTTTTCTCTTCAGTTCCGCTGTAATCCTTTCCTGATCCGAGAGAGAAGACCTGGAATCCGCCCGAGTCGGTGAGCATTGGCTTGTTCCAGTTCGTCCATTTCTGAAGTCCGCCCATGTCTTTGATGAGCTGTTCGCCTGGCCTTAAGTGGAGGTGATACGTGTTTCCAAGAATAATCTCAGCGCCCATGTCTGCAAGTTCTTCTGGCTGCACTCCTTTTACGGTTCCCTTCGTTCCAACTGGCATAAATGCAGGCGTGTGAATTTGTCCGTGCGGAGTTGTGAGTATTCCTGTCCGCGCTCCTGATCCCTTCTGTTTATTGATGATTTGAAACATGTTTTGTGGTAAAGATTTCTCCAATGATTTCTTCGATATCTCGCTCGTGAATAATAATGTCATCGACATTAAATGTCTCGAGAATTTTTCCTGTTACTTCCGCGGTTTTTTCGCGTGGTACGTCGATAGTGTATGTGTTTTCTTTTTGACTGATGAGTTTTCCGAACCTCTCAATTTCCTTTGAATCGATTTTTTCTGCCAATGTAAATTCGAGTGTTTTTGAGTCTGAATATTGGGTGTGAAGTGCGTCGTATGTGCCATCATAGAGAAGTGCTCCATGATCGATGATTACGACTCGATCGCATAAACGACGAATGTCCTGCATGTAATGCGAGGTGAGAATAATCGTCGCACCTTTTTCTTTGTTATATTTTTTGAGAAATTCTCGGATGGCATTTTGAGAGACAACATCGAGACCAATGGTTGGTTCATCAAGGAAGAGAACCTTTGGACTGTGAAGAAGGGCTGCAATGAGCTCGCATTTCATACGTTGGCCAAGCGAGAGTTTGCGAACTTGAACATCGAGAAAGTCTTTGATATCGAGAAGTTCGGATAATTCGTCGAGATTTTTTTTGAAGAGCTCGTCTGGGATTTCGTAAATTGCTTTGTTGAGAAGGAAACTTTCCATCGCAGGAAGATCCCACCAGAGCTGATTTTTTTGTCCCATGACGAGAGAGAACTGCTTTTGAAATTCTGGTTTTCGCTCGAATGGTTTGTATCCCAGAACTTGAATTTCGCCACTTGTTGGATAAAGAATTCCTGAGAGCATTTTGAGTGTCGTCGTTTTTCCTGCACCATTTGGTCCGACGAATCCGATGAACTCACCAGGCTTGATACTGAAGTTGATTCCCTTTACAGCTTCTACATAGAGCTTTTCTCGACGGAAGAGTCCCTTGATCGAACCCATAAGTCCAGGCTCTTTCTTGTAGAATGAGTACTTTTTAACGAGATGTTTTACTTCAATAATTGGTGTCATAGTGTTGATTATAGAGCCATTTTACCCTGCCGAGGAGTATCTTGTTAGTCCTTTTTTCCAGAATAAAAAGCTTACGATATAGAGAGTAATGGTTATGGCGAAAAATACGATAATTGATTCAGTTGTGGCTATTTTCAAAGCTACTTCTGCTGGTAAGTTGGCGAGAATTGCGAGCGGGAGAACGTAGGTAAAGACGATCCTTGCCCATGACGTATAGATGGCTCTTGGGTATCTGCCAACCTGCGTGAGTTGCCATGCGACCATGTTGAGCGTGTCTGTTTTTTCTAGCCAGAAGTTTAGCGTTGCGAGCATGGATAATACTGAAAAAAAGATAACGTGTGCTATTAAGCTTATTCCGATTCCAAAGAGGAGGAGGTGGATATCTGGTGTTGAGTTAAGCGTTCTGAACGCGTATGCAAAAAGCGCTACCGTTACAGCAATTGCAGTTATATAATCGAATCGCATGTTTGACATGAACATGAGCATGCGGCTTGACGCTGGTTTTGTGAGCCACATGTCAATGTATCCCGTTCGCATTTTTTCTCCGAACTGCTCAAAACTATCTCGATAAAAAATATCGGATATGTTCGTGAAAAGATAATAGAATGCCATGATGAGGAGCGTTTCACCCTTACTTACACCACCAAGCGTTACAACATTCTGAAAAATAACTTCGATGAATATAATGAATGAGACAACCCATAAAATGTTGAGTATAAGCGATATTACGAGGCTTGCTCGGTAGGCGAGCGTTACCTTGATATTGAAGGCAATGAGTGTAAAAAATACTTTGAGATCGTGAATCATGGTGTTTGGTTTATCGGCCCGTTGCTTCGTATTTTTTCATTCCTACTGCGAACATTGCATTGATGATAATGAATTCAATAAGAATGATGATCATCTGTGCGCCCAAGATATGAAAAATGCCTCCTGCAGTTCCTGGATGAATAATCATTTGTGCAGGATAGTAGAAGATATATGGAAATGGTGTGTAGCTCAGTATGTGCTGAAATTGCTCTGGGAAGAATTGAATTGGTATCATCATTCCGGAGAAAATTGACTGAATGGCGAAGAACATATATATCACTCTGTGCGCACTAATAAGCCAAAAACTCAAGAGCGCGATGCTTGTTGTGAGAAAAGTAGAGATGAAGAATGAGAAGATGATTGAGAGAAGAATGAGTGGAGCTTGTAGATACGGAAGGTGAAGATAAAATTCTGGTCGATAGAGGAGAATAGCCACTCCAAAAATTCCAACTCCGAAAAGTGATCTTACAATGTTTTTTCCAAGTTCTGATGCGATTTGATAGCTGAGATATGAGATTGGTTTTACGAGGTAGTTCGAAAAATCCCCAGTTTGAATGTCATTGCAGACGTTGAATTCAACTCGCACAAAACTGAATGTCATAATGATTTGAACGACGAGAAAGTACAGCATCGTATCGCTGAAGTTATAATTTCCAATAGACGCTCTACTTTGGAAAACTGCCATGAATAAAAAGGCTGAGATCATGATTCTCATTGACCATCCGATGATTCCGATGAAGAAATCGACCCGATGTTCTAATCCCTGCTGGAAGCCAGTTCTAGCTATTGAGTAGTATTTTTTTATGAGCGCTGGCATAGTTGTTCAATGTATTCGTAAAATGCGGTTTCTATCTTTGGTATAAATCTTTTTGGCATGAGAGGGGAGGTGATGTTGATTTCGGTTACCTTTCCATCGATCACATCGATACCAACAATTGATATCCCTTCGTTTAGAAAGAACTCGCCAATCTTTTTCGCCATAACTTCTTCTTTAGCTGTAGCTTGAGCTGGAACAACGGCTGCTCCTTTTCCAATATTGCCTCGGAAGTCGCCTTTTGTTGGACGTCTCAGAAATCCTCCCATAACTTTTCCGTTGATAATCGTAATTCGTTTATCTCCTGTTTTTTCGATATTAAGCAGTTCTTGGCACATGATATACGAAGTTCCTTCATTCGTGATCTGATGAATAATTTCATTGGTATTCACATCGTTTGGCTTGAGCATGAAGATATTCGACCCTCCCTTGTTGTCGAGCCCCTTGAGAACAACACCGTTTTTTTGTCCGTGTATGAAATGTTTAATTTCTGATACCGAACACGTTACGAGACTTTTTGGTGCGTACTCAGGAAAGAGGATGACATTGATTTTTTCGTTGTACTTTGTGAGTGCACTTGGACGATTGATGATGGTTACTTTGTCCTCGATGGTTGATAGTATTTGAACCATGGCGAGGTAGGCTTGGTTGAATGGGGGATCGCGACGAATGATGAGAATATCGAAACTAGAGAGATCTTCTCGCTTTTCATTAATGATCTTTTCTTTGGCTTTTAGATGGGCTATTTCGTAACTTAGCCCTGTTGTTTTTCCTGACTCTGACTGGATCGATGTATCGAGAATATATCGTACGTCATATTTCTTTTTTCCGAACTCTATAAGTTGCCATGTAGAATCAAACGATGGTGATTCTGGGTTGAGTTCCATGTGTTCAATCGCATTTGCGATAAATCCAATTTTTAATTTTTGAGTTGTTTTCATAGTGATAATTTACAGTACTGACTTGTTGATTTGTAGTCCGATGAGTTCATATCCGGTTGCAATTGATGCAAGTTCTGCTATTACTTTGTAAATCGGAAGCATGTCCGAGGCGCTTATGCTTAAGTCAAATGCGTTTGAGTAGTTGCGTAAGTCGTGCATACACATTTTCGTGAATGTCATGCCAGGGGAGTTGAGGTTTTCTCGATCTGTTTTTTCGCTGTGAATTCTGAAAAATCCTCCTACGATATGGCTATCTACCATATATAAAACTGGTTCTGCAATATTGTCTTCAAGTTTTTCAACGGTTGGAATTCCTTCTTGAAGAATGACTTTCGTGATCTTTACTTTATCTTTTCCGGTACTCATTCTTTTTCGTTCGTCGCGATTGAAGGCGATGACGTCTTCGCCACTCTCTACGGTTGTTACTCCCATGCCGTACGTTCCAGACTCATTCTTGATGAACACGAAGGGCTTATCTGGAATTCCATATTCTTTATATTTCTCGCTAATTTTTTCAATGAGCGTATCGACTTTATCTGCAATGATTTTTAGGCTTTCTGCTGATGAAAAATCGACATCCTCTGCATGATCGAAATATGGATTCATGAGCCACGGATCGATGTTAAACTCTTCGGCAAACATGGTGACGAGAATTTGATAATAATGGAAATGATCACTCTTAATTCGTGTGTGCCATCCACCAGTTGGTGTTGGAATGAGTGGTTTTTTAAGGCCCTGAAGAATTTCTGGAATACCTCCAGAAAGATCATTATTGAGAATATAAATGTCTGCCTCCCAATCGCCAATTACGAGCATGTCGCCTTTTCTTGTAACTTTGTATTCTGTTACTTTTTCGCCCTCAGAGGTTTCGAGTTCCAATATCTCTTCTGTATTCTCCGGATTGAAATTTCCGATTTTGACTTCAAGACCAGTTCGCTCAGCAATCTCATGGAGTTTTGCGAGGTTCGATAAATAATACGCATTTCGAGTGTGGTGTTCTGGAAGAATGAGAATTTTTTTCGTTCCTGGATGACACCGATCGACGTAGACCCTGAGTCTATCCGCCGCATCCCTTCGTGATTTTGGACAGATGTTGTTCCATCCGCCTGGGAAGATATTCGTATCAACTGGGCTGATTTTGAATCCTGCATTTCGAAGATCAACCGAAGCGTACATCGGATCGCCCAATGGTTCTCGATAGGTTTCGAGCCATTTCTTAATCTCGACTTCTTTCTCTTTGAAAAGTTGAATGAGTTCTTTCAT
>JBAYUX010000020.1:0-21673 GCA_041674865.1 Candidatus Altimarinota bacterium
GATAGCTCTTGCCTAAAGGCGAAACTCCATTTAAGATACGCTGGCAGTAAACACAAATAGGCCGCTTCATATACACATGCGCTCGTAGCTCAGGGGATAGAGCATCAGCTTGCGGAGCTGGTGGCCGCAGGTTCGAATCCTGCCGGGCGCACCATTTAAATAAATAGATCAGATAGTCAGACTTTGTAGCTAGACTTTCATTTTTGATTTTTTGCAATGCGGATCGAGTCGAGTTTTGCTCTTTCGTTTGCATAGAAGTCCACGTTTGTTACTATGAGCCTACGATGAAAAAAATACTTTCTACAGTTACGGTTCTTTCTCTTTTGTGCGTGATGATTCCGGGAGCCGTTTTTGCTCAGCAGACTCAGCAAAATGCACAAGTTAATTCTATAGCTCCGAACGAGCTTGGTCGGATTCCGATTCTGGAATATCACCAGATTGGTCCGAAAGAGGCTTCGTATACACGCTCGTTTGATAACTTCCGTCATGATCTTGAGTGGCTCTACAACAATGATTATCGAGCGATCTCGATGCAGGATTTTATGAATCAACGTGTTACCGTTCCTTTTGGAAAGAAGCCTGTTGTCTTCACGTTCGATGATGGGGGATACACACAAATGAATTTCAAAGATGGGAAAGTTGATCCGTATACGGCTATTGGCATTATGGATGACTTTTTGAAGGTGCATCCGGACTTTGGTTCGGCGGCGATTTTTTATCTCAACGCGAAGCCGTTTAAATTGACTCCACAGACCAAAGAAGCACTTCAGTATTTATTGGATACTGGTCGCGAGATTGGAAACCATACATTTACACATGCTAATTTGTCGCTTACTGATGCGACGGGTGCTATGTCTGAAATTCAGAAAGAAGAAGATTATATTCGAAGCTTTGGACTCCGAGATTTTCCACTCGATAGTATCGCTTATCCGTTTGGTGGCGTTCCGAAAGGTGCTGCTCTTGCTGCTGTTTCCAAGAAGTTTCGACTTGGATTGCTCGTTGGTGCCGATCCTGCGTGGGTTCCATATCATTCAAAATATGTTGCGATGGCGGTTCCTCGTATTCAAGCAATTGATGATGAGTGGGCACGTTGGTTTAAGAGAAAAAAGGGAAGTACTGCTCGACAGGTTGGATCTAATAGCGCAGCATCCCTTGCGGAGATTTTTAATCCATATATAAGCGATGGAAATTCAGAGACGATGACCGTAACTGACATGAAAGGTCTTGCGAAGAATCAGTTGCGTCCTGGACTTACTCCTCAGATTTGGAATGGTCAGGTTCCTCCTGAAATATCTGCCCAGATGTCCGTGTCAGCTGTTCCTGTTGTTGCCGCTTCAGTTCTGGCCACTCAAACTCCTCAACAAGTTGAGTCTGCTCCAGCAAGTCCCGTTGTTGTTACTCCGCCTCCGCGTCCAAAGTATCCCTACGATGAGTGTAATGATCCTGAGGCTGATACCTATATCAACTATAAGAAAAAAGGTCTCCTCATGGCTCCAGTTGCTTCGGGATGGAGTTGGAATTATGTTGCAAGCCATGACTTGCTTGTTCGTCACTGGGTCAATCTTTTGAAGAAGAAAGTAAATATTCAAAGGGGTATTTATTTCACCGGCTCTACTGCTAACAATAAGGCTCTTTACGATAAACTTTCGGATCGTCTCGTGGCCTCTGGTGGCAATATGGTTACGGTTGATTTTGATGAGTCAGCGGGTTCTTTGACCTATGGAAAACCTGATCAGCAGCCAATTCTCAAGGATATGAGTCAGTTTGTTCAAGACATGAAATCAAAAGGAATCTATGTTGTGGCGCGTATTGTCTCGTTCAAGGAGCGACGTGTTCTCTTTGCTCGTCCAGATCTTGCTATTCAATCAAGTGGAGGAGGTGCCTGGAAAGATAACAAGGGTTCTGCATGGCTTGATCCTTCAAATCCAAATACGATTCAGTACGTCATTGATATGGCAAAAGAGGCGGCTGCAATGGGAGCTGATGAGGTGCAGTTCGATTATGTTCGTTTCCCGACAGAGGGAAATTTGGCTTCTACAAGATTTAAATACGATCCATCGAAAAAACAAAAGTGGGAAGTTATTCGTGACTTCATGCGAGAGGCTCGTAAGCAAACGATTCCTACTGGTGTGAAGTTAGGTGCAGATATTTTTGGAATTGTTGGTTGGCAGAAGGGTTACGATGCGAAAACAACCGGTCAGAGAATTGAGTGTATTGCTCCATATCTCGATGTGATTTATCCAATGGGATATCCTTCGCACTTTGGTCCTGGTTTTGGTGGACACAAAAATCCTGCAGATGAGCCTTACTTTTTCACTTGGCAGACAGCTAAGTATTTTGTGGATTACGCCGCCGGTACCGAGGCTGCTATTCGACCATGGTTACAGTCGTTTACCTACCGTGTTACCATTCCTTACAATAGTGATTACATTTATCAGCAAATGAAGGGCGCCCGCGATGCAGGAAGCGATGGATTTGTTTCCTGGAATGCGAGTAATATTTATGATATCGACTGGCCAGCAATCGGAAAATAGTGGCTCTATGCGGTTTTAGGGTTGTCGGGGAGGGATTTTTCTGATATAAGGTGGCGGACAAACTTTTCCGTCACTGTCAGCTTTATTCCTTGTCGATAATTTACGTATGCCTCCTCATGATGGACGAATCCTGCCTCAAGGTTTCGGCGACTTGCCTTCTTCTCATAACGATAATCCCTCTCGCCTTCTTTCTCCTGAAAGAGCCCCTACGAGTCTTCATCGTCAGGTTGATCCTGCTTTTATTGCTCAGCTTCAGCAGACGAGGGTTGAAACAAGAATTGCTCAGGCTTTTTCTTTGGAATATCTCAATGCTATCGATAACCTTCTCCAAAACCCACAATCGTTGTCTGCATGGATTGCGATTCATAATGAGATAGCTTTTTGCCTTGATCAGAAGCCATTATTTATCGAGGGACTTCCGGCTGGCGAGGAAGAGATGACGTATGAAGTATTTTCTTCTGCGTTTGCTCCATATATTACTCAGGATCGTAGGGTTGTGTCCGACATGGTTCAATTTTTTGCTTTTTTGAATAAGAGAATGCATCCAGATGTTGTTGATTAGCCATTGGTACCTTGCTTTAGCCAATAAAGGTGGTACAATGAGTTGCCATGGAATTTAAACTTGTTTCAAAATTTGAACCGCGAGGTGATCAGCCTGCAGCGATTGAGAAGTTGGTGAAGAACGCCAAGGCTGGTATGCGTGACCAGGTTCTTCTCGGTGCCACGGGTACTGGTAAGACGTTTGTAATGGCCCAGGCGATCCAGAAACTCCAAAAGCCGACACTTATCCTCGCTCACAACAAAACACTTACTGCGCAGCTCTGTACGGAGTTCAAGGAACTCTTTCCGGACAATGCAGTGAGTTACTTCGTTTCATACTATGATTATTATCAGCCGGAGGCGTATATGCCGTCGACTGATACGTATATCGAAAAAGATGCGTCGATCAACGAAGAGATTGAAAAATTCCGACATGCTGCGACCGTTAACTTACTTACACGGCCAGACACACTCATTGTGGCTTCAGTTTCATGTATTTACGGTTTGGGCGATGTGGCTTCCTATAGTCAGCTCGCTATTGAGTTGAAAGTTGGAGAGGAGAGAAAGAGAGATAAATTATTGCGTCATCTTACTGACATTCAATATCGACGAAGTGATTTAGAATTTAGACAGGGTATGTTTCACGTACTTGGTGATAGTGTGGAAATTTTTCCACCACACAAGGATACGGTATATCGCGTTGAATTCTTCGGAGATGAGATTGAGAAAATTGCTGAAGTAGATGCGATTACCGGAGAGGTGATTGCTGACTTGAAATCGATAAAGATATTCCCGGCGAAGCATGATGTTTCAACCCCTGAAAAAGTAAAAGGTGCTGTTGAGCGCATTCGTGCCGACTTGGATTTGCGATACAAAGAGTTACTCTCGATGGGAAAAATTGTTGAGGCGGAACGTATTAAAACTCGAACAGAGTATGATATTGAGCTGCTCCTTGAAACGGGTTACTGCAGTGGAATTGAGAACTATACGAGATACCTCGGCGATCGTGAACCTGGTCAGCAAAGTCCGACACTTATGGACTACTTCCCGGATGACTTCTTGCTCATTGTTGATGAGTCTCATATTACGATTCCGCAGATTGGCGGTATGTACAATGGTAACTACTCTCGAAAACAGACACTTGTAGATTATGGCTTCCGTCTGCCATCAGCTCATGACAATCGACCTTTGAAGTTCGAAGAGTTTGAGAAGCATATCAATCAGGCGATGTATGTATCGGCTACACCGGCGAAGTATGAAATGGCACAGGTTAAAAATGATCCGGAAAAAATTGTTGAGTTGATTATTCGTCCGACAGGACTGGTTGATCCAGTTGTTGAAGTTCGTCCAACGAAACATCAAATTGATGATATTCTCAATGAAATTCAGGCTCGAAACAAGGTGAATGAGCGTACGCTTATTACGACTTTGACGAAGCGATCTGCCGAAGATCTTACCGAGTTCTTGGTTGATGCTGGTATCAAGGTGAAGTATCTCCACTCGGATATCGATACGATGGAACGTATTGAAATTCTCCGTGATTTGCGTCTTGGAGTGCTTGATGTGGTTGTGGGCATTAACTTGCTACGAGAAGGCTTGGATCTTCCAGAGGTTTCATTTATTGCTATTCTGGATGCTGATAAGGAAGGCTTCTTGCGTTCAACTCCAGCGCTTATTCAGACCATTGGACGTGCTGCACGTAATATTAACGGAACGGTTGTGATGTACGGCGATCGAATGACTGCTGCTATGAAGGGCGCGCTTGGAGAGACTGACCGTCGTCGTGAGATTCAGGTCGCATATAATAAAAAACATGGTATTACGCCGCAGACGATTATCAAAGCGATCAAGGATATCGCGATGGGTCGCAAAAAGGAAGATACGAAAAAGTTCAACGCAAAGAAGATTCCAAAACAAGAAATTGCTCAGGTTATTCATATGCTCGAGTCTCAAATGGAGCTCGCTTCTGAAAATCTTGAGTTCGAAAAAGCCGCAGAGCTACGCGATCAAATCGAGGAGTTGAACAAGATGGCTGCTGAGAAAAAGTAGTCTTCACTACATGGTTTCGCCGATTTCTACGCCTTCTGGCATAGAGTCGATGAAGGTTTGACCGTACTTTTTCTTGAGGAGGCGGTTGTCGAAAATAAAAAGATTTCTTGGTCCTGAGAGGGGATTTTTGAGGAATTGATTGAGCATTCCAAGGAATCGAATAATGGTTTCCGGAAGCGCATATTGCGTGAATGAGTCCATGTAACGATTTGCCTGCATTTGAATTGTAGGATCGGATGGTGGATCAAAAGGAATTTTCTGGAAGATGAGATTCTCACATGGAAGCTTTGTCAGTTCGAGTTTTTCCAAAAATGCGAGCGTTCCGTAAAGTGCCATGTGCTGTGAGTCGGCGATATATTTCTCGATGATCTTTCCACGACCACCGCTGAAATCCTGCGCTAGAAGCTGAATATTCTCGTTTTTGAGATTCGTTGCTTGAGCGTAGTAGGCGAGATGCAAGATTCTTTTTGAAGAAAAAATAGCAATCGTTCTTCCAGGAGTTTGCTTGACGATATTTTGCATGAGTGCGTTGGCGTGCATCATGTAGTCAGGTTTTTCCTGATCTGGAAGCGAAGACGGAATAATAACCTTGAGTCTTTTTGCGATCGCTGGGTTGATTGGTACGACGTATTCTCGTGCACTTTCTTCGATTCGTAGTCGATCTCGGATGTAGTCAAAAGACTTGGCTACTCGCATGGTTGATGAGATGAAAATTCGTGATGTTTGTTCTTGGAAAAAGTCTTTTCCCCAGAGTGTATCCATCGTCTCGATTGGCATGTATCTGAGGCGAATCTGCTCTTCGTGGTTTTGAAAAATGGTTGCGGCAGGGCCTGACCCACTGTCACTGAAAAGTCCCTCGATGACACTTAATTCTTCGAGAAGTTCTCCGTATGTTGCTGGATTTTCATCAAAAATATTTTTCAAATGTTCCACGAGACCTTTGTAGAGATCTCGTATCTGATTCCATTCTTTCGTTTGCTTATGTGAGTTTTGAATGACGAGTGTTTCAAATGGTTGGTCGGTGAACTTCTTGAAAAGCACACTTAACATGCCGAAGAAAAATTCGAGTGTTTGCGTAATATCACTTGGAATATTATTTTTCTCAAGCATGTAATCGAGCGAGAGCGTCTTGGCTGTAGCATTCAAAACATGTTTTTCAAATAAATGCGCCTCGCAGACAACGAGATTTTTGATGCCCTTGAGGTGATTCGTTGGACTCATAATTTCCTTCGCAAGTGCACGGTGATAGCAAACGAGAACCCTCGCGTTTTCCTCTTTCTTGTACGCTTTTTGGAGGTATGGTTCGTTCTTAATATCGCATCTCCATGGGTTGATATTTACCATTTCCCACTTGCGAAACTCTTCTCCGGTGAATGAAATCTCATCTTGTTCTCCGTTCTCACTGTAGCTGTTCCAGATGTATATTTTTGTCATGAAACAGGCCTCTTCGAACGAGATGTTCTCTTTGCTCATGTATGACTTAAGTCGCTCAGGCGAGAGATATTTCTGCATTTCTTTTACGAGCACAATGTCGTTTCCGCTATTTCCTTTTTGGAAATCTGGAAAAACATTATGAAAGAGAATTTCTTGAAGGTGCGTGCTTCCTACACTGATGAGTGTTTTTTCTTTTGTCTTGTCGTGATGCCTAAGAATGGCTTTTGCAAGACCATTATACTTACCATTTCCAATACCTGCCTCGAGTAAGAGCATTTCTTTTTTCTCGATGGCGCCGTAAATAACTTCTTCAATTTCTTTTTCTCGCTCACTGGTGATGAGATTTTTTTGTTCTTTAATGAGCACTGGCTCTTCTTCATATGCTCCACCGATCTTTCCATTTTGGAATAAATTTGCGACGTGTGGTGCGTTCAGATGAAACACTCCTTGAATCGTTTTTTGCATTTCCGGGCTCAGGGTTTGGATTTTCTTGAGAATTTTTTGGAAGAGTTTTGCGCAAGCGACCGTGTCACTAAGGGCTCGGTGATCTTGTTTTTCAGCAATACCAAATGCTGCCGAGATCGTCTCGAGACTATACGACGGCAACTTCGGATAGATCATATTCGTCAGCGGGAGCGTGTCGAATTCCGGATTTTTCAAATCAAATCCCTTGTTGCGAAGGAATGTGGTGTCAAACGTAATGTTGTGTCCAACGATAGGATAGTCTCCGATGAAGTCGAGAATCTGCTGTTTCATCGACTGGAGCGTTGGTGCGCCAACAACATCCTTATCTTGAATTCCCGTGATGTGTGTCACAATTTCGGGAATAGCTCTTCCCGGATTTACGAGTGTTTGAAACGTATCGTAAATCTGATTTTCGTCGAAACGAATCGCAGCAACCTCTATTGGGTCATCTGAGACTGGATCAAAACCAGTTGTTTCTAAGTCGAGCGCAATGTACATGGCCTGTAGTTTAGCTTAAAAAGCTCAATAAGCCAAATACTAGCTTGCGACAACTTGGTTATTACCTGTTAATCGATACCCTTGCCTCGCCTAAACACTTGTTGATAGCGCTATGGGTATCTAATTCCATATTTCTTGGACTTTGTAGACAATCTGTAAAAGCTCTTTCTGTTGGTCCTGGCGTATGTACGATTGGCGTATCGACTTCAGCTTGTGCTGACTCCTGGTTGTACGCTGCAGCTATGCTAACTGCTCCGAGTCCGGCTGCCACAATGAGCGCTTTTACTATTCCGCTTTTTGCTGCTTGTATTTTTTTTCCTTGGGCAATTTTTTTGATAGATTGCTCTTCATGATCTACCGTGCTTCCCAAAACCGTTTTTGCTCTATCTGCAAAAGGATTTTCATTGTGAACCATGTGGATGCTCATAAAACGATGAGTCAAAAATAAGTTGTTATTGTACGGCTTATACTGTTTTTTGTCAAATTATTGCAAAAAATAATGAAGCTATTTAAAGCTACACATTATATTCATTATTTTTTACGACTTTTATCTACATTGCTTCCATAAACTTATCGAACAACCAGCCGGTGTCGAGTGGACCCGGAGTTGATTCTGGGTGGAACTGAACGGCGAAGAATGGAAGTGTTCGGTGTTTGACGCCTTCAACTGTTCCATCGTTAACGTTTTCGAACCAGACGGCCCAGTCTTTCTTTGGAAGTGTTTTGGCATCGACGGCGAATCCGTGATTCTGGCTCGTAATGTAACAGCGCTTGGTTTCGAGATCCATACATGGCTGATTTTGTGATCTATGACCAAACTTGAGCTTGTAGGTTTTGGCACCGGCAGCGATCGATATGAGCTGATTTCCAAGACAAATTCCGAAGGTTGGTAATTTCATCTTGAGGGCCTTTTTTACGATGGCATGAGTTTCTTTGATGAGCATTGGATCGCCAGGACCGTTACTAATGAAGAGTCCGTCGCACTCGATTCCCTTTGCGATGAAGTCGTAATTCCATGGAACGCGGATGACATTGGCACCACGATCGAGGAAGTTTCGAATAGAGTTGTTTTTGATTCCACAGTCGAGAAGAACGATGGTTTTTGGCTTTCCCTTCGCTTTTGTTGTCTTGTACGTAATAACTTCTTTGGTGCAAACTTGTGCGACGAGGTTGTCTTTGTTTGGATCGTGGAACTTTCCTTTTGCGATCTTGGCTGCATCTTTTCCGATCAAGATTTTTCCAAGCATGGCTCCGTGTGTTCGGAGGTGCTGTGTGATGGCACGTGTATCGAGGCCGGTGATGGCCGGAATATTGTTATTCTTAAGCCATTGTCCGAGTGAACGAGTCGCCTCCCAGTGATTGTGAACTTCTGAATACTCACTCACAATAATGCCAGCCGGGTGGATCCGGTCGCTTTCGAAGTGGTTTTCGAGACCCTGCTCCTTTGAGTCATCCGGAACTCCATAGTTTCCTATGAGTGGAGAGGTGAAGGTGATGATCTGTGATTCGTATGATGGATCGGTTAGTGTTTCTGGATATCCCATCATTCCCGTGTTGAAAACGACCTCTCCTAAAGCTGATACTTCAGCTCCAAACGAGGTTCCTTCATACTTGGTTCCGTCTTCTAAGACGAGGGTTGCTTTGGTCATTTGGGGGGATTATACTATCGCTGCTATGGATTTCAAAGGCCAAGACATATTAAGCACAGAACAGTTCTCGAAGGAGGATATCCTCCACATTTGTGACGTTGCCAGATCTTTTGAGAAGATTGCCGAAAAACATGATACGAGCGACATGATGAAGGGAAAGCTGATGGCTTCTCTTTTTTACGAACCTTCAACACGAACGAGGTTTTCTTTTGAGACCGCTATGAAGCGTCTTGGAGGAGCAACCGTTACAGCGGTTGGGCAGGACTACTCTTCACTTTCGAAGGGTGAGTCTTTGTGGGATACGGCCAAGATGGTAGAGGCATATGCTGATGTCATCGCGGTACGACATCCAATGGAGGGTTCTGCTGCAGAAATGGCTCGCGGAGCCAATATTCCGGTAATCAATGCTGGTGATGGCCCTGGTCAGCACCCAACTCAGGCACTTCTCGATATGTACACACTTATGAAAGAGAAGGGGAAGATCGACGGACTTACTATTATGATGTCTGGAGATTTGAAATATGGACGAACGGTTCATTCTCTTTGTATGCTTTTAAGGCACTTTGATGTGAAGATGATTTTTGCAGCACCAGATGAACTCAAGATGCCAGAGAAATATTTGGAAGATTTGAAGAGCAGGGGAGTTGCCTATGAAGAAGTTTCACAGCTCGAAACTGGCTTGGTAAAAGCCGATGTTGTCTATGCGACACGAGTGCAGGGCGAGCGGTTCACGGATAAAGAGCAGTACGAACGCTTGAAACTTGCCTATGTCTTGTCCAAAGACGTTCTCGAAAAAACAAATCCAGATATTACGGTTATGCACCCACTTCCACGCGTCGGCGAGATTACGCTTGATGTTGATGGAATGAAGGGCGCAGCTTACTTCCGACAGGCGGCGAATGGCGTTCAGGTACGAATGGCCTTGTTGTCATTGGTTCTGGGGAAGGTGCAATAAGTATAAACGAGACGATAGGAGTATTCATTTGATCTATTCATGACCGACCTAGTTCTCAAAAAAGGAAAAATTGTTTTCATCGACGGTGTTCGTGAAGGCGATGTTGTTATTCATAAAGGCGAGATTATTGAGATTACTCCTGAATACAAAGAAGATGTGAGCAAGGTGAAAGTTATTGATTGTCAGGGGAAGTTTATTTTTCCTGGTGTAATTGATGCGCATGTTCATATGCGAACGCCTGGTGCTTTATATAAAGAAGATTTTGCAACGGGATCGATGGCGGCAATTTCCGCTGGTGTAACCAGTTTTCTCGATATGCCAAATAATGTTCCGCCAGTTATTACGAAAAACTTACTCGCTGAAAAACGAGATATGGTTTCTGGTCAGTCGTTTGCAAATTATGGGTTATTCTTCGGAGCTACAGATGACAACGTTGATGAGTTGAAGCGTATTACGAATATTCCTGGTGTGAAGGTGTACATGGGCGAGACGACTGGAAATTTGATCGTTCGCAAAGATGAGACGCTTGAACAGATTTTTTCGTATTCGCATGATCGATTTCCGATCGTGGTGCATGCAGAAAGTCAGGAGTGTTTGGATCGATTTTCTGCAGAATATGCGGGTAGTGATGCCCGCTCACGTGAAGATTTTCACTCAGTTGTTAGGCCTCCGGAATGCGCTCGAGAAGCGGTAAAACACGTTTTACACTTGGCGAAGAAGTTTGATGCTCGTGTGCATGTTGCTCATGCATCTTCAGCTGAAGAAATTGAGGTTATTCGAAAATTTAAATCTGAAAATGTGACGTGCGAGGTAACTCCACATCATTTGGTTTTTGATACGTCTTCATATGCGAAACTCGGTTCACGAGCGAAGGTAAATCCGCCACTTCGAACGAAAGAAGATGTTGACGCCCTCTGGGATGCGATAAAGGATGGTACAATTGATATTGTTGCTTCTGATCATGCACCGCACCTTCTCAATGAAAAAGACTTACCATACGAACAGTGCCCTGCAGGTTTCCCTGGTATCGAGACGATCCTGCCAGTTATGCTCGATGCGGCCAATAGGGGACTTTTGAATCTTGATCGTGTAGCTCAGTTATTGAGTTCTACTCCTGCTCGAATTTTTGGAATTAAAAACAAGGGTCGTATCGAAGTTGGGTACGATGCCGATATTGTTATCGTCGACATGGATCTCGAAAAAGAGGTTACAAATGGCGCTATGCTCACAAAATGTGCATGGACTCCTTGGGATGGCATGAAGCTCAAAGGTTGGCCAATTACGACGATCGTTGGCGGAGAGATTATCTATGACGGCGGGAAGTTCGTTTCTTCAACGAGAGGGAAGGAGTTGAATTTTGGGGAGTAAGTTGGGGTATTTTAAATGCGCTATTCGAAAAAGAGCGGATCATTTTCATGAGTCCGCCCCTTTTATTTTTACTCTCTTTGTTTTTCAACTCTCTTTTTTACATTTCTACTTTTTTGCAATTGCACTCTTTACGGTCATTGCCTGTTCCTTGTCACCAGTTTTGTAACTGAATGTGACGAGGAGATTTTCCGCACCAACATCAATAAATTCCATGTTTGCTGTTGTGCTGATTTTCTTTACGACGGCCCATTGAGCCTCGATGTCTTTCTTTACATCATTAACTTTTGCAGGGTTCGTAATGGTGATAACCGTTACATCAATATTGCCTGCTGTTCCTTTGATTTTGTACTTCGTGGCAGTTCCGGTAGCAGCTTTTGATGCGATACCTGCGAGATCACTTGTCTCGTCTTTTGTCGTGTAAGGAAATCCTGCTGCTAGTAATTTTTCTCCGATGTTTGCTGGTGTCATTGTCCCAACGGTTGCCTGAAGTGTTGATGGAGCCGGAGTTACTGGTGCTACAGAAGTTGAAATACCTCCTTTTGATTCTGAACCTTCTTCACGAACTTCACCTTTTTCTCCGAGATTTCCGCATCCGCTTGCTGAGATAATGGTTAAGAGCGTGAGAGATATAATGACCTGTTTCCGCATAAATATTTTGTGATTAAATGGTTAGTTGTTGAGATAGGCGATTCGTGTATCTATTTTTATTCTGCGCCGATTGCATCCATAACCTTCCATGCATCTTTCTGATTTGCGGTCTTGTAGATTACACCAACGAGCGTTGACGTTGAGTTCATTTTTGCCATAACTGCCATAATATTTGCATCTGCTTCAGTTGCTTTTCCAAACTGCATTCGCATGTCTGATTCGACGGCTACTGCCTTTGAAGGGTCGCTAAGTTCGTTTACGCTGAGAACGACCATATCTCCAGGGACGGTAATCTTGAATTCTGTTGATTTTGCAATAGCACTACCGTTTTTCATGGCTTGTGCTGCTGTTGTTTTGTCTTTCTGGACAAACTGCATTCCTGCTGCCGTGAGTTTTGCGGCAATAGATTCACCAGTAACAACTACTGCTGCAGGCGTTACGGCTGGAGTTTGCGCTGTCTGATTAGCTACTGGAGTCTGTGCAGCCGGAGTGGCTGTGCTGCTTGTTCCGCATCCAGTAAGTGCGAGTGTACTTGCAAGAGCGAGCGAAGCGAGAGCGATTTTCCGCATAAATAAAGGGGATAAAAGTAATAAAAACTCTTTTTGAGAGTGGTTTTATTTTAGGGAGAGATAGTGCGAGGTGCAATAGACCGATTCCCAGTCTTTATTGCAAAGAAGTCGCTTTGCCGTATTATTCCTTTTCCTTCTTTGAAAGAGTTACCATCTTATCAATGATGTTTTTTGCGGATATTGTTTTGGTTCCTATATATTTTCTTTTACTTAAACTGAGCTCTTTTTCGATAATTGATTGTAGATTTGGGCTGTATTTGATGACGTCCAAAAGATAGTGATTTTCCATTGTTTTTACGAGTATTTTGGCGAACTCTGCTCGATTAATCGGTGCTTCAGGGCGGAAGGTATCGTCGTTATATCCTCTAATAGCACTAAGTTGATATGCCTTGAGAATGTATTCGTAATTTTCGTTTGTTCTTGAGACGTCCTTGAATGGCGTTTTGATGATATTTGTATTGATTGCTTTTGGTGAGAAATCGGCCTTTTGCATAATCATACTAATCGCATCACCTCGCGTTAAAAGGTTGGTGGAGACGAGTGGTATATGTTTCACGAGTGAGTCGCTAAATGCTCTTTCGACCATTTCTTGCGCTTCTATAGGGGTTATTGGTTTCAGTGGATCGAAGTTTCCTGATAACTCGGTACTTTTTGGAGCTATGTCGAGAAGTCTCATATTCTCAGCATAATCATAGAACCAGTCGTATCGGTGGATGTCTTGGAATTTTTCCTGAATGTCCTCAACGGTGGCCAGCGCATACACGGCCATGGTGCTTGCTTTGAATCTATAGGTATTTTTTGCTGGATTATAATATGTTGGAATTTTAAACCACGTTTGCGTTGCTTCATCGAAACATGTAACTACCACGTTTTCTGGATTTGGCATATTTCTTATGCCCTCCATGTTAATTGATGCTGGCTTGAAAGAGAGTGAGTCGTACTTGCTGGCATCTAGTGATTTCTTGTCTATTTCTGGAAATTTTTCTTTATTTGTAAGTTCGATAATCGTTACTCGATCCTTTTTTACTGGCTTCAGTCCTGTTTTTTTCATATTTTCTATTGGGATTTTTTTTTGCTTTTGGTCAGTCGTTGTTACGGTTAAATCTATGGCTTCTTTCCCGATCATTGGTTGAATAAATGTTTTTTTAATCCATGTTGGCGCATCGGCGCTATCGCCTGGCGGTAGTATCGTGTTTGAGTATCCACCTCCGCTACTGCCGGATGGCGTGTTGTTTTGCGAAATACTCGTCGTACATGAAGTGGTATTGGAATAATTACTCTCTTCACTTGGCCTTAGTGGATCTCTTGCTCGAGTTCGGAAGTAATATGCTGTCCCTTCCGAGAGTGAGTTTTGTACTTGATAGGTGAGTCCTGTTGTATAGGAAGATTCTTCATCCAGAGTGTTGAAGGTGGGGGATCGGGATATGTTCACTTTGTATTCTGCATTTAAAAATGCATTTCCTGCATCGTTAATTGGAATAATATTACTCCAATTTAACGTTCGACAGTTATTACTCGCCTCTGGTGTTATCGGTGTACTGTAAGCGATATTTATCGGAACTGTTGCCTCAATAGTTACGACAACGTCTGCGAGAAGTTGTCGAATGTTTGGTACTTGAATAAGTGCCATGGATGATGCAACCATAATGGCTGTCGCCACTCCAATAACAATAATGTTTTTCTTAGATTTTTGTATGATTTTTTTTCGTGGGGCCATGCTGTCATTGTATTGTTTTTCTACCTATTTTTCTAGTTTCATTGCTTATGTAATTTTTTATTATGCATTCTTGTGAAATAAGTAATAACTTAAAAAATAAATGCTGCAACATATAGATGTGTTTTAATTTTATCTAAGTGGAGTTTTTTGCTTGTTTGAAGTATATTTTCTCGAGACTCCTATTGAAGATTTTGTCTTCTCTATACATGATAAGAAAACGAAAAACATTACACATTTGGCTATTTATTTTTATCTTTTTAGTAGCGGTCAATAATAAAACTTTGGCTGAGAATCTCGTCGTAGAAGATGTTTCGCCAAGCAGTGATCTTCCTGAAAAAATAAATTCTTTGCCGAATATTGCCACGCCAGACGTAAATCTTCCTGCTGACCTTACGATAGTTCCTGATGTTGTCCCTGTGAATCCTTTGGACTCTTCCGTTCCCGTAGCCCCTCTTCCGGATACTATTGTAGCTGATCCTCCTGTTGTTGATACACCTCCTGTTCCGACAGTCCCTCCTCTCGAGATGCCGATTGAAAAGCCTGCGGATCCCGTTGTATCGCCAGTAGATCCTGCTCCGACAGATCCAAATGCTAAACCTATCGATCCTCCTATTGACCTAACGCCTTTGGACCCTGGTGCCATCGATCTCAAACCCCTTGATCCTGGTTCTCTTGATCCAAAGCCCGTTGATGGCTCGCAACCGATCGACCCTCTTTTGCCAACCGATCCCGCATCTTCCAAAGATCCAGATAAGGATTTGCCACCACCTGTTATTGATAAGACCGTTCCGCTCGAACCTCTTATTGAAAAACCCGCACCTCAAGATACCCCTTTGCCCGATAAGTCTCTCGAAAAGGATAAGCTTTTGAAGATTGCTGTTGATAATACCGTTCAGCTCGTTGTCGTTCCTCCGCCAGTTGTACCGCCTCCAGAGGATCCAATTAAGCTCGATCCAGATGCGAAGCATTTTTGTGCATTTCAGGATTTTCAGATGAATATATCTCCAGGAGAGACGAAGAGTGTTCCTATGTTTATCAAAAAAACATTTCCTCACTCGTTCTTTGGTTTCAAGATAGGTTCGTTGCCAGGGGGAGTTAATATCGCTTTTAATTTTGGTGAAAATTCCGATCCTCATTTCTTGAGTGGTAGGGATGGTGACAGTACTGTTATGGGAAATGTTGCGCCATTTTTGAGCAAGATTCTTTCGGGTCAACTTTTCTTCGATGGTTCTGCATTGAAACAAAAAGATATTCCCGGTAAGCCTGAAAAAGATGAAAATCCTGCAGATGATGCGGTGGATCAGAACAGTATTTTAGCTCATCAAATATCTATTTCTGCTGATCCTGATGCTCAAAAAGGATCATTTAGTATATCGATTGTTTATAGTGAACGAGACTCAGAGATTCCAAGTAGTGATGCTATCAGCGACAGCGATTCAAACACTATTTGCCAGTTTAATTTGGTTGTAAAATAGTATGATTTCTCAACTTAAGAAATTTCTTTGTGCGATATCTCTTCTCTCCTTGATTGTTGGAGTTTTTTCTCCTTTTTCTCCCGAAGTTGCTGATGCAGCATCAGGCGGTCCGGATACCTATGGATATCGATATTGGGATAGTGCAAGCGGAGTGTCGTATTCTTGGATAAGCCATACAGGATCTGCTACTACAATCACTGGCCGATCGGACGACAGTGTTCATGGTCCTTATAGTTTTGGTTTTACATTTAATTTTTATGGAACCGATCAAACGCAATTTTATGTCTGCAATAATGGGTATATATCTTTCACGAGTAGTTGTGGATATAACAATGTCTCCATACCAACTTCTGGGTCTCCAGATGACTACATAGCTCCCTGGTGGGATGACTTGTATGCGGCTGGTACGATAAAATATGAAATGTTTGGGTCGTCTCCAGATAGGTACATGGCTGTTTCTTGGGAAGGGGTTAATCATATCAATTACCAGGCTGGCGCAGTTTCATTTCAGGCGATTCTGTATGAGTCGAATAATAAGATTAAATTTCAGTATAGTGATGTGACATTTGATAGCGCCTCGTACGATGCAGGTATTTCTGCAACGGTTGGTATTGAAAAAACGGGAGGCAGTGATGGTTTGCAATATTCTTCAGGAACCGCTTCTCTCTCGGCTAATCTGGCGATTGAGTTTGGCTTGAATCCATCGATTGAACAGGCGGCGTATAAATTTTTTTATAACAAAGATAGTACCGATGTGAATACTGCTCTTGCGGCTGACAATACTGCCTATGCTCTCACTTTGAAGGGTCAGGAGTTTCGCTTGAGAATGCTTCTTGCCGTTACGTTTACTGGTATGGCGCAAAGCGCTGGATCTTTTAAGCTTCAGTACGTTGGAAAGGGAAGTGGTTCGTGCGCCTCACCGTCTTCAGGTACTCCATCTTCGTGGACCGATATTTCGACAACAACATATATCGCTTATAAAGATAATACTACGCCTACGGATGGGAGTGCATTGACGGCTAACGCCTACGATCCTACGCATAATTCCAATACGATCGTGAATCAGACATATGAAGAGGCAAATAATTTTACAAACTCGCAGGCAACTATTCCTTCTGGGCAGGATGGAAAGTGGGATTTTTCTTTGTATGATTATAACTCTGCAGCTAATACGACATATTGTATTCGAGCCGTTGACTCATTTAGCGGCAGCGCTTTGAACACCTATACGTACTATCCGGAAATTACCACGAGAGCGAGTAGCGGTGGACCGGATACATATGGATATGAGTGGGCTGATAGTAACGGTTCTGCTACTGCATATAGCTGGGATGATATTTCTGGCACGGGGACGTCTATTGGATCAAGAACAGACGATCAGATGAAAGGGCCGTATGATATTGGTTTTGATTTTTCTTTTTATGGTAATACGCAGACTCAATTTTATGTTTGTAATAACGGTTTTATTTCATTTAGTAATGATACGTGTGCATATACAGATGTTTCTATTCCAACATCGGCTACGCCAAATAATCTTATAGCACCTTGGTGGGATGACTTAACCACGAGTGGAACAATTTATTATCAGACGAAAGGGACTGCTCCGATGCAATACCTTGTCATTTCTTTCAATGGCATTAGCCGCTTAAATGCTACAGGGGATGTCACGTTTCAGGTGATTCTTTATCAGTCGAGTAATAAAATTCGATTTCAATATAGCGATGTTGATTTTGTTGAAACAATGTATAGCGGTGGACGATTAAATACTACTGGTATCGAAAATTCAGATGGAACCATAGGCACACAGATTGGATCGAACTCATTACATTTATCAAATAGTCTTGCGATCGATTTTACGTTGAGATATAGACAAACTGCTTATAGATTTTTTGCGAATCAAGATAATGTCAGTGTCACGACGGCTCTTGCCTCTCAGGATACGGCAGCAACTCTTTCGGCCGATGGAGACGCTTTTCGTCTGAGGATGCTTGTTCAAAATGCGGGGGATAATTTGGCGGTAAGTGGGCAGAGTTTTAAACTTCAATATGTTGGAAAGGGAAATGGATCGTGTGCCTCACCTTCTGGCGGGACTCCTGCGTCTTGGACAGATGTCGATACGACCACATCCGTTGCGTATTACGACAACGTTACTCCTTCAGATAATACAGCGCTAACATCTACAGGAAGTGATCCGACTTATGGAAGTGTTGTATCTGAGACATATGAAGAGCTTAATAATTTTACGAATTCGCAATCAGCGCTTTCTCCTGGAGACAGCGGTATGTGGGACTTTTCGCTGTATGACAAAACAGCTGCTGCTGGAAGTGTATTTTGTTTTCGTGCTGCAAAAAGCGATGGCACTGCATTGAGTGTATATTATGTATATCCGGAAATTACTACGGCTTCGAGTCAGTCTCTTACTTTTTCTATCAGCGATAACTCTATTGGATTTGGTGCGTTGAGTTTTTTGAAGGCACGATATGCTACGGGTGATGTCGCAGGTAGTGATACAAATCCAGGAACTGGTGCGCACAACATCATGGCCGCGAGTAGTAGTGGATATTCTATAACGGTTCAGGGAGCTACGTTACGAAAGGATGGGTCGGGTGCTTCGATCAGTGCGATCAGTAGCGCTGCTACGGGTTACGTTCAAGGTACTGAACAGTTTGGTATCTATATTCAAAATGGTGCTACTGGTAGTGGATCGGTTTGTTCTAGTACTTCTTTTGGCTGTGGCGGCGATTATAGTGGTGCCAGCTCTACATACTTTTATAACGCTGACGCGTCGACTGCGAAAAAGATAGCTGGCTGTTCGAGTTCTTGCACAACTGCCGATACCTATTATCCTCACTATCTTGCCAGCGTCTCGGTTGATACCGTTCCCGGATCGTACTCTACCAGCCTTACCTATGTAGCTGCGGGCAGCTTTTAGGGCTTCCCGAGCCTGCTTTAGGGTATTTGCAATTATAGTCTATTTATGCTATAATAGTTTCGTAAGGTAAGTAAAAAATAAAAACAAACATATATGGTCACAAAGTCAGGGTCGCTTCTGTCATATCTCTTGAAGAGCAAATACTCTTCTGCTTTTTTGATTTTTGCCCTCGTCTTTGCTTTTAGTCTGCCGCCAGTGGCTCCTATTGTTAAGGCGGATACTTTGACGATGATGTCGGATACGCTGAGCACTGTTAAGACAGGTGTTCTTGCGGATCATACTATTAAATTTAAGATGACTACGGGCTTGGGTGCTGGAGAGACCATCACAATTACTTTTGCATCAGGGTTTAATCTCTCGACAATGACGGGTGCGGGTCAGCAGTTTACAGATGTTGATTTTTGTTCGTCGGCAACAAGTTTTGATGATTGTATTTCGAGTGGTCAAAAAACTTTGGCCGCATCTGCAGGTGGCGCTACTTGGGGAGTTGGAGTATCGGGTCAGGTTCTCACTCTTACTTCTGCTACCGGTACTTTGACTGCTCTCGATTATGTCGTGATTCAGATTGGTGAGAATGCTACTGGTGGCGCTTCTAATGGGCAAATTACAAACCCTACGGCTGGTTCATATACAATTTCTATTGGTGGTACGAATGGAGACACGGGCTCTGTGGTTACTACCATTATTGCTAATGATGTGGTGACCGTTGCTGCAACCGTCTCGGCTGGAGACACGCTTACTTTTTCTATTGATGATAATGCTATTGGATTTGGTACCTTGAGCTTCTTGACGGCACGATATGCTACAGGTGATGCTGCAGGTGCTAGTAGTGATCCAGACAATGGTGCTCATACTTTGGCGGCATCGAGTAGTTCAGGATATTCTATTAATGTTCAAGGAGGTACTTTGAGTTTGAATGGCGCGGGAGTGACGACTATTGGCGCAATGGGTGCTGCTGCGGCTTATTCCCAGGGTACTGAGCAGTTCGGTATGAATGTTGAGCATAGTGGAGCAGGTACAGGTCAGGTCTGTACTGGTACAACTTTCGGATGCGGAGGCGATTACAGCACAGGATCTACTTATATTTATACTGCCAGCGCCTCGACTGCAAAAAAGGTGGCTGGATGCGAAGGGGGCTGTTCAACTTCAGATACATACTACCCTCACTATCTCGCAAGTATCTCGGTTAATACAGCTGCTGGATCTTACTCTACAAGTCTCACATATGTAGCGGTTGGAAGTTATTAGGTTTATAATGAGGCTGTTTTCTTTATATTCTGAAAATTTGCCTTTATGAAGCGTTCATCTTTGCTTGGGTGTGGGTTGATGATTATTGGATTATGTATCGTTACTGCTCCAAGCGCTTTTGCTCTGACGATTGCCCCGATGAAGCTCGAGCTCAAGGGCGATCCTGGGCAGGTTGTTGAGGGGAAATATGAGCTTTTTAATGAGCAGAATTTCGATATTACTTTTTACTCTTCGTTTCAGAATTTTGAGGCGAATGATGAAGGGGGAAGTACTACGTTTGTGAATACGAAGGAAGGTCTTGCTACGTGGATGAGTACACAAAAGAGTATTGTATTGAAGGCTGGCCAGCATGCCGATCTTCGTTTTAAGATTACTATTCCGAAGAATGCTGAACCGGGTGGTTATTTTGCTGCGATTTTTTTAGGTACAACTCCTCCACCTGCAGATGGTCAGACTGCGGTTTCTGTTGGTGCGAAGACGGGAATTCTCGTTCTTTTGACGGTATCGGGTGATATCAAGGAAGGTGGTGGACTTTTGGATTTTTCTACGGAAAATAATCAGAGATTTTTCAATGCTCTTCCAGTGAAATTTACGTATCGTTTTCAGAATAGTGGTGGCGATCGAATGAAACCTATTGGAGATATTACGATCAAGGATATGGCTTGGCTTACGACGGACATTTTTGATGCGAATGAGAATAGTGGGAATATCTTACCTCGTAGTGCTCGACGATTTGTAGCGAAATGGAATGGTGCTCAGGAATTAGAAAAGGGTGAGACGAAAGACGAGAGACAGAAAAAAAATGATGCCGATCTTGCAAAAACAAAAGAAGGAAATGTGTTTGCTCGTTTTTGGCATACGGTCGGATACCAGTGGGAACATTTTGCGATGGGTATGTATACCGCAAGACTTCACCTTACATATGGTAGCGATAGTCGTGTGGCTCAAGATAGTTACATATTCTTCGTTCTTCCGTGGCAGCTCATGCTCGTCATGCTCGTCGGTTTCACACTTCTTTTCTTCGGATTGCGATTCGGAGTGAAGCGATATAATAGGTGGATCATTCGTACGGCTTTGAGTCAGAGGAAGTAAAACTTCTAGTAGGTTGATGTATCTTAGCTTTGTTTAGACGTGTCCTTTTGAATTTTTCACGCCTTGCTATTTTCGTAAAAAATAGTATATTAACGTCTTAGCTTTGATTTATTTCTAAGAATAGCTGAAATATGCCTACAGAAGGTCCATCCTCAGATTTACCGGTCACGGTAGGTGCTACTACTACTGGTAGGGTACCTGTATCTATTCCTGGTTTGTCGCGCGATACTGTTGCGGATATGGGGGTTATCCCGCAGCCTCCTTCGGGTCCGGCACCTGTAGATGCTGCTCGCGTTTTGGATCCCGGAACGGAAGGTGGAATTGATGCTGTTCCTGTTGAGACAATGATTCCTGGAGGCACTCCATTAGGATTTTTACCGGATATGGATACGGATCCTATGAAAGTTATTGATCCGCCTGGTGATGAAGAGTATTGGGCTCGTAAGTCTACGGCATCAAAGGGTCGCAATGTTATATCTTCAACTTCAGCTGCTCGTGGA
>JBAYUX010000021.1:0-21080 GCA_041674865.1 Candidatus Altimarinota bacterium
ACAATAAAAATTCGAAACACCGTTAATTGAATCAATGACGTCCCAAGAATCGATGATAAAACCAAATAATCAAACAGTACAAAAAGAATCACATAAAAAAGTCCCTTATCTAAATATCGCTGATATACCCTCTCCCATCGCGTCGGAACAAAGAGTCCAATCACCTTCGATCCATCAAATGGAGGCACAGGTAACAAATTAAAAATTCCGAGTACAAGATTAATATCGAGAATCGTCTCAAATAATGCCGATGACCAACTTGGCAAAAACACATACGTTTCTCGCAAAAAAAGCGCTATCGCAAATGCCATCAAAAAGTTCGACAAGGGCCCAGCCAAAGAAACAACTGCCGCATCGCGCAAAGGAACCTTGAAATACTGAGGATTTACCTGAACCGGCTTTCCCCATCCAAATCGAAAAAATATAAGCATCAACGTTCCAACCACATCGAGGTGAGCCAAGGGATTCAACGTCAATCGCCCCTGAATTCGAGGGGTCGGATCCCCTAACCTATCAGCCAAATATGCATGACTGAACTCGTGAATGGTCGTAGCTACAACTAAGCCGATAATGAGGTATATAATCTCCATACAAAGCGCATTCTACCACAAAGAAGTCAGGAAGCACCTGTTGAATTTACAAAGAAAAACTGGTAAAACTAGCGAGCACCAAACAAGGAGGGGTCGCATAGAGGCCTAGTGCGCAACATTGGAAATGTTGTATACCGCAAGGTATCGGGAGTTCGAATCTCCCCCCCTCCGCCACTTTAAAAATTACTCAGATTTAGTGCTTGGTCGAAGAGGCCGAGCATCAGTATATTTCAAGAGCTTCACAGCAAAAGCATCTTTATCGACCTGTGATCCAAGGTCACCAAACGACACGGAGCCAAGGTTCAATTTAATAAGTCGAGATTTTGGATCACTACTTTCCGTAGAAGTAACATAAAGATCTACGTATTTTTCCGCAGGATGAGAATATGCATAAATTACCTCTCCGCCTTTTTTGTAAAAAGCATATTGCGCATCCGAAAAATCAACTCCATTCTCACCACCAATACGCTGCGTGTTCGTTATTTTATGGGAGTCAACGCTCGCATTAACAGCATGAAGATACTGCTCTGGCCCAAAGAATGCATCGAGCTGAGCACTAATATTTTCACTAACCTTTTCGCGACCTGACTCATGAGATTTTTTATATCCATCAAGAATCTTTTCAGCAGCAGCACGGAATGCCTGTTCGCCATCCTTAAGAGTAGGAAACATAGGTGAATTTCGAGTCGGACGATCCATCAAAGAATACCGAATACCACCTGCATCTCGAACAACGCGAAGATGTACAGATCGTTTACTTCCGTCACCAGTATCGATGGACATCGTAAATACCGGATTACCAAACTGGTCTTTTCCTTTAACGACAACAATAGGCAATCCATATTTTTCTCTGTATCCTGCAGCTGCAGTTTCAACAACTCTTTCTGCGGAAGCTTCTACATCTTCAAGAGATTCCTTCGGTTCTTCCGGAAGCTTTGTTTGAAGAGGAATAACCTCTGGATTTTTTGGAGTTTTTTTCTGATCTAGCTCAGAAAAACGACTCTTTGGAGCATTGCCAGAAGCAACCCGTAAGTCGTAAAGAATCCTTGTAGGATCAGCATCATCTGGAACCATCTCCTTTGCTCGCTTGAAAGCGAGAAGAAGATTGAAAACTCCGTGCGCACCATAAATCGTGCCTGCACCAAACGTTCTATCAAGACTCTCCTTGAACGCAGCAGGATCGAACTCCCCGGCCTTCGTAGCACCAACGCTCAATCGCTGAAGAGCATCCATAACATTAATGGCATCACCATTCTTCATAGAAGCAAAATTGCTAACAATGAGACATTTGGTATTCAGCGCATCAAACTCCTTGGCTAATTCAGACCACTCTTTCCACTCATCAGCGGTACGCTCCTTTGCAGCATCATATGGAGCAGCGCTGACACCACCAATCGTACGACCTTCAAAGATAAAACCAACTTTTGGGAGATCCTTCCGAGCTTCTGGATCAGCCTTTCCAAGCTTATGACCTTCATAGCGCTTAAGAGGCTTATACTGCTTCTCTCTTTCAACTCCTGACTTAACGTCGAGACGACACTTAGCAGCATTTTTCAACGCTTCAGCGCGCTTCTCCTTCCCGTCTACAGGCTTATCTTTAGCTTCCTTTGGAGCAGGAATACTTTCAGGAGCTGGCTGAGGAGCCTCAGGGCCACCATGTTGAAAAACAAACTTCTTCTCTACGAGAGAAAGGGCAAGAGATGAATGAAATGCACGAAGAAACGTTTTCATATGTTTTATTTTTATTTATGTATCATTATTATAGCAGAAAATAGCCATTTTATCAATATACGACAAAGGGGAACCAGCTTAGAACAAGCCAGCTCCCCTGTTTATCATTATTGCAGCTTCAAATAAGCTTAAAATCCGATTAGCTTCTAGTACTTCGCTTTCGATCTCCTTCCGTAAGACCCTTCTTTCGAAGACGAATCGACTTTGGAGTGATCTCAACGAGCTCATCATTTTCAATATATTCGAGAGCCTGCTCCAAGTTCATGCTCTGTGGTGGAACGAGCTTAACCGCCTCATCCGTACCAGATGCACGCATGTTTGTAAGCTTCTTTTCCTTACATGGATTAACCGTAAGATCGTTATCACGAGCATGTTCACCGATAATCATACCTTCATAGATATCAACACCAGCGGCCAAGAACATCTTTCCACGCTCCTGCAAATTCCAAAGAGCATAGGCAACCGTCTTTCCAGTATCTCCAGAAATCATAACACCATTCTGTCGGTGCTGAATGTCACCCTTATACGGCTGATATTCATAATAACTGTGATCCATAATACCTTCGCCTCGTGTATCCATAATGAAGTCTGATCGGAAACCAAGAAGGCCTCGTGTTGGAACGTAATACTCGAGACGAGTGTGAGCATTCTCTGATTGCATGTTGACCATCTCTCCTTTTCGCTTACCCAAGCGCTCAATAACGATACCAGCATAACCATCTGGAACATCGATCATGACATATTCAATAGGCTCATACTTCTGGCCACTGATCATCTTCATAATAACCTCTGGTCGTGAAACTTGAACTTCGAAACCTTCACGTCGCATATTTTCGAGCAACACAGAAAGGTGAAGTTCACCACGTCCAGCAACCGTAAATCCATCCGTTCCTTCAAGAGCCGTAACCTTCAAACCAACATTCGTCTGAAGTTCTCGATCCAATCGTTCTCGGATATGTCGTGTCGTAACAAACTTTCCTTCTTTACCAGCAAATGGAGAGTTGTTAACCAAGAAGTTCATCTCAAGTGTTGGCTCATCAATTTCGATGAGTGGCATTGGGGTTGGATTTGCAGCATCAGTAATTGTCTCACCAATCGTGATATCAGAAATACCAGCAACCGCACAAAGATCACCGCACTCAACACGCTCAACTTCTACCTGTGAAACACCCTGATAGACGAGAAGTTTTGTAAGCTTTGCAGTTGTAATAGATCCATCACGTCGAGAAACAACGACTGGCTTGTTCTTTTCAAGTGTTCCGCTGAACACACGACCGATAGCAATTCGTCCAACATAATCGTCATACGCAAGGTTAGAAACCTGCATCTGAAGAACCTTATCTCCGTTCGCTGGATAAATAGGAACATGCTTCATGATCGTCTCAAAAAGCGGTGTAAGGTCAGTGCTTGTCGTATCTTCGAGAGAAAGTTTTGCGAGACCCTGTCGTCCAATCGTATAAACAATTGGGAAGTCGAGCTGCTGGTCATTGGCGCCAAGAGCGACGAAAAGATCAAAGACCATGTCGATAACTTTGTGTGCTCGCTGATCGGCACGATCGATTTTGTTGATAACAACAATTGGCTTGAGGCCAAGTGCAAGAGACTTTTTCAAAACGAACTTTGTCTGTGGCATTGGTCCTTCCTTCGCATCAACGAGGAGAAGAACGCAGTCTACCGTCTTCAAAACACGCTCAACTTCAGAACCGAAGTCAGCGTGGCCCGGAGTATCCACGATATTGATTTTGACGCCGTTGTAATGAATTGAGCAGTTCTTTGCAGAGATAGTAATACCTCGTTCTCGTTCCAAAGGGTTACTATCCATAACACAATCAACCGTCTCTTCGTTCTCACGGAAAGCACCTCCCTGCTTCAAAAGGTGGTCGGTAAGCGTCGTTTTTCCATGGTCAACGTGCGCAATAATAGCAATATTCAAGATCTTCTCCATAGTAGTTTGGGGTTGCGAGGCTTAACTAAGCCCTATATAAGCTCGGAGATTATACAGACAAAAGCTAAAAAAGCAAATCTGGATGGCAGGACGTCCTTTTGAGAGAAGCAGCTTCAAAGATTCCCCTTCACCCACAATCACTCTCGTGGCATACTTCCGGTCGCAAAGAGACCAAGGCACGGAGAGGTGCGTGAGTGGTTGAAACGAGTACTCTCGAAAAGTACCAGGGTCGCAAGATCCTCGAGGGTTCGAATCCCTCCCTCTCCGCCAAAAATAATGTGACACATCAAGCGAACAAAAAAACCGCTACGTTTTCGATGTAACAAAATTAACAACCTTCGACGGAACAAATATCGTTTTCTCAATGCCTGCATCGCCAATTGCTCGTCTAACAGACTCAAGACCCTGTGCCTGAAGAGAAACAACTTCTTGATCTCGGGCAGTCTGAGGATCGAGGTCAAGGGTACCGCGAAGCTTTCCATTAACCTGAACTGCCATGGTAACGACCTTAAGTGCCGCCATAGTTTCATCATACTGTGGCCACTCGCTACGATGAACACTATAGCCATTTTGCAGAATGGTACTCCATGTCTCTTCAGCCATCATTGGAGCAATTGGTGCCATAAGCTGACAAAGAATCTCCGCCAACTGACGAGGAATGCTCGGTAATTTCATAAGCATATTCGTCAGAATCATCAATTTTGAGATAGCGGTATTAAATTTAAACTGCTCGATATCTTGAGTTACGCCGCGAATAATAAGCTGCACTTCACCTTGAATAGCGGGATCAACCTCAGCAGTGTCACTCACATGATTAAACACCGTCCAAGTGCGATCAAGCCAACCTTTTACACCTTGCATACCTTTAGTGCTCCATGGCTTTGTTTTTTCAAACGGACCAAGGAACATCTCAGCAGCACGAAGAACGTCGACACCGTGTTCATCAATAACGGTATCAACTGGAACAACATTGCCAATTGATTTGGACATTTTTTGTCCATCTTCCCCAAGAATCATTCCCTGATTTCGAAGTCGCTGAAAAGGCTCTTTCGTTGGAACAGCCCCAGCATCATACAAAACCTTATGCCAAAAACGAGCATACAATAAATGCAATACAGCATGTTCTGTGCCCCCAACATAGAGATCAACAGGAAGCCATTGTTGTAATTTTTCTGGATCAGCAAGAGCTTGATCATTTTTCGGATCAATAAATCGAAGATAGTACCAACAGCTACCGGCCCAGTTCGGCATTGTATTAGTTTCACGACGTCCGCCATCGGGAAGATTTACCCAATTTTCCGCCTTACTTAAAACCGGTTTTGGATCAGAGCCCTTAATCGGATTAAAATCCTTCATATCAGGAAGCAAAAGCGGAAGCTCACTCTCATCAACAAGTGCAATAGAGCCATCGGGTCTATGAATAATTGGGAATGGCTCACCCCAATAACGCTGACGACTAAACACCCAATCACGTAACTTATAGTTCACTTTTCGTTCACCAAAGCCCTGCTCTTCAGCAAAATCCATAATACGAGCACGAGCCTCTTTGGCATTCAAACCATTAAGAAAATCTGAGTTCTGTAGAACACCGGCATCAGGATCTTCATCAACACCATTTGGAAAAATATCTACGACAGAAAGACCATAAACAGCAGCAAAATCTTTATCTCGCTGATCAGCACTTGGAACACCCATAACGGCACCTGTACCATAATGACCTAGAACGTAGTCCCCAATCCAAACCTGAACATTCTCATTGGTAAGAGGATTTTTAACATATGCACCAGTAAAAACACCTGTTTTTTGCTGATCCTCTCGCTGTCGGTCCATATCTTGCTTATTACGCGCCTGAGCAGCATAAGCCTGAACGGCCTCGCGTTGCTCGGCCGTCGTAATTTTCTGAACAAGTGGATGCTCAGGAGCCAACACGACATATGTAACACCAGCAAGCGTTTCCGGACGTGTAGTGTAAACATCAATCTTGGCATCCGAACCATCCTCGCCTTTTACTCCATCGATCGGAAAGCCCATTTGCAGCCCCTCACTTCGACCAATCCAATTACGCTGCATCTCCTTCACGCCATCTGGCCAATCAACGAGATTTAAATCCTCGAGCAAACGATCAGCATAATCAGTAATTTTCAAAACCCACTGTTTTAAAGGTTTTCGTTCAACAGGAAAATTACCTCGTTCAGATTTACCATCAATAACTTCTTCATTCGACAGCACAGTACCAAGCTCGGGACACCAGTTAACTACTGAATCTTCCATGTAGGCCAAGCCTTTCTCGTACAACTTGGTAAAAATCCACTGAGTCCATTTGTAATAACCTGGATCGGTAGTGGCAAGTTCTCGATCCCAATCATAAGACAATCCAATGCGCTGCATAACGGCACGGAAACTCGCTGAAGCTTGTGCAACAGCATTACTTGGATGCTCACCAGTTTTAATTGCATGCTGCTCCGCCGGTAAACCAAAGGCATCCCATCCCATCGGATGAAGAACATTCTTTCCTTGCATACGTCGCATACGTGAATATGCATCAGTACCAAGATATCCAGCCATGTGGCCCACATGAAGACCACTACCAGAAGGGTACGGAAACATATCAAGAACATACTCATTTTCCGCTCGATCACCACCTTCATTCGCAGCAAAAAGCTTATCATCAACCCACTTCTTAGCCCAATGCTCATCTCGATTACGAAAATCATAAGGATGATTCTGGGGAGCATATACTGGCTGCGAAGATGAGGCATCAGGCGAACCATCAGACGGATTGCCAGGCGATAATCGAACCATAGTACTATGGATTAAAGATTAGAGAAATCAAGAATGAGTGCCGGCAAATTGCACTGAAGGGAAAGAAGGATCACGATGAGAAGCGTCATGATCAGAACCACCTTGTGATTGAATATATTTTGCAAAGGCTGGCTCCGTAGACTTACCAACAGAGAATCGCATATATGTACCTGACGTCATATTAGTTTCAACACCAAGGCAACCAGTAGTATACAAAACATCGCTCGAACTAATTCCAGGTAATAATTTTACAAAAAGATAGAGGCCCAGCGGATTTTCCAAATCATCATTCACGATATGTGACTGATCCGGATCGAAAATATGAGCAAATGAATCATTTCCAAGTAAATACTGACGCAATCCTCGACGCTCCTGTGCCCAAAATTCATGCAACGAACGAACGGCCGTTTCTTGATCGGCAGATGTGTCGCAAAGAGCCTGAACAATAGCACTTCGGAAGTGTCCATTTCCCGCAGAGAGTGTCATATTTACATTTTGAACGGCATCAAATAATTCAGGATTGGTAGACATATATGTACCAATTCGTTCACCACAAAGACCATGCGTCTTAGAAAAACTTTCAACGATAATCACACGATCCATAATGGCAGGCATATTGATAACTCCAGCAAAAAGTTCACGTGCCTTCTCGGGCGGAAGTGTTCGGACATAAACGGAATCAAGAATAATAATAGCCTGTGGATTACGGTCAATAATGGCATTACAAGTCGCAAAAAGTTGACTAGGAGTCATCTTGGTACCTGATGGATTACCAACAGGGGTAATGTACCAAGTATCCTGCTTAGGACCGGTTTCTGGATTATTTCTAGTATAAAAATCAGCAACATCCTTAGGACCAAGATGTAATCTATTATCTTGAGAGGTCGGAAGTCGTTCAAGATCAGCAACCTGCCCATTACTACTTCGTAGGTTAAGAATCTGACCCCATGTTCCAAAACTATTATCTGGATAGATAAAACGAGGTCTGGTGCGTCGATCATAACTTGGAGCAGAATCAGGAGGCCTTGCCTGAGTAGGACGACGACGATCAGGAGCACGAGGAGTCGCACCAGCCACAATATCACTCTGAGGAGATCGCCTATCCTGTGCGCGCTTAATCATACCGGTAACGATATCATCAAGAGCACGCATACCTCCATTGGTAATGCATGCATTCTTCGTCAGCGCTTCAATCATACCTGGAACATTAGAAAAACCATAGTGAGGATCAAAGTATTCCACCATGGCTCGTCGAGCTTTTTCAAGACCCTTTGAAGCCAGGTCATAACACGTCCCATGCTCTTCGAGATTTGCTACATGCTGCTGGTGTGCACGTCTATAAATATCGTCAATAGTTGGTTTAACAAAAGATGGAAGATCTACGTCTCCAATAGACATCATTTGTATAAAATCCGGACGATCACCGAGAAGTTCCATAACACGATTTGCCACTCTTCCTCGCATCGTAGCAGCTCGAATTGCAGCACCTGCAAACTCCTTATTAATTTTATCATCAGCAGCAACGCGCTCCCAAACTGCCCGAATACGATCCTGCGTATTAAGATGCACTCCTCTCAACGCTTCCAATTCTGGAACGATACGATTCGCATGATCCGCAACAGTAGGATCAACCTGTCGTAGCGCTACTTGTTCTCCAGGAGCATGAACTGAAGCCATAAAGGGGGGAATTAAAAGGTAAAGAAGGGTGAAGTATGGTCTAGAATCAAAGGTAAAGTCAAATAAAAGAAGAATGATTAAAAAATATGCCTATTGCCGTTATCCAAGCCGTCAACAAGCTTCAAAACAGCATTAGATACATCGCTCGGTTGAGGCTTTCCAAAATATTTACCATCCTTGCCATAGGCCGGCTTATGTTCAGGGGCCGTCATGACGTCCATATCATCAATAAACATAATACCGCCACGATCACTCATGAGTGCTTTTTGAACCATCGCCATGGCACCATTAGGAACATCTTCATCGAGAAATAAAACTTTTCCAGTCTTTTTGATCGAGGCAAGAGCCACGCCATTTTCATCCAAAGGGCTCAAAGTTTGCAAATCAACAACTTCAACACGAACACCATCTTCAGCCAAAAGCTCAGCAGCCTTTAAGGCAATCTGACAACTATATCCATACGTGATAATTGTAGCATGATCTCCTTCCCGAAGAACTTCACTGTGCCCAAGAGGAATACAAACATCATCAAAATTATTAGGAACAGCTTCCTTCTGACCAAGCATCATTAACGGTTCTACTGAAAAAGCCGGATCGCGACCCTGCAAAACAGCACGATACATACCAATAGCCTGAAGACCATCTCGAGGAACTAAAACACGAAGACCCGGACAGCTCGACAAAACCATACCCATTGGAGAACCCGAATGCCACATGCCCATAAACTGATGCCCATGTGTTCGAAGTAAAACCGGAGCCTCTTGACCATTGTCAGTCCGGTGGCGCAAAGAAGAAAGTTCATCAACCATCTGCTGCAACCCCCAAACTACATAATCATGATATTGGAGTTCAGCAATGGGGCGAAGACCGCGAATAGCCATACCCACTGCCGTACCAACAATTGTTGTTTCAGCGATAGCGTGATCCCAAATGCGTGACTCGCCAAAACCTTCTGGAGGAAGACGATTCTTAATAACAGGAGTTATGCGCTGATCAGCATGTCCAATTTGTAAACCAAGGGTGCAAGCACTCACGCCGCCAAGTTTTCCAGTATCCTCACCAAACATAACAATTCGAGGATCTTCCTTCATGAATTGAGCAAGACCTGCGGCAATTATGTGTGAGCCCAAAGCAGATTCTGGAGCATCTCCATATGTTGGCGGAACATGAGAAACGTTGAGAGGACTTTTATTCCCTTCCGCATAAACATGGGAAGAATACGACTCTGTAATCTGTCCCACCTTGGCTGCATGATACTCAAAAATCGCTCTAGCTGCAGGAAGGTTATCCGTACGGGAACGACGAGCGAATCGCATCAATCCACGCACAAAATCAATTAATTCTCCATGAGAAAGATAAGGATTTTGTGGACTTTTTATTTTTTCAGAAATGCCTGCGGCAAGAGATCCAGAAGTTGATTCACAATCAGGAACATCACGAAGGAAATTCTCATAAAGAGACATGACGACCTTTCCTTCGTCAAGAATGCCACTCAAATATTCTGCCCAAGCCGCTTTCGCCTCAGAGGAAACGTACACTCGCTCTTCTTCCTCAAGCGCATCCAGCTGTTCAGCTGTAGCCATATTATTTTTGATTAACCAAGAACGCATATGAACTATGCAATCATTATTGACTTCATATTGAAGTCTCTCTGATGTTTTATAACGAGTATGATCTCCGCTACTTGAATGGCCATATGGCTGAGTCACAAGAGAATGCACAAGCGCCGGACCTCTTCCATTTCGCACCCAATCAAAAGCAGATGCATACGCCTCACGAACCTGAGGATAATTCCATCCTTCAACAGGTCCAATGATACGTAATCCTGGAGATGCGGGATCTTTTGGAGCAAATCCGCGAAGAGCGTCAGATACAGAGCCATGGGGTATCTGTCTCATTCCAGGAACAGAAATGCCAAATTGGTTATCCATAACGCTAATCACAAGTGGCATCTGCTGAACAACCGCCTGAGCTATTGATTCATATGCATGACCCTCAGCCATGCTTGCATCCCCAATGCTTACATGCGCAACCTCACGTCCACCATGACTTAAATGGGAAAAACGAGGATCTTGCAATTCCGGAACATCACGAAATACCTGACTTGCACGAGCAAGTCCGGCAGCAACGGGCATTTGTGAGCCAGTAGAAGAAACATCGCTGGCGCGATTTACCTGTTGCATAAGATCAATAAGCTCACCATTTCCATCAAGCAATCGAGTACCAAAGTGTCTACCCATCATACGGCCACCTGAAGAAGGCTCACGTGTACCAATCGTATCACCGATCACCTGAGCAATCATTTGACGAACAGACATGGTGCCGAGAGCAAGAGCCTCCGCACCAGCACGATAATATCCACGCGCCCAATCCCCTGGCTGCAACTCTTTAGCAGCAGCTATCTGAGGCAGCTCCTGTCCACCAGCAAGAATGCAAAAAAGCGCACGCTTATCTGATTGAAATCCCTTTTCGGCATCATCCGTGCGTCTCGCACGAACCGCAAGTCGATAATCATCAAGAGCTCGAGCACGACCATCGTCTGTAAACGACTGTGTCCCGAGGTGTTGTTGGGAATCCACCATGGATAAAAAGAGAAGAAATCTAAGACGATTCTATACGGCACTCCAGCCTATTGCAAGAATAAAAAATATGGTATTACTTAACATTTATGCCGTCTTGTCTATTAATTAGTGAAAAGAATCAACAACAATATCGGGGTGGACATGTCTTAAAAAGGTAGGAGAAAAGCGCGAATATTCATGAGTATTATTACCACCACCGGCACATACAACCTGACGAGTAAAAATACTCTCATCCACAAGACGCCTCCCGGTATAGCCAAAAGGCGGAATCCCACCAGGAACAAATCCTGTTTCTTGAGCAATAAAATCAGGTTGGGCTGATTTAATTTTATTAACAGGAATACCGAGAACATCAGAAATCTTTTGAAGGTCAACGCGCGCGACTGCAGGAACCACCACAGAGACAAGCACTCGTTTCCCATCATTTTCTTTATAATTCAGACACACAGTTTTATAGAGATCAGCAACGGCACAATGAAGAGCAACCGCCAGGGCATCAAGCGATTGACAAGCAGGCGCAGAAACCAGCTGAACAGGATGACCAGCCGCATTACAATCCTGCACAAATTGAGAAAATCGTTCTGCGGGAGAAGAATCCAAAGAATCAGAAGGAGAGTTCATAAAAAGCAAAAAAGATTACACAGAAAAAAAAGATAAAAACTGCTCATTCGCCTTCAAGTAAACATCCTTGTGACGCTCAAACTCCAATATAGCATCAATCACTTTCTGAGCACCACGACGAGCTGTACGTTCATCAATATTCAAGTGAGGATGAATGCGAAGTACATTATTTTTATATCCATAATATCCAATATAGACGCCATTCTTAAGGCACAGCTTGCCAATATGAGGACCCATGGACTGTTCACCCTTCAAGACAAGTCCAAGCATCAATCCCTCACCACGAACCTCATCAAAAAACTCACTGTCTTTCAAGCCATCTTGGAACATCTTCACAAGAATGCGATGAATTTTTTTTACGTTTGCAAGAACTTTCTCTTCTTTAATGGCATCCAAAAGTCGTAACCCAACCGCACACGCTGCAGGATGAGCGGATAACGTAAAGGCATGCTGACAGTTATATAATGCATCTATAATCTCCGGACGACCAATACAAGCACTCAAGCTTACATAACCAGCACCAAGAGCCTTCGCAGAAATAAATAAATCCGGAATAATACCAAACTGCTCATATCCCCAAAATGTTCCCGTACGACCAATGCCTGTTTGAATTTCATCAAGAATCAAAAGTGCACCATAACGATGAAGGAGCTCTTTAGCTTTTTTGTAAAACAAAGAATGAGGCAGAATAACACCACCATCACCAAGAATTGTTTCCATCAAAAGTCCAGCCACATCGCCTTGTTTCAAAATATCCTCAAGCTCGCGCAATGTTTGCTCATAGCGATCATGAGACGGGTAATCAATATGTGTAAAAAACTTCGGGAGATGGAGATTATCCTTCAGTCCATCAAGGCCATTGGCATCAAAGGACAAAAAGGTGCCACCATGATAGGCTTTTTTGAAGCCAATAAAACGTTTTTTCTTAGTAAATGCTTGAGCACATTTCAAGGCCGCATCAACTGAATCCGAACCAAATGCACCAAAAATAACTTTTGCTCCAGGAATTTTACTTGTTTTCGCAAGACGTTTAGCAAACTCATGAACCACAGGAACAAAGGTATATACCGTGCAAGTATGCGGAACCTGAGCACACTGATCCGACCATGCTTTTACAAAATCCTTACGCTGATAACCAAGCGGAAGTGATGATGCTGCAGACAAAAAATCAATATATTCATGACCTTCTGTGTCGATAAATGTATGACGCTTACTCTTCACGATAGTCACTCCGTAAAGATCAAGATTTTGTGAGCGACCAATATAGTCATTACGTCGCAATGGCTTCATAAATTATTTTGAGGAGTTGAGTGAGAAACTGGGGGAATATCACGAGATGGTGCATCAGCACGACCATTATACTGAGTTACGAAAGGATAAAGTTTTTCTGGAGGAGCAGCAGAGGCTACCAAGATCATACCACGGACCACAGACCGAGCACGACCAATAGCACTACTATCCTGACCGGGACGACTCATAGATAGTGCATGATGAACACGATCGCTTACAAAAATTCTTGAGTCATTATCAGGTAATGTGAGTTGATTGATACGGACATCACCCTCTGGATCAGCAGAGTAATAAGGCGGCAAAATACCAGTTCCAGTAATAATACTTGCGCGAGTATGAAGAGGTGGATCTTCTGTAGTAATAGCAAATTCATCTTGGTCACGAGATGCAACAAATTGATTAAAATCTTGTACGCTAAACTTCTCAGCCAAAAGTGCTCGAATATAATCAAACTCTCGCTCCGCAGCACCGCCAACAGAAATAACATGCATAGGTCGTTCAAAATTCGGACCTTCAATATAGCGATTAAGGGTCGGAATATCTCGGAAGCAAAGAACATGAAAAGCTGCATAACGCAAAGCGCTATTACCATCACGACCATCATGATTACGAGCTCGACTTTCCAGCTGACCAACCATCGTCGATAAAACAGGATCTTGGGAAACCGCATTACGCAAAATCTGTTCCAAATAATCAATCATTACCACAATACGAGGATTGGACTCCCAAGGATGATCCTCTACCAACGAAAAAGCATGGGAAACATCAGGGAAAAACTGCTTTGAAAAGGCATCAACAAAAGTGAAAGCATCTGCGGTATTAGCACGAACAACATCTGGATCAACGCTATTACAAGCTATAGCACCTTCCTGGCCGGTAAAAAATTCTATTTTAGGAGAAGCACCAAAGCGTTCCTGAAAACGTCGAGCAATGCTTAAAGAGCACAACACATAACTTGCAAGACGAACAGGCATAGGATCTGGAGTACCACCAATACCAGTACGTAAGCACAGATGATCTATAGGGGTATGTTTAGAGGCAACATCAGTAAGGAGTGTTACGATCTGAATAAAATCACCGGCATACATAGAGTTAATAAGAGCCTGTGCCAAAGCCTCACGTGATCGCAATTGCACAAAAGGATCATCTAAAAGAACTTTACCATTAAATGCGGAATAAAGAATTTCTGCCGGCAATGTTGATGGCTGATGGTCAAGTAAATTTTTAGCATCCTCAAATGACATCGAACCGCGCAAATAAAGATGCGCAAAAAAATCAACAACATCTGGTGGAGCCTTTAACGATTCCAAAAAAGCATTCAGAGAAGAAAGTTTTTGAATAACAACATCTTCCTCGGGAGTTAAAACTTCTTTACTCAGAGTAGCGTTAAGCGTTCCTTTCAGATTTTGACGGACAATATTCGGACCTCGAAAAACAGATGCAAATTTTTCCAATGCCTCGCGCGCACGAACTGGAAGATCTGAGCAAAGAGCAACATGCTCTTGAAGTCGCTCGCGAGATATTGATTGTTGTCCATCAAATAATGTATCCAAAAAGGAACCAACATTAAATGATCTACTTCTCGCCTGATGCACAATGAGGTTCTGGGCATTCCCAACGCGATCCTGCAAAGAGCGCAATGAAGATGTATTTTCAAAATCAACATGCTGGGCCACATCCCCATGCACCTTTCGAACGAGAGCAATAATTTGAGGCATGATCTCATCAGGCGACAGGTATTCAATACCAAAAAAAGCAGTGAATACATCATGAGCTCTCTGAAAAAATGCCTCTCGATCTTCAGGCTTTTGCATCTGATTAACGCGATCGGCTATGAGGCGAACCACCTCAGCCTGACCATGATCTTCATGCTCCCCCTCTTTAAAGACAGTAATTTTACTATAAATACGCGTCAGAAGGCCAAAAAATTTATTGGCATTCGGGCCCTGTTGCATAAAATCAGAAAAATTCGAAGTGTCTAAATGTGGTGCCATAAAAATATAAGAGCAGTCTCAAAAATACGCCCGAGCTGGGAGAGTGGGGGGCGTACATTATTCTTTATCACACAAAATCCCCCCTAGCTAAGGTTTAGCGAGAGACGAAGGAGAAGACGGGCGGTAAAGAGAAATCGGCGCTGCATATAAAATAGTTGACCTAAAACTAGGCCAACTATAGATGAGATAGAAAACAATTGTCAAACGGAATCCATGGCTACACCAAAGCTCGCAAGGCAGAATGAGCAAAAAGAAGTGTTAGAATAAAGCCATAAACAACCCCCACTCTCATGAAACTCACTAGAATTCTTCAAGTACTCGGCTTCATCGCAATCTGCCAAGCCGCAGGTGCTATCGGCACGATCTTTACCGTCGATGCCATTCCAAATTGGTACGTAACCCTCAATCAGCCATCGTTTCAGCCTCCAAACTGGCTTTTTGGACCTGTTTGGGTCACGCTTTACACTCTCATGGGTATCGCCGCATGGCGCATCTGGTCAAAGGGCGAAAAAGCTAAAAAAATCAAAAAGGCCCGATCAACCAAATTCGCAACAAGACTTTTCTTCGTACATCTTTTTTTCAATATGACCTGGTCGATCGCCTTTTTTGGCTACCACGACGTATTACTCGCACTCATCAACATCATCATTATCTGGATCTCTATCGTCTGGCTCATGGTTACTTACTGGAGAATTGACAAGGTCTCAACCTACCTCTTCACCCCCTACTTACTCTGGGTATCATTTGCAACAATCCTGAACGCCGCTATTTTCGCTTTAAACTGAGCAAAAAGAGGAATAGAATAACTCCCTGTCTACAACAAAAGGACGTATGAATGGAATAATGGCTGATCATTCGAACAATCAAGGAACACGAACTCCAGATGGAATAGTAGCCATTCAAACTGACACGCCGCAAAGAGTGGAAATTTTGGAAACAATAGAAAGGGGTCGAGAAGTCGCACACGCAAGAATTATCGAACTCATAGGAAAGGCGCAGAAAAAAGCCGCACAGGGAGATATGGATGCAGCACTCAACATACTCACAACAGCCGACATAATCGCAGATCACGTCGGAGATACCCAGGGGAAAGAGATGATCGCAACGGGAATAAATCTCCTTTACGGGGTCACATTGCGGACAGAGAAGTAAAAACTACTTCACCGCCTTCCACATCAGATCAAACGCTACACGTTGTGTACGGGCAATATCAGCGCTCTCAATCATCACGCCGATCTGTTCTTCCTTGTATGAAATATAAACAACGCTATTCCCGAAAATAAAGTTATCCGTCTCAAACTGGAACTCCTTAGGAAGAATCTTCCACGTATGGTTCGGATTTTTGATATGACTCGCATACATTTTTGAAGTTTTACCAGAAACAATAAGCTCACGAATGTGAAGTTTTTTCTTATCGCCTTCGGTCAAAAACTGTTGAACAGAATAAGGAAAAATGTCATATGCAACATCCGGATTGAAGTACGCATCAAACGACTCCTTCGCGAGAATCTCATTGAGAAGCGTCTCGATCCCCTCCTTGCCCTGATAAAACTTCACTCGCGGTTTGCTCAGTGAAGGGTTTTTCATCGACTCAAAAATAGGAAGCATATCCCGAAGACTGGAAATATTCTGCTCAAGTTTTTTCTTTTGCTGCTCCTGTAAATAAAGAAGTCTTTGTGGTTCTGTCGTCTGGAAATATCGAACACGACCTTTAAGAAACTCTGTCACCAAGCCACCCTGAGCCAATTTCGCGAGAATATTATAGAGATTCGTTCGCTTCATTCGACCACGAAGAGCAATCGTACTCACCGGCGATGCACCAAGCTCGAGCAAGAGGAGAAATACTTCTGATTCCTGTTTATTGAGTCCAAGTTGTTTGAGAAGCGAAAGTGGATCTCCCGAAGTACTCATGAAAAATAGTTATAGTGTCAACTTATTCTGACAATCATATTATAGCTCAAATACAAGGCAAAAACAAGATATGAAGGATATTCATTCAGGGTATATTGACTAATTAGAGAGAATGTCGTACACTTGCATCTTAAATAACAACTCACCAAATATGAATAAGCAATGCCAAAGATGTAGCAGTACGTTCAGTATTACAGACGATGATCTTTCGTTTATCGACAAGGTTTCACCAGTATTCAATGGAATGAAGTATCTCCTCAATCCCCCTGCTCTCTGCCCTAACTGCCGCCAAATCCGACGACAGTCACACATTAATGAGATCAATCTTTATAAGCGCAAAGACGACCTTACGGGGAAAGATATTCTTTCAAACTACCACCCATCATCTCCTTTCAAAGTTTATAACCAAGAATACTGGTGGGGAGATCAGTGGGATGCACGTGAATATGGTCAAGAATATGACTTCAATAAGACATTTTTCGAGCAGTTTCAAGAACTCATGTTCAAGGTTCCGCGACCAAATTTATTCACAGGAATTCACTACGATGAGAACTGTGATTACACGAATTACGCAGGAAAAAACAAGAACTGCTACCTCATGTTCGACGCTGACTACTGCCGAGATACATATTATTCATATAGCACAAATCACACTATCAACTGTGTTGATAACTATCGAACTCGCGCATGCGAACTTTGTTACGAAGCGGTGGATTGCAAAGGATGTTACAACTGTAAATATATTAGTAACTCCTCGCAATGTACTGACAGCGCCTTTCTCGATAACTGCGAGTCATGCAAAAACTGTTTCATGTGCACCAATCAACAACGTAAAGGATACTTCATCTTTAACCGACAAGGAACAAAAGAAGAGTACGAATCACTCATGGCAGAACTCGAATCACATGATAAGGCGGAGCAGTACAAACGTGCATTTGAAGAGATAAAACAAGCATCAGCAAAGAAGTACATGCACGGCTTTCAGAATGAAAATGCATCCGGCGACTATATCTACAACTGCAAAAACACTCTTGAATCTTTCGACTGTAATGAGGTGTACGACGGTAAATATTTGTACCAAACATTCGGATCACAGATCAAAGACTGCCAAGACTGCGACGAAATTGGTGATGGCGCCGAGCTCTGTTATGAAAGCTCAAATAGTGGATATAACGTGAACCATATCATTTGCGGAATCAATGTGCTGGATCAAAACAATGACATTTATTACTCGAATCAGTGCCACTATAGCAATAATGTATTCGGATGTATTGGTATGCGAAGAAATCAGTACTGCATCTTGAACAAGCAATACACGAAAGAGGAATATGAAGTACTCGTACCAAGAATTATAGAAAAAATGAAAGAAGATGGCGAGTGGGGTGAACACTTCCCTGAGTCACTCTCCCCTTTTGCCTATAATGAGTCGATGGCGATGGATTACGCGCCACTGACACGAGATGAAGCGCTTGCACGTGACCTCAAGTGGCGGGATGACGATAAGAAAAAAGTCGCGCAAACAATGGTGATTCCAGATTTGGGTTCCCAGGTCCCCGACTCAATCACGCAAGAAATACTCGCATGTACCTCATGTATGTCGAACTTCAAAATCATTCCACAAGAATTAGAATTTTACCGAACACAAAAACTTCCAATCCCAACGCAATGTTTCAAGTGTCGACACTATGCCCGCATGCACTCAAGAAATCCGCGGATGCTTCATGATCGCACATGTACCAAGTGCTCAATGCCCATCAAAACAACGTACTCACCAGATAGACCCGAACAGGTTTACTGCGAAAAGTGCTACCTTGAAGCGGTGTATTAAAACCAGTATAATGCCGATACAATGAAGTAAATAATTTGCATTACACGACCACATATGACCATCAGCGCTATTCTTCTCACTATATTCGGCCTCCTAATCTTTGAGGTCATCACCAGTATCGATAATGCCATTATCAACGCAGAAGTACTTTCTGGAATGGGGAAAAAGGCACAAAAATGGTTTCTTCTCTGGGGATTTATTTTTGCAGTATTCATCGTACGTGGCCTCTTGCCACTCGTTATCGTTTGGGTAGCCAACCCTGGAATCAGCGCTATGGGAGTCATTTCCGCAGCATGGTCGAACGATCCAGCAATCGCACAAGCTATCGAAGCCTCATCGCCAATGCTTCTCATCGCTGGTGGAGTTTTTCTCGTCTTTCTCTTTTTCAACTGGCTCTTTCTCGAACCAAAAAACTTCGGACTCAGGGGTGAAGCATTCTTCCAAAAACACGGGGCTTGGTTCTTCGCTGTCGTATCCATACTGTTAACATTCATTGTTTGGAAAGCTATCAAAATCAGTCCAATGCTCGGCTTCTCTGCCGTCATTGGATCAACCATGTTTTTCATTATTCACGGATTCAGACAATTTGCAGAAGACCAAGAAAAGAAACTTCTCGGCAATAACGGCATGTCAGATCTCAGCAAGATTGCCTATCTCGAGGTTCTCGACGCGACATTCTCTATTGATGGAGTTGTAGGAGCATTCGCATTCACCTTTTCAGTTCCGCTTATCCTCATTGGAAACGGCCTTGGTGCACTCGTCCTCCGCAAGCTCACCGTAAGCAACATAGACCGCATCAAGAAATATAAATACCTCAAAAACGGCGCCATGTACTCGATATTCTTTCTTGGAATTATTATGATTGTAGACGCTTTTGGCATACATATTCCACAGTGGGTTTCCCCGGTCATCACAGCCGGAACCGTTGCCTGGTTCTTCCACAAATCTCGCATCAGCCTGAAAGATGTTGAGGCGGTGGTTGCGTAGAAAAAACGTTATCTTGAGGCGGTTTATTAATTATGATATAATCCCAGCGAATGGTAAGTCCGGGAATCCCGACACAGAAAAGAGCTACCTCGTAATTGAAGTGGCTCTTTTTGTACCAAGAATGGTGGACATGATGGGAGTTGAACCCATATCCTTGGAATGGTAAGTCCGAGGATCCGCCCGGCATGCCCACTTACCAACACTCCTGGCATATCAAATGCTACAGATCTAACATTACCAAACTCTAAACAAAACTTAACAAATCTCTAAAATTTTCCTGAAAATCTACAAAGCGCTATACTAGCCGTAATGAAAAAAATCGCTCCATTTCTCTTTATACTTTTTGCGGCCATTACTGGCGGTGGAACATCGACACTTTCAAAAATTGCGGCAGTAGAAATTCCACCGATAACATTTACCTTCTTCCGATTTCTTTTGGCAACCCTCACATTGTTACCATTTTTCCCAATCCTCAAAGTAAAAATCAACAAAAAGGATTACAAACCAATTATCCTTATTTCGCTTCTAGCAGCCGCAAATCCATTTTTATTTTTCATCGGAGTGAAGCATACAACTGCAATGATGGGTCAGATGCTTTACACAGCACTCCCGCTCGTTACGATTATTTTTGGGTATATTCTCGGACAAGAAACCATCACAAAAAGAAAGATTATTGGCGTAACAATCGGCCTGTGCGGAGCGCTTCTCATAGCCCTAGAACCGATACTCAGCAAAGGCATAAAAATAGAAAGTAACATGTTTGGAAACCTTATTATTCTTGGCGCAGTGAGCTCATTCGCTCTCTACTCAATTCTCATTAGAAAGTATCAAAAAGATCACTCGCCTCTCGAACTGAACATATACTTCATGGTGACATCGCTCATCATTCAGCTCTGTCTGCTGCCAATTGATCTCATAACCGGTCCAGCATGGTGGCACACCATTACCTTCTCTGGCATCATGGGAATCCTCTATGTTGGAACCATCGGAACTGGTATCTACTACCTCCTTTTGCAATACGCACTCAAAACTTCATCACCGCTCGCAACCTCAACAACCCTCTACCTTCAACCACTTTTCGCCATTATCTGGGCATCAATCCTGCTCGGCGAACATCTCACA
>JBAYUX010000022.1:0-20666 GCA_041674865.1 Candidatus Altimarinota bacterium
CTGTTGTCAGAATTTTTTCAGAAAAATGTTAACGAAATGTTAGGAAAAGTTTAGAAATTGGTAATGTCGACCAAGTACACTCACCTCATGAATACAAATCAGACCACCTCGGAACTCGTTCATCAGCACGCCTGGAATACGATCACCCACAGCAATCGCCGGATTAACAAAATTCTCATAAATCTCTACGGCTCATTTGAAAAAGCGTGGAAAGAAATTGATCAAAAATCCCTCGAACAACTTTCAAAAATCCCCGACCTCGCAAGAAAAAAATCTCAAATCGATCCACATAAAAACTGGAAAAAATTCTGCGACATGTATCAAGACATTCATCTCATTTCCCTTTCATCGCCATCATATCCGCCATACTTGAAGCATCTTTCCGAACCACCACAAGGGCTCTATATTCAGGGAAATTATGATCCATCGGTTTTTATATATGCAAAATTTCTCAGCATTGTTGGGACGCGCCAACCTTCGCCATATGGAGTTTTGCAAACACAAAAACTCGTCCAACATTTTTCGTCTCACGACATTATTATTGTGAGTGGGCTTGCTGACGGTATCGACTCAGTGGCGCACGAGTCAGCGCTGCTCGAAGATATTCCAACATGGGCCGTCATTGGTCACGGTCATGCACACCTGCGAGAAACAAAATTCAATCTCGTATCTCAGATTCTCAAAAACGGCTGTATTATCAGCGAATATCCACCAGAAACTCCGCCAGAGCGTTTTCGCTTTCCAGAACGTAATCGAATTATTGCAGGTATCTCACCGGTCACTGTCGTCACCGAAGCGCCAGAGAATTCCGGAGCAAACATCACCGCCAAAATCGCACGCGAAGAAAATCGAGAAGTTTTTGCCATCACGGCCGACATCGATCGTCACGACTGCCAAGGAAATCTCGATCTTATCGAAACAAATATCGCCACACCGCTCACATCGTACAAACCGCTAGAAGAAGCGCTAAAATTAGAAACCATAACCGAAGCGCCAGCAAAAAAATATCCAAAATCCATCGCAAAATCGCCAACCAACTCCGTCCCAAAATTCAAAGATGAGATTCTGAATATTATCGTGCGATCACTCACCTATAAACACGCCACGACCGTTTCAGAAATTATGGAAAAAGGAAAAGTCAGAGATGTATCTCTCATTCTCGAAAAACTTACCCTCCTCGAAATCGATGGAGTTGTGGAGTCCATTGGGTCGGGTTATCGGCTCATATAAATTACATCCCCAAATTTGTCGCCTGGAAGACCTCGTCCATAGTCGTAAGACCTTGGAGAACTTTCAAAATACCGTCTTCCTGCATCGTAATCATGCCCTTTTTACGAGCCATCTCGTAAAGCTTTGGAGCTGATCCTTTAGCCAAAATAAGTTCCTGAAGTTCAGAATCGATTGTCACCATTTCAACAATAACGAGTCGTCCTCGGTATCCCGTCTTGCTACAAACTTCACAACCTTTCGCGACAAGAAGTTCTGCAGGAACACTCGTCACCGCAACATCAGGTAATACCCCCTTAATCGTTTCGAGTTGTGCAGTAAATTTTACGCGCTCTTCCTCCGTCATCGCGCGCTTTTCCGCACACACGCACAACTTTCTCACAAGTCTCTGTGCAATAATCGTATGAAGCGCAGGTGCCACGATAAACTCCGGCAAACCCATATTTACCAAACGTGGAATCGACTCAACTGCACCATTCGTATGCAATGTAGAGAGCATGACGTGACCCGTCAAAGCGGCCTGTGCAGACACATTTGCCGTTTCAAGATCACGAATTTCACCGATCATCACCGTGTCTGGATCTTGACGCAAAATCGTCCTCAATCCATCCGCAAAATTATATCCATGCGACTCATCAATCTGACTCTGCGAAATTCCCTCGATATGATATTCAATCGGATCTTCAAGAGTAATAACCTTCGACTCAGGTGTATTGAACCGACTTAGCAACGAATATAATGTCGTCGTCTTACCAGAACCGGTTGGCCCCGTGACGAGAATCATGCCGTGTGATAAGTCTGGTAACTTGGAAATTTTTTCAAGGTATCTACCCTGAAATCCGAGCTCCTCGAAACTCAAAAACGACTTTCCACTATCAAGCAATCGGCAAACAAACGACTCACCATATTGCGTTGGAATTGACGAGACACGAACATCCACCTTTCGATCATTGATAGCAAATGCATATCGTCCATCTTGTGGAATATTCGTAATATTCATCTTCATCTTACACTTGTACTTGAGCTGATTGATGATATTTCCAAAAATCTTTTTATCAATTTCAAAAATTTTATATAACTCACCATCGATACGGAATCGAATACGTGCAACTTTTTCCTCAGGCTCATAGTGAATATCGGATGCACCCGTTTTTATGGCTCCAACTTCAAGTAAATTGAGACCTTCTTCACTTGTAACCGTCTCGATTTTCTTCTGCAAATCGCTCAAAATCTGAATCTCTTTTTCGAATGCAGCACGATTTGTTTCTTCAACATCAGTGACAATATCTTTTTGCGTAACAACCTGTTGAATATCGTAAATATGAACCGCATCAACGATTGAATCTTGCGTACAGAGATTGAGTTCCACCTCAAATTTCTCGCTCACCAGTCGATCGGTAATCACCTTTACCTCTGGTTTTGCAGGATCGACAACGGCAATTCGTAAGTGCTGACCAACTCGCAAAAATGGCATGATGCCGAGCTTTAACGCATCTTCTTTGGAAATAAGTTTCAAGAGATCTGGATTGATCGGAGTCTTCGACAAGTTCACATAGAGCATGCCAGTATCAGCGGCCTGCTTCATCACATCCTTTTCATGAATATTACGATTGATCCAGCCAAGCGCCTGACCAACATTTGGGGCCTGACCATTGTCACCAACTGGTGCGCTACCTCCGGTAGACGCAGATTGCTGGTGAAGATCTTGAACAGCTGTTTGTATCGACTGATCGGCCATAGTTTTTTGTTTTTATGCTTGAGGAAATTCTTCATGTCATTATACCACAAACCAGCTTTGAAGTCCACACACGAGCCAGAAGGTGAGCGTGACTCCAGTCCCCCTTAAAAAAGAAGCCTACCGAGTTGTCTCAATAGGCTCCTGTTTAAAGCTGAAATATAGGTTTACGCCCCCTTGATCGCGTCAACGAGAACCTTTGCCTCATCTGCAGTCAAACCTTCAAGACCAACGAGGTCTTTTTCTGAAAGGCCCTTGAGCTGACCAACTTGCGTCAATCCAGCAGCAGAGAGTTTTGCAACGATACCTTCGTCGATACCAAGTTCAGTAACATTTTCAACGCTCTTCTTTGGCATATCTTTCTCAGAAAGCTCATTGAGATCTTTGATATCCAGCTCCCAACCAGTGAGAATAGATGCGAGACGAACGTTCTGGCCCTGCTTACCGATAGCGAGTGGACGCTGGTCCGTAGCGACATAGATAGATGCACGTCGTGAACGGTCATCGAGAACGATCTGTGAAATCTTCGCAGGAGAAAGTGCTGCCTTGATATACTGGTCAGCCTGATCTGAGTGCTGAATAATGTCGATACGCTCGTTATTAAGTTCATCCATAACGGCCTGAACACGAACACCTTTCTGACCAACACATGATCCAATTGGATCGATCTTTGGATCAGAAGAAGCGACAGCAACCTTACATCGTACGCCTGCTTCTCGTGCGATCGCCTTCACAACAACGAGTCCAGATTTTACTTCAGGAATTTCGAGCTCCATAAGTTTCTGAACGAGTTTTGGGTGTCGTCGTGAAATTAAAAGCTGTGGACCCTTCGTAGTCTTGATAACTTTGTCGAGGTAGAGCTTAAGACGCTGACCACTGAAATATCTCTCACCAGGGATCTGCTCCTCTCGTGGAAGAATAGTGGTGATCTTGCTGTCGAGATTGACGTAGACGAAGTCGCCATCAACACGGTGAATAAGCGCATTAATAAGCTCATTTTCACGGTCTTTGAATAATTCGTACATAACATCTCGCTCAGCCTCTTGGATGCGCTGAATGATAACCTGTTTTGCTGACTGAGCAGCAATACGTCCGTAGCCCGGAGGTGTGACATCGATTCGGAGTTCATCACCAACCTTTGCAGACTCTTTATATTTCTTCGCCTCTTTGACAGAGATTTCGAGTTCGTCGTTTTCAACTTCTTTCGCAACCATCTTAACGGCGAATACCGTAGCGTTGCCTGAGTTCTCATCGAGATCGACATCGACATTCATGTCGCGAGTTCCGTAATCTTTTTTGTAGGCGGCACGGATGGCGGCCTTGATCGTCTCAACGACTTTGTCTCGAGAAATTCCTTTCTCATCGCAAAGTTGCGCGATCGCTGCAGCAAATGGAGTCTGCATAATTAAAGGGGGTAAAAGAAGTAGGATGTTGTATAAAAGGCCTGCGCTTTTTATAGAAAATGCCCAGCGTGAACGTATATTCACCCTAGGTACGCGTATACAGTATCAAGAAACGAGGCTTACGTCAAGGAGCTTAAATAGGGGAACGTATAGAAACAGTGTCAAATTTAAAGCTGAATTTCATCACTCATCTCTCCCGATCTCAAAAGTCCTATCTCATCCAACACGCGGAACGCCATGCTTGCAGCAAAACCGCGGCTACACAAAAACCGAAACATCTTCTCGTATCGTTTTTTTGGTTCTTCGCGCTCGAGTGTTCGCAGTTTTTTTTCGGCAGCAGTTTTTGCGGCATTATATTCTAAGTCTTCGTGCGCATTGATATTGCCACTTCCCGCCTCTCTCACTACTTCCATCGCCCTCGCGATTACTTCTACATCAATCCCCTTCTTCATGAGCTGCCCCTTGATCCACATAGAGCCGTGCGGACGGTGTAATAATGTATCTCGAATAAAAAGCTCAGCAAAGTCAGCATCGTTGATATAGCCAAGATGTTTCATGCGTCCGAGAACTTTGTCGATTTCATTTTTGAGAAATTCGTGAGAAACATTTTTCGTAACCGATTCATACCAGTGTTGTGAAATTTTTTTCACAAGAGATTCTCGAAGTTGATGCTCCGTAAGTCGACGTCGACTCACGGCACGTAATGCAATGTTGAATAATTTTTCAGGCAAACGTAATGATGGATCACGCTGTTCGCCAAACGTACGCGACGAAATATTTTTCGCCGAACCGTTTTTAGCTTTATTGTCAGATCTGAATTTCATGGTAAAAATTATACCGCGCCGCGAGACGGATATTAAAAAAAGCCAGGGGACCCTCACTCACTATCCCCTGACCTTTACGGCTATATTATTAGCGAAAACCTATGTAAAAGCAATAGAATTTCATGTTGATTAGACGGTTGGGTATTCAAAGCTAAGAATTAAAGCTGAAAATACGAATTAGGCAAATAAACAAATATATATTCTAGCTCTATCAGGTTCTAACGACTACTCTTGATCACTTGGGATGGCAATTGCCTCGGCCTGGATCTTTTTCATCATCGCCTGAAGTTCTACCTCGAGATTTTTCATAATGACCTTATTCTCAGAAAGGAAGGTCTTGGCATTTTCACGACCCTGACCCAACTTATCATTCTTGTAAGAATAGAATGCTCCAGCCTTGTGAACGAGCTCGTAACGAGTAGCGAGATCGAGAACATCACCAGTATATGAAATACCTGTAGCGTAGAGAATATCGAATTCAGCAATTTTGAATGCTGGAGCCACTTTATTCTTCACGATCTTAACGCGTGATCGGATACCGATAAATTTCTTTTCATCACCAGTTCCCTCTTCGAGCTTGCCGGCTGCACGAATCTCAAGACGAACAGATGAATAGAACTTGAGAGCATTGCCACCTGGAGTTGTTTCTGGGTTACCAAACATAACGCCAATCTTCATACGAAGCTGATTCAAGAAGACGATCGTCGTCTTACTTTTACCAACCATGGCGGTAAGTTTGCGCATAGCCTGGCTCATCAAGCGTGCTTGAGCGCCCATCTGGGCATCGCCCATCTCACCTTCGATTTCAGCTCGAGGTGTAAGCGCGGCAACAGAGTCGACAACGATGATATCGACAGCATTAGATGCAACAAGTGTCTGAACGATCTCAAGAGCCTGTTCCCCGCTATCTGGTTGAGAGATAAGGAGATTATCAACATCAACACCAATACGTCGTGCGTACTGAGGATCGAGAGCATGCTCAGCATCAATGAATGCCGCCTGACCACCAAGCTTCTGACACTCGGAGAGAATATGGAGAGCGAGAGTTGTCTTACCAGCACTTTCTGGACCAAAGATTTCGACGATACGTCCCTTTGGAATACCACCACCGAGGGCGATATCAAGAGAAAGAGAACCAGTTGGAATCGTCTCTACTTCGATTTTCTGAGACTCACCCATTCGCATGATCGAACCTTTCCCAAAGTTCTTTTCTATCTGAGAGATGGCGAGTTCGAGAACTCGTCGCTTTTCTGGATCAACTGCTTTTTGCTCTGTTTTGACCTGAGTAACAGGAGCTGAAGTAGGAGTAGTGTTAAGTTCCGCATGCTTCTTCTGCGTCACTTTTGTGGAGGTGTTGTCCGCCATAAAATAAGGAGGGTAAAAATATAAGGATCAATTGACCACATCATAGGTGAGTATTCACTCACCGTCAACAATGAATCATTTGACACCGCCACTCTATATCTTGTGGTTTACCAAATCTTAAACTTTTCCTAACATTTTATTAAAAAAACTCTGACAGAAAAAGATAGGCAAGAATAAGCCATATTATCTCTTCTAAAAGTCCTTTTAACGTAATATATTCCACCGGTATTCCACGTGGAATACATTATGCCGATTGAGGTTTTGAAAGGTATAGCCTCCCGGAGCTCTCACGGCTGACTTCACGCCTCCACCCCTCCACACCTCCACGCTTAATTCGCAAGAGGCGGCTGCTGCTGCTGCTGCTGCTGCTGCTGATCAACAGCAGGCTCAATCTTTGGCTCAGTAACTTTCGATTCCACAACTGTAGCAGCAGGTTTTATTTCTGTTTTTGCAGGCGCAGGAGCCACAACCGCAGGCTGTTCATCAAAGTGAAAATACGACCGAACGCTTTTTTCAGTTCCAAAAGCCACATTTTTCGTCTTACAAATATTGCAGCTATATACATACTTGCGTCCAACTTGATGAGCATCAACAATTCGTTCGCAATCTTTGCAGTAATACACTACGCCCGTTACCTGTTCTCTACTTCGAAATGGCATCGCCATAGGACATGCTTATAATAAAGTATTTTGTTCTCGTTCAATTTCTTGAGCCTCATCTCGTTCATTACTCGTTATCGCGCTCTCAACACTTCTATGTTCACGACGCTCACCGCGCTCGTTTCGCTCACTCTCCGGCATCTTAATAAGCGGTTCGTAGTTTGATTCAATATCAACATGTGCATATGAGCGGTGACGCTTTCGAATCATATATCCACCAAATGCTAACCCGACAACGCCAAGAAGTGCGAGAAACATTCCGATCCTCGCCTCTTTGATAGCAATATTTACGCCAAACTTCGGATGAAAATAGACAGAGTTCGCAAGTAGCAATAAGAATCCAGAAAATCCTGCAGCCATAAGATAAAAATTTCCAATAGCAGAAAAAATACGTTCAATCTTTTCACGAGTTCCACGATTGAGAATCGTCGCAATACATGTCCCCGCAATGCCAAGCATCAAGAGACCAGCTAAATATAAAGGTCCTGTAATTCCAAGAAACATATCCCCCGTTTTGAAAGCATCGAGGTCAGAATACCAAGGAAGAAAGACGCTTAAAGCCATTAATGCAGAACCCCAGAAAGCAAATTTCTGTTCGCTCGCAAGTGACTGAACTCGTTGAACAATGTGTCGTGTAGCCATAAATAGTGTTGAAACTACGATAACGATAGCAAACTGTGGTACAATGCACAAGTATGATCATAGCTATTGATATTCGTGAAGCCGTCCGTCAGAAAAAAGCTGGAAAGGGCTGGTACACGCATCAAATCGTCGAGAATCTTTTGAAAGAGTATCCGGAAGATACCTTCTTGCTCTATACCGATCAGCCATATCCAGAGTGGGAACATTACCCAAATGCGCAGCAGAGATTTTTCCCACCAAGTCCGCTCAGGTGGCATTTCAAAGTGCTTAAAGATCTTAAGAAAGAAAGGCCAGATATCTATTTCGCACCATCGAGTTATATCATTCCATCATTTGCTCCGAAGTGGCTCAACGTTGTTGCGACCGTGCATGATCTCGTCGCTTGGCTTTTTGCAACGCGACATAATATGAAGGCGACTATTATTGAACGAATGACACTTCCACTCGCAGTTCGAAACATCACAAAATTCATTACCGTTTCGAAAAATACGAAGCGAGATTTGCAACACTTTTTTAGTGTGCCTTCTGAAAAAATACAGGTCATTCCGTGTGGAGCAGGTCAGCAGTTTCGCCAAATGAGCACAGAGGAAGGCGAAAAATTTCGACATGAAAAAAAGCTGCCAGAAAAATTCATTCTCGCGGTAGGAACACTCGAACCGCGAAAAAATTTCACCATATTAATCAGGGCGTTTGCCCAGCTGGTGAAAAAATATCCTGAATACTCTCTCGTAATCGTTGGTGGACGAGGTTGGTATTTTGAGAAAATTTTCGACACCGTAAGGAAACTTGAGGTGGAAGATAGCGTAAAATTTGCGGGATACGTGAACGACGAGGATTTGCCGGGATACTACAATACGGCAGAGTGCTTGATTTTTCCGTCGCTCTACGAAGGCTTTGGAATTCCTTTATTAGAAGCGATGAAGTCGGGATGCCCCGTTATTACATCGAATATTTCATCAATGCCAGAAGTGGTTGGAGATGCGGCGATTTTAGTAAATCCATCCTCTCCAGAAGAGCTCAGGGAAGCTATGGAAAAGATTATTACCTCACCAGAGCTTGCGAGTGAGTTACGAGAAAAAGGGCTCAAGCAAAGCGAGAAATTCTCATGGAAAAGTTCGGCAAAAGAGTTGCATCAGCTTTTCGAAGGTCTTTTGTGACCCTTGTCAAAAAGCCATAAAAAGGCGACAATAGGGCCATGGAAAAAGTTGTTCACAAAATGCACTTCGGGAAGATAGGGATTATTTGTAAAAAAAATATCCCACAGGAGGTCGAGAAGCTTGAACAGGTTTTGAGGTTTCTTGAGAAATTTGATAGACATGTTCTTCTCGATAAGCATGCCGCTGACGCACTTAATCTAAAGAATGCAAAAAAGAAAAATTGGAAAAAAGTAAAAGGATTTTCGAAGATAGAAATTTGCGCAGAGGTAGACATGATCGTCACGCTTGGTGGAGATGGAACCCTCTTAAAAACGGCTCGTTCTCTGAGCAAACCGGAGTCGACAGTTTTTGCCATTAACGTGGGAACCCTTGGGTTTCTGACAGAGGCAACAGTTAAAGATTTTGAGAAAAAATTAACAGCATTCTTGAAGGGAAAGTATGTCATGGACCCGCGCTCACTCCTTCACGTCACTCTCAAGAGAAAAAATGGAACATTATTTGAATCATTGGCTCTTAACGATGCGGTCATCAATCAAGGTTCGTTCGCGCGCCTCATCAAAATGAGCGTCAAGATCGACGATCTTGACGCGGCCCTCTTCAAGGCCGACGGCCTCGTCATCGCCACACCAACAGGTTCTACAGGCCACTCTCTCTCGGCCGGCGGCCCAATCGTCCACGCTCGCGTGGGAGGTTTTGTCGTCACTCCAATCTGTCCCGCGCTTCTCTCTATGCGACCAATTATTATTCCTGACGAGCGAACCATTCACGTTCGCATCGAAACCGAGCGCCGCGAAGAACAGATTAGAATTGGCCTCACTATTGATGGTCAGAATACAATTAGTCTCGATTACGGCGACGAAGTTATTATCAAGAAAGCTCCACAGCACATGGATCTCATTCGCGCAGTAAATAGGAACTACTACGAAGTTCTCAATGCTAAGCTCCACTGGGGTCGCGAAGGATAATCTTCTTACACTCCCCTTTCTTTCACTACCGCCTGAGCAGCAGCTAAGCGAGCAATTGGCGCACGGAATGGTGAACAGCTGACATAGGTCAAACCAATTTGATGGCAGAATTCTACGGATGCCGGTTCTCCTCCGTGTTCTCCACAGATACCAATTTCAATATCAGGCTTTACCCCGCGGGCACGACTCACTCCAATTTTCATAAGTTCACCAACACCTCGTCGGTCGATCGTATCGGACGGATCGCGTTCGAGCACGCCCTTATCCAAATACTCACCCATGAACTTACCCACGTCATCACGGGAAATTCCCCATGTTGTTTGAGTAAGGTCATTCGTTCCAAACGAGAAGAAGTCAGCATATTCAGCCAAATGGTCGGCCGTCAAACAGGCACGCGGAAGTTCGATCATTGATCCAATCTTATACGCAAAGTCGATCTGGTTTGGTCCACCATTGCTACCATCGAACTCTCCGATAACTCGCATCGCCAACTCTCTCAACAATTTAAGTTCATTCGTCGAAGAGATAAGCGGCATCTCAATTTCTGGAATCACCACTACCCCCTCCTTTCGTGCCAAAATAGCCGCTTCAAGAATCGCGCGAACCTGCATCTCGTACATTTCTGGGAATGTAACCGCGAGACGACATCCACGGTGTCCAAGCATCGGATTAACCTCGTGGAGAGAGTCCGTGACCGATGAGAGCTCGTCAAACGTCATATTCATACGAACAGCCAACTCTCGAACTTTCGCCTCATCATGAGGCATAAACTCGTGCAAAGGCGGATCGAGCAATCGAATACATACTGGATAACCATCCATAACTTTGAAGATTCCATAGAAATCCTCTCTCTGGAATGGTTGCAATCGCTTCAACGCATCAATACGCTTTTCAGTCGTCGTGCAGAGAATCATCTCACGAACGGTATCAATTCGGCTCTCATCGAAGAACATGTGTTCTGTTCGGCAAAGTCCAATTCCCTCAGCACCATAGTCTCGGGCAACCTGAGCATCATGCGGCGTATCTGCATTCGTTCGAACCTGCATCGTTCGAAGTTCGTCAGCCCAGCCCATAACCGTATGGAACGCACCAGAAATAATCGGCTCAAGCATTGGCATCTCGCCAAGCATCACCTCGCCGGTCGATCCATCAAGTGTGATTACATCTCCTTCTCGAATTTCCATCCCGCCAATAATGCAGGTCTTTGTTTTTCGATCAACTTTGACATCACTACATCCAGCCACACAGCACTTTCCCATTCCACGGCAAACGACCGCAGCGTGAGAGGTCATACCGCCCATTGCTGTCAAAATTCCCTGTGCTACATGCATACCAGCGAGATCTTCTGGAGTCGTCTCACGTCGTACAAGAATTACCTTCTCGTCTTTTCCTTCTGCCCATTCAACAGCATCTTCAGCCGTAAATACGACTCGTCCGCATGCTGATCCTGGTGATGCAGGTAAGCCCTTGGCAATAACTTTTTTAGGAGCCGAGGGGTCAATTCGTGGGTGAAGTAACTGATTCAATGAGTTCGCATCAACCTTCAAAAGTGCCTCTTCTTTCGTCAACAATCCCTCCTCAACCAAGTCGACCGCAATTTTCACCGCAGCGTGCGCTGTCCTTTTTCCATTTCGTGTCTGGAGCATGAAGAGTCGTCGATTTTCAATCGTGAACTCGATATCCTGCATATCTTTATAGTGCTGCTCGAGTTTGTTTTTCGCATCAAGAAGTTGCTGATAGACATCAGGCATAATCTTTCCAAGTTCTTCGATACTCTGTGGTGTTCGAATGCCCGCAACCACATCCTCACCCTGAGCATTCATAAGAAACTCTCCGTAAAACATCTTTTCACCATTCGAAGGATTTCGAGTGAAGGCAACGCCCGTTCCAGACGTCTCACCCATATTTCCAAAGACCATAGACTGAACGTTCACAGCTGTTCCTCGAATTGAAGAAGGTACGTGATTAATCTTTCGATACAAGATCGCACGATCATTCATCCATGACTTAAAAACCGCCTCAATAGCGAGTCGCAACTGATCACGAGGGTTTTCTGGGAACTCGACACCTGCACGTTCTCGAACTACTTCCTTATATTGTCGTACGAGCTCACGTAAATCGTTCTCGTCCAAATCTGTATCATTTTCTACGCCCTTCGCCGCCTTCATCGCGTCCATTTTTTCTTCGAAGTGTTCGTGATCAACTCCAAGAACGACATCACCAAACATATTGACGAATCGTCGGTATGCATCATAAGAAAAACGGGCATTACCCGTTTTATGTTTAAGACCCTCAACTGTTTGATCATTAAGACCGAGATTCAAGATGGTATCCATCATGCCCGGCATAGAAATGGCAGCGCCACTTCGTACTGAGACGAGAAGTGGATCGGCGTTGTCGCCAAGTTTCTTTCCCATCTTTGCCTCGAGCTCAGCTAGTCTCTCCTCGAGCTCTGTATCGTAATTTTCTGGGTAACTCCCCTGTGACGTAACATAATTGCAAACATCGGTCGTAATCGTAAAGCCCGGAGGAACTGGCAGACCGAGATTAGTCATTTCTGCGAGATTCGCTCCCTTGCCGCCAAGAAGGTCCTTCTTATCTTTATTACCTTCTTCAAACGAAAAGATATGTTGCATATAAGGAAATGGAAAAGAGGTAAAAACCGGAGACAGTATAGCAATCAACGGGCCCTTTGCAACTTTTCCTGAGCCTTAGAAATCAGCTTAAAAACATCGTCAAAAAGAGGATTCATTTTATAAAAAACTTCATAACGACTCTTGTCCCAACTACTCAGTTTCCCCTGAAGATACTGCTCGTGTTCTTTCCAATATTCAGGCGCCAGGTCTACGTATCTCTGCCAAATAGTAATCGCTCGATCATACTCTCCCCCATCAAAGAGTGCTCGGCCATAGTCCAGGTATACACGCAAGCTCATTGGTGCAAGCGCTATAGCATACTCAAAATCGACATACGCCTGATCGTAATTTTCGAGTTGGGTATACACCCGAGCTCGGTACCAGAAGGGTTGGTAGTCGGCCCCATTGGTGAAATCCTGAATCGCTTTCAAAGTCTCCAAATTTCCACTCGCCGCACTCGCCTCAAGTCCATATCGAGTTCTGTGCGGGGCAAGATCGTACGCGGGAGTGTATTCCCCTGCTCGAGCCAATCTATCCGCCCACCACGTTTGATACGGATACCAGTAGATAAACACACCGACCCCCACGCTTATAAGTATGGTAGGAATGATAATAACCATGATGTTTCTCATAGAGGTCATCGAAGTCTTGATCTTGGTAACTCCCCTGTTCGTTTCGATCACTTCTCCGCTCATGACAAGTATCGCACCAATGAAGAACCACATAAGTACCATGTGAGTGACCACCTGGAATCCAAATTGCTGAGATATGGTATGCCCAACAAGGGCGCTCGCCATGGCGAGCGCCACAATATTGCGACTTCTATAAGCCAAAAAAATACTACCACCTATACAAACGACTATCGCAATAAGTCCGACTATCCCACTCTCCATCATCGTATCAAGAATGATGTTGTGGGCACGATCGGCATATGAATTGATATCCTCACTTACGAGAAGTTCCTTCGGTGTTGCGGGCGCAAAAGCAAGAGTATAGGTATCAAGTCCATATCCGAAGATGGGTCGTTCGAGAATTTTTTTCCACGTTGGTGACCAGATAACAGAACGGGACTTGAGGGACCGAGCACTCTCCCCCGTAAGGACAAGTCGAGAGATGAGAGTTGGCGAGTCCCCTGTTCCTTGTACCTTGGCCCTTATATTTACCCCAAGAAAAAGAACACTCAAAGCGATTGGCACCAGGAGAAATCCAGCAATCCATTTTCGATGACTACCCCAAAGGCTATACACAATCCCAAAGAACAAAAACGCCGAAAGTAAGCCCAAAAATCCACTTCGACTAAGCGTCCAGAGAAGAGCTAAGAAGGGGACTGATCCAAGAAGTAACCACAGATACCATCGACGACTCACGAGGTATTTCCAGAAAAAAAGCGGAAGGACGAGGACGATATAATCCGCTAAGTAGTTCGGTTGACCAAGGGTCGAAAAGATCCTACCCAAAAATCCATTAATAACCCACCACTGAGAAAGTGCAGGAAAAAATCGCTGAAGAACTCCATAGAGTCCGACCATGACGGCACCTACCATAGCAACTTCCAAAAGCCGTTCGATCAAATCGCGTCTCAAGGTAAGGGTCGCAAAAAAGACAACCATCAAAGCCATATATAAGAGAAATCCATGGTATCTCGGTTCCAACCCCCAAAAACTCACCGATGGAGCTATGGAGAATGCCCAGGAGAGAATAAGGCTCATGATATAACCCCCTATAACCCCAAATATAAGGAAAGGCCTACGAAGAGATATTCCAACTCGGACAAATCGATAGTAAAGGAAGGGGAGTAGGGCGGCGACCACACCAACCACAAAGAGAACCTTGACCGGCTCAAAAGTGATATACCCTCTGACATCCACAAGCAGGGGAGTAACGCCAACTAAGAGCCCAAGAAGAGTAGATATCCCCATCGGAATACTAGCAACCTCGCCATCGGGGGAGGTGTTTTCACTTCGTTCTCGATTTTGAGAACGATTCAGCTTCAATTTTAGAATATGGAGGAGGGATTGCACATACCTATTAGTATTCTTTCCTTGCTAAGGTGTCAATTTTAAGCAATACTGTTCTCAAAACTGAGTACAAACGTACTCACTATTGAAAACGAACGTACTCAAGACAGAGTACAAATGTTCTCAAATCGTACTCAAAACTGAAAACATATGTTCTCAAAATTGCTCAAATCTGAAGCTAGAAAGAAGCTGCTCAAAATTTTCACGGAAAATAGTAGAGAGAAGTACTATCTCCGAGAGCTCGCGGGTATGATTCAGTACTCTCCGGGATCACTTCAGCGCGAACTCAATGGACTTGTCGGTGACGACATCCTTCTTGCCGAGAAGGTAGGTAATCTTCGCTTCTTCAGCCTCAACTCAAAAAATCCATACATCAAGAACCTGAAGCTGTACCTAGCTTCACATCCGGAGCCAGATCGGGAGTCATCCTCAGCTCAAGCTAAACCAAAGCTGAGAGATCAATCTGTAGTAAAGCCTCAAAAACAGGTCTCAAAACAAGGCCCAAAACAGCCTCAGGAAGCACCAGTCACCCCAGGAATGAAGCCGGACACAAAGCCAGTGCTCGAAGCTCGCCCTTGGATAATAACACGGGATTCTTTAGAGAATTCAGCCTCAAAACCTCAATCAGACTCAGAAGGATTCGTCCGAGAAGAGTTTCTGCCGGCTCCGGCACCTATACAGCCACCTGTCGCCTATACACCTACGATTTCTCCTTTCTCTAAGCCAGTTTTAACGAAGCCAGATATTCAAAAACCGGAAATATATACCCAAAATTCGAAGCTAGAAACAGAATCCGACTATCCAAAACCGCTTTCCGGGCCAGCATTTGATTACGATATATTTCCAGCCGAAGATGATACGGTCGATTTTGCTGACACACCTGCCAGTCAGAGCGACAATGAGCCACTCTCGTACCAGCCAGAACCGACTATTCAAAACGACCAATCAGGAGAACCACCCGAAGAGGCAAATGGAGATATTCGGCTCCATATAGAATAAATCCAGCCTATTCAAAAAGACCAGGTCGACTACCCGCCGACTACCCGAGCAATCCACCCAGAGATAAGAGTGCCTGTCCGACAAACCCAGCAAAAAGCGGGACGGTAAAGTTGTCATCCAGTTTTGACGTTAGAAGCTCAACCACACTCGCGGTAAAAGCCATGCTAAGGTAGATAATAGGCATCTCAGGCATGATAAACGCCCCAGAGAGCACATTGACCGCCAAACCCGCTAAAAACCCCGCCCAGGACTTCTTACGAAAGAGTTTCTTCTTTCCAAACCGAACTCCAATGATCGAAGCGAACATGTCGCCAAATATAACAAAGAAAAACGACAAAAATGCGATAGGATAATCGAATACAGAAAAGGCAATAATACACGCAGCAACAAGCCAAATAGTGCTCGTGACACGATCCTTTTCATGATGACGCAAGAGACGCATAATGCTTCCCGGAAGTTCCAATGCGTACTCCAGGCGAACATGCTCAATTTCAAGAAGCGTTAGTAGTAACGCAGTAAGCACGAGAAGCGCAGCCCTTTGACCAAAATTGAACAACACAAATGAATAACCCAAAACGATGAAGAGTCCAGAAACATGAAAGAGCTTTCGGAAGATTTCGCGCCTAAACTTAGGAGAATTTCCCACAAGAGAAAGGGTTAAAAAGCTCGCTCGAGAATAGCTCGAAATGCTCCAAGAACATTACGACAAGAAGGCTACTTCCAGAGTTGAAACCACTTTTTTCTTGGAGCCTGGAGAAGACGAACTTGATTTTCGAGGACAAGAATTCGATCTTTGAACTCAGTAAGAACCTGAGTGACCTGTTCTCGCTCACCACTGTATTTATTAACAACTTCAGTGATTTTTTCATCAAGCTTTTGAATAGATGAGTTTGCTTTTTCAGCCGCAGCAAGAGCATTTTTAACTTCATTTGCATGTTCAAGTGTATCGAGTTCTGTTGTCTCTTCGATGTCGAGATGCACCGCATGATTCGTAACATCAGTAACCTCTCTCTCAATTGGAATTTCACGAAGCATTTCTTGTTCTTTGATTGCATAGCAGCTGATCAAAGTATCTTTCACAATTAAATAATTGAATCCCTGTGGAGTCTTCTGTTTTTTCACTTTAATCTTTTTTGCCTTGATAGCACGACGAATTGTTTGAATCGATTTTCCGCTTATTGATGCGGCATCCGTTATAGTGATAAGTACTTCAGACATAGGATAATTTGAAAAGAATATGGAGTGAATGTGATACAAGTATATGTACATGTGTATCCCGAAATTAATTCTATGGATAGTCGGATGATTACGCAAGAAAAACAACAAAAATCGAAAACCAGAGTATAAAAAATATTTGGGTCAATGATTTAAATGTCGTTAAAAGATGTATAGAAATTTTTTTAAATAATCACGTCATCCCACGAGAGTTTATTAAAAAAAATAAATTCGTCGAAAAACCCTTTGAATCAAAAGGTAAATAAATGAACTCTTGTCTGAAATAAAATCTGGTACCGCGTACGAGAATCGAACTCGTATTACTACCTTGAGAAGGTGGCGTCCTAACCGTTAGACGAACGCGGCAAGTATTTCAATTGTCTTGGCCTTTAGCCGAAGCACAAAATTGCTGTAGCTTTGTACCATATTTTGCATGGTGATACAAGCGGTAAAATCGCCAAGTTGACTAGTGGTCACGTCCAAAAATGGCCATTGGCAGGAGATATTCTCCAGGGAATAACAATATATTCCAGGTGGAATACTTTCTGCAAAACGGCATTTTGAGGATATACCCGCCCCTCGCACATCCAGTCCGCAAACTCCACCTCTAGACACAAGCCCCGCCCTGCCTCATAATACCTTAGCTATGGCAAAAGACTTTTATCAAACACTCGGTGTTTCAAAATCGGCAGACGAAAGCGAATTAAAGCGTGCTTATAGAAAGCTCGCGCTTGAGCATCATCCCGACAAACACAAGGGCAATAAAGAAGCCGAGACAAAATTCAAAGAAATTAACGAAGCCTATCAGACGCTTTCCGATAAACAGAAGCGTGCTTATTACGATCAATTTGGCTCAGCGCCAGGCGCATCAAATGGCCCAGGTCCAGGAGCTGGAGGATTCGGCGGCCAGGGTGGTTTCGGCGGATTTGGAAACGGCGGAGTCGAAGTAAATTTCAACGGCGGAAACGGTGCTGGATTTGGAGACTTCGGCGATATTTTTGAAACATTCTTCGGTGGTGCAAACAGCGGATCAACATCATCACGAAGAAAACGAGCCGGCCCGTATCGCGGCAATGACATGGAGACAACGCTCAAGTTACGATTTGATGAAGCGGTATTCGGTACAGAAAAAGATCTCGTCATCAACAAGCTCGAAAAATGCGAACGATGTAGCGGTGCCGGCGCAGAACCAGAAAGCAAAATCATTACCTGCAAAACATGTAATGGGTCGGGCGAGATTCGCGGCATGCGACAGACCATATTCGGACAAGTGGCTACGCAGAGACCGTGTGATGCATGCGAAGGTCGCGGAAAAATTCCAGAAAAAACATGTACGAAATGTCAGGGGACTGGACGACACAAAAAGACCGATACGATCAAAGTAAAAATTCCACCAGGTGTTGATACTGGTTCTACACTCAAGGTTACGGGAAAAGGGGAGGCAGGTCCTCTTGGCGGCGAATCGGGCGATTTGTATGTCAATCTCATGGTCGAAAAAAGCAAAGAATTTCTTCGTGATGGATATGATATCTACACCGAAAAAGAAATTTCAGTTCCACAAGCAGTACTCGGCGCAGAGATTCCAGTGAATACACTTTATGGAAATATCACATTGAAGATTCCCGCAGGCACACAGTCCGGAAAGGTCTTCAGGCTCAAGGAATACGGCGTTCAGAAATTACAAAAAAATGATCGTGGTGATCACATGGTAAAGATTACAGTTGTGATTCCAGCGAAACTTTCTCGCAAGGAAAAAGAATTGTACGAGCAACTCAAACAAGAGTAATATATTGCCATGGATTTACGACTCACTTGGGACCTCTTCATACTCGTCTTTTTTGCAATTATTATTGCGTATAGTTTTATTCTTGGAAAAGATGCGACGCTGAAGATTATTCTCGGAACATACGCATCATCACTTGCTGCAGACGCTGCAGGAAATATTGTCGGTGCTCGATTTGGCGCATCAACAGAGTTGCTCAAGGCAACATCCAATATCGGTCTTGTTGGCGAAAAAGACACGGCCATTTTTATTAAGATTGCGATCTTCGTTACGTTCCTTATTATTTTGACGATCAAGGGAAGTTTTTCCGTAGAGGCGCATGGTGGAAAGACAAGTGGAATGAAAGTGTTTTTCACGGGAATTTACGGCTTCTTGAGTGCCGCGCTCATCGTCAGTACGATTCTTATGTACGTCTCGGGTATTTCATTTATTACCGGAAGTCTTCAGCCAGGACTGGCCTCAATCACGGTCTTTAGCGGCCAGTCGCCATTCGTTCAAAAAATGCTCGATTATTATAATGTCTGGTTTTTGCTTCCAGTTCTAGCCATGATCATCGGAAGTTTCCTCAATGAAGACGAGGCATAGAGGCGCCTCCCTTCGGTCGGCGCCGCGAGCCAGCTTTTTCGCTTGCATGCCGCCCCAAGGTTACCTAAAATACGAGGGCTTCAGGCGCACATGCGCAATTTGAAATCACGTGGGTCATTAGCTCAGTCGGTAGAGCGGCTCCCTTTTAAGGAGAAGGTCGCTGGTTCGATCCCAGCATGACCCACCATAGAAATTTTCACTGCAAATACACTCGAAGACCTCACTTCAGGTTCTTTAATAGTTTGGCGTAGTCGAGTCTAGGTGAGGCGGCGTTCAAGCGAGACAATTCTCGTTTCGTGATTCCCAAGAGTTTTGGCGTTATTCTCCATACGTGAAAAGAATTTTCTATCTTGTTCATCAAGGCGATCCAGAAAGATTTTTACAAGATGTTGAGACATCTCTATCAAGTTATCCGCAGTCGCGAATCCTGAGAGTTTTTGGTCTAGATCATCCTTCGTTGGATAATCCTTGAGAATCTCGCGCATCGCAGGGGAAAACCACTTTGGAGCAACGGTATCGGCATTGTTAGCATGCACTTTTGCGGCCATGTTCTTCACAATTTTTTTCATAAAAATGTAGAAAGGAATGTAAATGTATCACCGTGAAAAATTTTTCCAAGAATATTTCCAAAACTATCCTTGTCACTTCTCGGGGATATGATAATTCTACATTTTCAACCTTACTCATTTCTAAACTTTTCCTAACATTTTATTAAAAAAGCTCTGACAAAAAATGACAGGCGGAGAAGACGATATCTTCTAAAAGTCCTTTTAACGTAATGTATTCCACCGGTATTCCATCTGGAATACATTATGCCAATCGAGGTTTTGAGAGGTACGGCCCTCCACGCGCTCAATTCAATATATATAATATTTCACTTACTCCACGCTCACCACGCCACTCACAGCATCACGCATCACGCGATATCCGGTCTCGTAGTCAGCACAGCTCGTATAATGAGCCACCGCATCCGCATCATCCACACCACCACTCGCACCAACCTTATATGGCATCGTCGCCAAATAAGAAGGAACAAGCACTCCACACAAATTTATCTCACCACTACCGGATCCAATCGGCGTTAAAACACCAGGCAACGTCACTACCGCACTCAAATCACCGCCGGCATCATCACGTGCCTGATCAAGCGCGCGACGAATCGCCACCACATTTGTGTCATTTTGAACTCGAACCGCCTCAACACCCTGACGTGGGCGGACAAATCCAACAAAGATCACGCCAGCAATCACTGCAAGTCCAATAACAACTCCTAATATCTCAAGGAGTCTTGTTCGACGTGAACCATCGGAGCCATCAGCTCCATTAACGCCATCAGTAAGCCAATTTCGAAAATCCATAGTAAGGTGAGGTAAAAACGAAATACAAATAAAATACAAAAAATCTCCTCTATTATATAGAGAGATAGTGCGCGCCGCCACCCAACGTCATCCAA
>JBAYUX010000023.1:0-20641 GCA_041674865.1 Candidatus Altimarinota bacterium
GAAAGTATAGGAAGCATTACAGGAAAAGCCGCAATGGAAACATCTACAGACGCTATCGAAAGCGGAGGAGTAAAAAAGGTAATGAACATGCAGGAAGACAAGCCTCCTCAATTTCTTGCGCTGACATACCCATTACGAGAACTGAGCGGTCTAATGAATGATGGCAAAAGTATAGTATATGGGTTCACATTAAAAACATCAGAATACCGATCAGACGGTGGCTTTCCTTTGATAAGAGCTAGTGACGCTATAGGTAGCGGAATCCATGCAGGCATTAAGAATGCAATTATCGGCAATTCTGAGCAAGATGATGAAACAAATCTCTGGACGCTATATCGAGCACAGGAAGCATTCCTCGCATATGAGAAACAATTCGATAAAATCATGAAAAGGATAATAAAAGTAAAAATAAATAACAAATGGCCATCAACATTGGATGATTTCAAAAAAGTTTTTGCTGAAACGTTTAGAGAAACAGTAGATGAACTAGGCGGAATTCAAAAATTTATTGATGTACGAGAAGTATTCTACAAGGCGCATGAAGAGTATGCGAAAACTGGTGAACACAACTTTCCAGCTGTATCCACCATTGCACACTTTAAAAGATTAAACGCAAAAAAAATTGCTCTTTATCGCTCTACCCCATAAGCTTTTCGAATCGAGCTGGGTCGTCGTAAGGACCGATAACGGCCAAATACATCTTGTCCAGCTTAAAAGTGTCCTCGGCGAGGCGGCGAACGTCGTCAGCGGTGACGGCATCAACAGCAGCACTGATAGCATCTGGCTCCTTGGTTGTTCCATAGAGAACCTGGTATTTCGCAAGAAGGTGGGCGTATTCTTCTGAATCTTCGAGCTTCAAAATCATCTTTCCTTTGATAAACTCTTTCGTCTTTCGAAGTTCCTTTTCAGAAATCGTCTCATTGGTAATCAACTTATACTCTCCAATGACGGCTTCGATTGCCATGTCGATACGCTTGAGGTCGACACCAGCATTCGTAGAGAAAATTCCACAATCGGTAAATCCTTCCGCAGAAGATCCGATGTAGTACGCGAGACCCTTCTCCTCGCGAACGGAGAGGAACATTCGGGAGCTCATACCAGCACCAAGAGCAACGCTCAAAACTTTGCTGACCCAAAAGTCTTTATCTACCTCAGAGACCTGAGGAAATCCGATACAAATATGTGACTGCTCTGTTTTTCGTTCACGAAGAAAGACGCGCTTACCAGTATTAAGTGGCTGAAGAAGTGCGTGCTCACGAGTCGGATCGGCAAGATCCATCTCAGCAAAATACTTCTCAACCATCTTCACCACCTCATCATGTTGGATATTCCCAGAGACAGAGACAACCGTGTTTTTCGGTACGTAGAGCGATTTTTTGAAGGCGACAAACTCATCACGAGTCACGCCATTGATCACATCTTTCGTTCCAACCTGATCCCAACCCATTGGCTGATCACCGAAGACGAGCTGTTCAAAATCCCAACCGATCTGATAGGTTGGAGTGTCCTGATACATGTTGTACTCTTCCATGATAACGCCGCGCTCTTTATCAATTTCAGCAGCATCGAACGTCGCGTGAATGAGCATATCCGAAATAACATCGATCGACGTGTCGAGATGCGCGGCGGCCGCCTTCACATAATACCCAACGTACTCCTTTCCTGTGAACGCGTTGAAATCACCACCGATATTATCAATCGTCTCAGAAACTTCCCGAGCCGTCTTGTACTTCTTCGCACCCTTGAAGAACATATGTTCCAAAAAGTGTGAAATACCATTAATACGTTTTTCCTCGAAACGAGAACCAGCACGAACCAAAACAAGAACGGTTGCCGCCTGGGTATTCTCAAGTCGCTTCGTTACAACCCGAAGGCCGTTTGGAAGCGTCGTTAGATTAATCATAAAATGTCGAATATTAAGCCATAAAACCTGTAAATTTTAGGGACGCAGACCCGGAAAGTCAAGCAAGCAGCCTCAACTCAAAGCCACAAAAAGATTTCCAATGTTTCCAGGAAATATGTCAAGAAAGGTCACAAGATACAGCTTCAAAAGCCCGAAGAACTCACCTATAATACACTTCCATGGTTGAAGCTCGCAGACCAAAAACGGCCCCAGATCGACTCAAGATTATTTTGATTATCCAATACTCCATTATTGGAATCATCATCTTGCGTCTCTTTTGGGTACAAGTTATTCAAGGAAACTATTATCGAACTGTTGCAGCAAAAGAACATTATGGATACACCGAACTCCCCGCTCGACGCGGAGAAATCCTCATTCGAGACAATAATTCAAAGGATCTTTATCGGCTTGCCACAAACACAACTCTCGATCTTATTTATGCAGATCCAACACTCGTAAAAAATCCGGATGCGATCGTGGACACCCTCTCCCCTATCTTATTCGATCTTCAAGAAGCACGTGATAACGATGTAATGCGCATAGAAGAAGAGCGTAAAAAAATCGAACCGGTTCTTACGCAAATAGAAGAACAACAAAAAGCCGCAGAAGAACAAAGAATAGCCGAACAAAAGGAAGCAGAAAAAAAGGCTGCAGAAAAAGCAAAAGCAGAAAAGGAAAAAACAGAAACACCTCCTGCGACACCGACAACCAAAACGCCATCTACGCCGACAAATGCATCAACACCAGGAGCACCACCTGCGCCAATACCTCAGCTCACAGACGCACAACTTCAATCGATTAAACCACTCACGGATGACGAATTAAAACAAAAATTCCGCCAAGATATGTATGGGAAAATTAGCTCAAAGACAAGGACTCAAATCATATTAGGTACAGATATAGATGAGGCAATTATCGACCAAATTAAGGGAAAAAATATTCATGGTATTTATGCAGCCGACAAAACAGTAACGATCTATCCGCTTGAAATTGAAAGTCGAAGTTACGCCTTCTCGACACTCGCAACCCTTCTCAGTATTCCCGAAGATCAGATTCTGAAACTCGTAAATAGCAAGAACAGATATGTGATCCTGAAGCGAAAAATCCGCCCAGAGGCATCTGAAAAAATCAAACAATTTCTCAAGAGTGACAAAGAGGGAAAGTTTGCAGGGCTCGGTCTACAACCAGAATATTATCGCTACTATCCAGAAAAAACATTGGCCGCAAATGTCATCGGATATGTAAATAGTGTCGGCGCCGGTCTTTACGGAATCGAAAGCAAATTCAACGTACAGCTCCAAGGAAAAAAAGGTATTTTTCAGACAGAAAAAGATTCTATCGGACGACAAATTACCGTAGGAGATAGCGTTATTCAGCCAGCGGTTGATGGTGATAATATCGTACTCACTGTCGACAGATCCATCCAAATGAAACTCGATAAACTCATTGCAAAAGGTGTTCAAGACACTCGTGCAGATGACGGAATTGGAATTGTGTACGACCCACAAACAGGAAAAGTTTTGGCAATGTCTCACTACCCTACCTTCGATCCAAACGTGTACAGCAAGGTATTCGAAAGAGAAACCATGAATCTCAAGCCAGAAGAAGTTCAACGACTCATTCCTATTGATGAAAAAACAGGACATTACACGCTTATGATCGATGCTCAGACAGGACAAAAAATCGACATCTTCAAAGAAATATATCGAGACGGAACAATCAAGTACGCAAAATACAAAAATACCGTAGGAGGCGAAGTGTATCAGAACAAAGCCGTTGGATGGCCATACGAACCGGGATCAGTTTTCAAACCACTCGTCATGTCGGCAGCTATCGACGACAAAGACGTCACACCGAACACTCAGTACAACGATATCGGACCAATTAAAACCGATGAGTACGTCATTAAAAACGCTTTGCTCAAATATTATGGTGTCATCACGATGACGCAAGTTTTGGAAAAATCACTCAACACAGGTATGGCATTTATCGCCCGTAAAATGGGTAGAAACCTCTTGTATGACTATATTATGAGATTTGGTTTTGGGCAGAGAACCGACATTGAGTTTGACAACGAGGCACCAGGAAAAATCGAACACTTCTCGAAGTGGGCAGAATCCGAACTTATTACACACGCTTTCGGACAAGGTATTACGGTGACACCACTTCAAATGGCAGTAGCCTACGGCGCACTCGCAAACAAAGGAACGATGATGCAACCATACATCATCGATGAGATTCAGCAGGCGAGCGGAAAGGTTATCAAAAACGATCCACACGTAGCCAGACAGGTCGTAGGAGAGCAAACTGCAGCCGAAGTCGCTCAGATGATGGTAAGTGCGGTAGAAAAAGGTGTAGCGGTCCATGCAGGGGTTCCTAATCACTACGTAGCAGGCAAAACGGGAACAGCTCAAACATATTACAAAGGAAAGCCACTCTTCGGCACAGGAACAACAAACGCAAGTGTTATCGGATTTGGACCAGTGGATAAACCAAGATTTGTTATTCTTATTAAACTTTCCAAACCGCGCACAAGCGAGTGGGCAGATGCAACAGCGGCACCTGTATTTTCACAAATGGCCCAGTTCCTCTTCGACTACTACAACATCCCTCCAGATAAAAAAATAGACACCCGTCCAAAAGACGTGGGGGCCGCATAATAAAAGCCACAAACGCGAAAACCTACAACACTGCAAGCATCTGCTCTTCGCTGATCCCAAAGACTCTCATTCCCCGAAGAATAATTCCTGTTGAAATCGGCTCACCTGGATGAAAAGGAATCGGATACGACACACCATCACGTACAAACATATGGTGACTTCCATTTATTCTTGATGGCTTACCAATGAGTCGAGTAAACGCTGCGATAATATCGATGGCTTTCTTTGAAGGAAGTCTCGCGATCAAAAGAACTCGATGAATTGATTTTGCATTTTGATCAAGAGGCTTCGAGGAAGAGCTAGGGGTTGTAGAAACCTGAGCCGCAGGAGAAACCTCAGCTTCTGGTCGACGCCAGACAAATTTCTCAACAGCGCCATGAGTAGCCTCGCACATATCTTCAACTTGGACCTGGGCAAAAGCGGCATCAATTCGCTGATCAGCATCTACCATTTCTTGATGAGAAAGTTGTGGCAAGGAGGAAACACGCATCGCTTCAGTAGACCTCAGCTGCTGCAAAAGTCGATCGGCAAAAGCGCTCTGTAAAGCGAAATAAAGATCATGAGGAATCACAACATTCATCGGAATAAATGTATTTTTAAAGAAAATATCTCCTGTTGAACGATCAAAAGAAGCCATGCACCAACCATCCTGTCCGGGAGGAGAAATGCCAACCTGGCAAAGCGTCGAAAACGAATCATCTTTTGCATCAGAAGGGATAATCGTCATACGAAAACCTTGATATTCAAAAATATCTTCTTCTACAAGGTTAGTACAACTTAACTCGATCACCTCATCCATGATGAGATCAAAAATATCAATATCGTCATTATCAACATGGGAGATAGGATCAGGATCGATAAGTGCATCAAAAAATTCTGAAACCTTAGCCATATCATCATAAAGAGTAGCTGCATCAATAGTAAACTCTTGGGAATCCGTATTATGATTATGAAATTGCTGATGATGGGAAACGATATCTTTCATCACTTCCGGCCTACCCGTACGTTGAAAAAAGGCCGTCACCTGGACAAAAAGATACTGCGCAACCACATGAGAGAGGCTATTAAAACACGCATTACGAAATGTCGGTGTATTCTGAAGTTCAAATTTATTTAAAAACTCATGAACCTTACGAACAAATGCATGGTATGAACGCATATCATGAACAGCTTCTGGAAATTGCTCAACCATATGATTACCAATATTCTGAGCAACAACCATAATTTGTCGTCGAATAATCGCATACTGTGGAAGCGATTTGATATAGTCAGTAAATTCATGTTCAGAAATAACGCCTGACATATACAACATATCCAACTCAAGCATGTCAGGACTTTCAACAAGCTTTTGTATAAATCTTACATTGTCTTCACCAATAGTTTTTCGAAGAGAATTCGGGAAAGAAGCGGCCTTATTTGCAAGATACAAACGACGCGCAGCGGCAGCAGGGCTGTCGAATGTCTCTCGCTGACGTCGAGGGTCAAAGACACTAAAGCCAGTCTGTGGAGGTTTCTGGGAATTGAAGGCCATGAAGCCAAAGGCACAAAAATAAGGAGTGATTCTAACTCAAAAAACCTTATTTGTCAAACGCACCTTAAAGCTGAAATCGAGAGCCTAGAAGCTCAAATTTCTTACTTTCACATACACTTCATTAGCCATCTTCCAATCAAGATTCTTCATGAAATCTTCGATATAGGTCTTTCGATCACTTCCATAGTCGATGAAATAAGCATGTTCATAGATATCCAACACAATGACTGGAATGGCACCCCACACGCCACCCTGGTTGTGCATGTCACCAATGTAGTTATGAAGTCGCCCATCGTTCGTATCATATGCAAGAACTGCCCAACCACGCGCAGACATACCGCACGCCTTGAAATCGGTAACCCACGCATCAACCGATCCAAACTCAGCGGTAATCGCCTCAGAAAGTTCAGCAGCATCGAGGGCTGTCTGTCCCTCACCACCAAGAACACTGAAATAGTCCTCATGAAGATACACTCCATTTGCAGCAAATGTTTCTTCTAATTTCAGTGAACGGAAATCACTATAGGTCACATTATTTCCAGTCGCACGATCCACCGTTTTGAGTTTTTCCTCAATCTCATTTTTCTTGTTCACATAGCCCTGATAGAGCTTATCATGATGAATTTCTAGCGCCTTTTCGGAAATATTCCCGATACGACGAAGAGTAAATGGAAGTGGTTTTGCATTGTAAGCCATAAGAAAAAATTAAATCATAATACGTACCCTGAAGGATACACGGAATAATATTTTCTGCAATTGCCACAACGTCACACATATGACAAAAACATTTTCACTTGTAGCAATGAAACATCACGACTAAGATATTTGTAGAAACGTTTCCGTGAGTGTTCGGCGTCCCTCACTCCGTCCTCACTCGAGCTCTACTCTCAAAAGGTAGAGCTTTTTTAATCAAATCCAAAAGCTCAAACGTAAAAAATTATTTCTGACTCACGTCCAGATCAGAAACTTTCACAAACTCAAATCCCCGCTTCCGTAAGCCATCAATGATACCTTGAAGCGCACGCGAAGTTTGCGGTGCTGTTGTTCCACCATGAAAGTGCATCACAACAATTGATCCATTTTTTGCCTGAGAAATAGTGCGAGAGATAATTGGTTCAGCATGATCGCGAATATACGCATCACCAGAAATATCATCCCAACCAACAACTTGCATTCCCAAATCACTCACCAAATCGACATCTGTTTTTATCCCACATCCACCTGGAAATCGAAAATATTTCGGAAAAACTCCCGTAAGTGATTGTAAAATTTTCTGTGTTTTTATAATTTCTTCTTCCTTATCTTTCGTCTCCAGCAAGCCATAGCATGGCGTATGAAATGCCGCATGATCATAGCTATGATTTCCAATTTCATAGAGAGGGTTCGCCGCTAACTTTTTCACCTCATCGGGATACATTTCTGCCCACATACCAGTAATAAAAATGGTTGCGGGCACATGATTCCTCTCGAGAATCTCTGGAATTTTTTCATCAAACCAGCTTTTCACCGCCCCCTTCTCTAGCTCTTTTTTCATCTTCGGTGTCATATCGGCATCAAACGTCAGAGCCACAACTTTTTTCTCACGAGAACCGTGCTCAAAAACGCCCGATGGTCGATACATACGAAAAGAACCGCTACCAGTCGAGACATTATTCTTCGCAGGAGAAGCCAAAAAAGCGCATCCGGAAAGGAGAAAAACAGTAAGTGCAAAAACAATATAATGCTTAATTTTCATAATGATCGTGAGCGTAATTACTTTGACGCTGCGCCCACTCTACCTCCAAAAAACCAAATTGAATAAGTTGAGTATGAATATCATCCATCGTAAGTTGAATATTTGGAGATTTCGAAGCCAGCTCGTCATTACCCTGGATAGCCAAAAAACCGAGACTTCCCAAGATGGTCACAGCACGATCATGAATATAATACATATGCTCAAGAAGATTCATGGTGTGTGCACTACAGTCGCCTGACGCAAGGGGCTTAAGAAGATTTGCGTGCAAAATCGCGGTATAGTTCGCAACAGCCCGACGAAGATTCGGTAAAATTTCTCGCTCAAGATAATACAAAAATTGTTGAGCATCTTTTTGATTTGGATGATACTTCTCCTGCTTATCAGGTAAAAATCTCCCAAGCCTACTGCGAAAAGGCCTACTTGATGCAGCATATGTCTGATTCACAACCGAATAATGCGGCAACTCTGCTTCAATGATCGATCGAAAATGTCGTTGATTTTTCAAGCCATCATCGGGACGTAAACGTGTAGAAAGTGGATCAACTCCGGCCAAAGGAAAGGTCCCAAGCTCGAATTGAGGACGATACACTGCGAGCTGCTTATACATTCCAACAAGATCTTCAGGAGAGCAATCGCTATAACTCTGTCGTCCTTCTGGAATATGAAAAAGATGAACACCCAAAACAGCAAGTTGACTGAAAAGGTCTATGGATAATCGTTGAAAATGCTCAACGACAGTATGGCTGAATTGTTCACCCGCTCGCTGACACATAAGCTGCTCTTCAATGTGCCGAGTATCGAGATGATTGAGAAGCTCTGTTACGATATGGCAAATCTCTGTATCACGAGCAAAACGATCAACAAGGTTAGCATGGTGCTGACTAATGACTGAATAGGGAGCAGAATCTGTATCGAGTTTGAAATGTTGTGCTGCCGAGGGACCGGGAACGCTATTCATAACCAGAGGAAAGGAATAATGCAGACCTGACGAGACACTAGCAATTATCATAGGAGCATCATAAACAATTAGCAACAAGAACTGCTACCACATGGGAAAAACTCCACCTACACAGCAAAAATCCAAATATAAGGTGGAAGCTGAATTGAAGCACATAAATATACAGAGTAGAATATACCCAATGACGCAAACCATTCTCTATAAATTCAGGGAAAATCTCGTAAAAATTCTCTCTGGAAACAACCTGTATATTCACCTCTTCGCAATCACACTCACGACAGTGTTCGTCACAAGCGGTTTCGATGGCTGGTACTTTTCTTCAACAAGAAATGCAACACTTCAATCCTTCCTCTTCCCTGCAACCTTCGTCGGAGGAACACTACCGATACTGATTCCCCTCTTTCTCTATTGTGTCGGAAGTATCAAAAAAAATCGTCACCACATCATCACTGCCTACGCTGTAGTACAGGCCGCATTCATGGGTTGGCTCATCTCGTCAGTATACAAGGCTTTCACTGGAAGAGCCCATCCTGCCATTCATCGAAGCGGCATCTTTTCCGATCTTAGTATCGATCCAACTATCAGTATCGACACGCTCAGTCGAGAGTTTCACTTCGGATTTCTCAAAGGTGGCATCTTCTGGGGCTGGCCTTCAGGTCACACCACCGTCGCCTTCTCAGTCGCCTTCACCATCTGGGCCATCTACCAAAAAAACACCATCATCAAATATGCCGCCATTATCATAGCAGCCTACGTCGGCATCGGTATCTCCACAAACATTCACTGGTTCTCTGACTTCGTGGCAGGTGCTCTCATCGGCACAATCATCGGAAAACAAATCGGAAAAAACTTCCTGAAAAAACAGGAAGAAGAATCTAAAACAAATTAATCTGGCAGGGGCGGAGGGAATCGAACCCGCAACAACGGTTTTGGAGACCGGTATGATACCACTTCACCACGCCCCTACGGCGAACAAAGCTAAAACGAACCGAAAGCCAACACAGGATAGCATAGGCACGCTACCTCGAAAAGCAGAGTTTTCCAAAGCTAAACTCAAAAATCAAAGGCTATCACCAAGCCTTGTGGCAAATGAGGCTTCCACCAAAAGCACATTTTTGCTAAACTCCCCGCAGTTTCAGTCAGCGAGCACTCCCTTACCAAAAGGATACCTCCCGACTCACCACACGCCGTCATAGCTCAGTGATAGAGCACCCCCTTGGTAAGGGGGAGGTCGGGGGTTTGACTCCCCTTGACGGCTCCAGTTAGGAAAAACAAAATCAAATTCGCTTCACGACTTCATCACCTAGCTAACCACATTTTTTCGATTTTTTCTCGTGCCCACGGTGTCCGTCTTAGAAATTTAAGGCTTGAAACCATCGTTGGATCAAACATAAAACATCGTATCTGAATTTTATCCGCTAAGTATTTCCACCCGTATTGAGCGACCAAATCTTCAAGTATTTTCTTCAAAGTTACGCCGTGAAGCGGGTCTTTGTGTTGCTGTGTATCCATATTGTATACTTTATATTATTTCGAAAAGCTCGCAAGAACCTCTTCAAACCTCTCAACAAGATCGGGTTCCAGTCCGCAAGAAATACGAACGAGGCCTGGAGTAATGCCAATACGATCCAGCTCCTCTTGTGGCATTTCGGAGTGAGTGGTTTGGCCAGGAATACAATAATACGTCGTACTTGCGCCCAAACTAACCGCACCTGAACCAACGCCCTTGCGAATCATTTCATCAACGAAGGCACTTGCCTGAGCGGCATCATCGAGAAACAAAGCGACCATGCCATTGTCGAGACTCGACGGTATCGCTTGATTTCGTATCGTAGTATATGTTGAAGAATCCTCAAGCGTTCTTGCCTGGAAACCGTGACGCGTAGCCACCTCTCGAACACCTTTCGCATTCTGAGTTGCTCGTAAAAGTCGCTCTGGAAGATCAGTTAAATGTTGCAAAAATTCCTTCGCCACGCGTGGTGCCATGATCGCGCCACCAAGCATTCTTCTTCCTGAATGAAGATCCAAAAACCTATTAATAAGTTCTGCTTTCCCAGAAACACTTCCTCCCAAATCCTCACTCTGTCCGTTAAAATACTTCGTCATAGACGCAATCGTAAGGTCGATACCATTCTCGGCAGGACGCACGGTCAGTGGAGTAAAGGTGTTATCACAAACAGAAACAGCGCCAACTCATTTCGCCTCTTGCGCAATATGTTGCAATGGAACAACCTTCAATGTTGGATTATTGCTCGACTCACAGAGAACCATAGAAACATCATCTGGAAGACCCTGTTCAGCAAAATCACTGATCGATAAGTGAGCAAATTCTCGGCCAGTTTCAGCGCACATATTCATCAGCTGCGCATACGTTCCGCCATAAATACTCCCGACAACCATAATCTTTCCGCCTTTCTTGTAGAGCTCACCATCACGAGAAGCAGGTGGAACAAACTGCCGAACTGCCGCATCGATAGCCGCAAGTCCTGAGGCAAAAACAGCCGTCTTCTCTGTTCCATCGATAGCCGAAATAGCCTCTTCAAGAAGTTCATTTGTAGGATTTGTCAGTCGACTATAAATCCAAACTCGCTGAAAAAGATTCACCAAATCCTCATCGGTAATACCTGCCAATTGAATTAAATTTGCATACTGAACTTTCGCCGCCTTCATAGCATCTGAACCAGTCTGTCCAGCAGCAGCTAACTTCCCCTGGAAGGCCTCCATGAGTTGGTGAGCCGTAGAAAAAGGCTGTGTTGTATGTTGCTCGCCAAGAATAGAGGCAAGGGCAACATTCCTTTCAACCAACTCCTGAATTGCTGCTATGTGTGGATTGAGGAGAAGTTCGGATCGCTCTCCACTCTCAGAAGGACCAGCCATACTATAGAATTTACTTTTGTAAAAAACATAGGCTGATCCGAAATGAGAGTCAATAAACCAAGGGGGTTTAAGCCTTGACGACGATGGATAGTAATCTACTTTTCACTCTTCGAATTTTTCTCAAAAAACGCCGTAGCGAGAAGGAGAAGTCCGATAAGTAAGAATGTGATCACGCGTCCGATGAGTGGCATCTGCCAAACTTCAACAGCGAGGAGTCGCAAAACAACACCACCCAAGAGGAAGTTTCCAAACAGCCTATACGTCTTCGCCTCACGTTTCACTCCGTAGAAAAACAGCCCGACTCCAACGAGAGCAAAGATGACGAGAGCAATACCACGAGCCGTGCTTTCTGGCTGAACAAGATTATGCAAAACGAGCCAGACAAAACTCAAAGAAAAAATCGAACCGACAATCGTATGAGATATCATGAGTTCGTACTTGTCAGAGGCAATGCGTTTAAGCGTAAGCGCTGCGACTATAGCCGCAACCGCGAGAGAAAGAACTACAAAGAAGTGATCTCCAAAGAGCGCACGATTCATCCAAACTTCTCGAGAAAAACTATCCTCAGAAAGAGACATAACAAAAGGCAAAAGATAAAATGCAGAGATCATTTCGGTAGCCCGAGGACTCTTCACGGCAAAGGCGGCAAGAGCCACAAGCGCAACCGACTCAAGAGAAAGGGCGACGACAAGTGTCTGACCATCGAGCTGGAACATCGTTCCGGAAACAAATGCAAACACTGCAGCAGAAAGATACAGATACATCGAAGAACGACTCGTCTGTTGATATGAAAACATGAGTGCTACAAGAAGCGAAACAAGACCCGTTGCAGCCATGATTGCCCCCTGCCATTCGTCAGGAACATATCCTCCAACCCATCCCAAAAAGATGAGGGAACTGAGCCCAATCATGACAACATCAACAATCTGCACCGCAGCAGTTTTGATCGAAACATACACCTGAGAAAAGAGGAAAAATGCATAAAAAAGTCCCATAAAAATCCAAGCAGCTGATTGAGAAATGCCACCAAACGTCATAGAATAAAACGCCGTACCAAGAATAGAAAGAAGGAGCAGAATTCTCCAACTACGCAACGCGACAAGCGCGAGAACACCAAGATCAAGAACGAAAACATATCGAAGAAGTCCGATGTGATCTGTTGTCGGAGCATTCACGAGAAATGGAGCAATGAGTCCCCCGAAATACGCCGAAACAGCAAGAGGACGAGAATCGTGAATAACCGCAGATGCAGCCATACAAATAACAATCACACTCATAATAATGAGAGCACTGATTGGCGTGAAAAAATCATAGATATTGCGAGCGGCGAACATCGTGATGAACTGCATGGTGACACCCGTGGCCACCAAAACTTGGCCCGGAACTCGCCGCGACAAGATCACAAAATTTCCAAGCGCAAATAATATAAGTCCAGCAACCATTCCCGAAAGAATTCGCATACTTGGACCAATCCAGTTTTGAATAAACGCATATCGCACAAACCAACTAACCGCGAGCAACAACAAAAATGCTCCCAACTTCATCAACCAATCTTTCGCAAGCCACTGAAGTGCCAATGTAATCGAATCCGGCTCACGTGGACCATTATTAACGGTTGCATATTCGGACGGTCTTCCAGAATGCATAGCCGCAGAACTCCTCTGCTCTCCTTCAAAAACAGCCTTTTCAAGTGCCACAACGCGATCTTCCAAAACCTTCAAACGAGAATCCTGTGAATGTTCCATACGGATAAAAATAATGAGTTGAGCTCATCATAGCACGACTCACAAACCAGCCATAGGTACCCAAGAACTATGTATTGAAATCAATACTTGCAATCAAGCCTGCCATATATGCACCCCAGGCTCTCTTTACACCAGTTACATCAGAGCCGTCCGCTCCCTTTGGAACATGCGTACTAGCCATTTTTGGACCAGGAAGATTGTTGAGCGTAAGCATCCAAAATTCATTCCATTTTTTGAGCTCAGCCGTAATTTCAGCACTATTTGGATCGTAAAATTTCCCAAAAGTGTACGCATGAATTCTCGCAAGTGTAGTTCGATACATCAATTCAACTCCTGGATTTGGCTCATTGGTAAGAGGTTTCGTAGGAGCCTCAACTGGACCATTTCCAAAGTTCAAATCCTTGAACAACCATCGATTTTGTGGAGCCTTGGCGAGATCTTCCTGAACCATCTTATCTGCTTCTTCACTCACAAAGAGTCTCATCAACCTATTCGCAGCATTCGGATCAGGGTTACGAATAGTGACCGTCTTCGAATCAATACCTCCCAAATCTAAAACATAATCCTTCATAATTAACTTCACCATTCCAACGTCATACACGGCATTTCCAAATATCTGTCGTAAGCGCATGAGAAGCTGCTCTGGGCCAATCATACCCGGACCTACGGACTCTAGCTGAACTTCTTCATCAGACGTAAGCGGTCCCGTCGTCTCACCATTCGCGGCAAACCAAGGACTCATCGCCATTTCAACAATGAGCGCACGGAAGTTGTAATTATTTGCCTTCAAAAACTGTGCCATGTCAGTCAAAAACCGATCTTCGACGGTGAAGCGTTTCATTTTCGGATCATAATCTTCAGCTCCAAGTCGTGGTGGTTTAACCGGATCACGCTCCATAAGCATTGCGAAGGCCATTCTCGCCATCGACTTCGCAAATGGAATATCAGGATTTTCATCAGCCGCAATAATCGACATCATCTTTCCAAGTCGATCTGGATCATCATTGGAAATTTTATGACCATTCAAGGCAATGAATGGAAAATCAGCTGGCAATTTCGGATTATGTTTGTAGGTACCATCATTTTTCTGATAATCCCAGAATGATGCAGCCACATGATCCATCGGAGTTCCATGACAGGCTACGCACGCAGGATACGTCAGTGTTGGAATTGTAGCCGTTTTCGGAGCCACGACATTGCGTGAACCAATATCTAAAACATCGAAATTGAAGAATCTTCGAAGAATCTCCCATGCACGATGTCGACCAATATTCGTCTCGCTCGTGCCAACACGTCCCTGCCAAAGAGGATCTGTTGCAAGACCACTCACTGGAGCCACGGGATGAGAATTGCCTTGTGCATCTTTATTCGGATCAAAAGCCACTAAACGCCCCGGCCAAAACTCATCCGGATTACCAGCTTGAGCAGGATCTTTATGTCCAGGGGCTACCAGATAATGAGCAGTGATAAATTCCTGAACAGAACGATTATTCAAAACGATATATGCCATGAGATTTCCAGGACCACGAGCAAGTTCATCATTATCAAACTGCGCCCAATTGATTCCAAAAACGGTACCGAGAAAATCGATAGCATCATTATTTCCTTCGTAAAACTTCGTCTGAGTGAAGTCATTTACCTTCGTGGCAAGCCAGTTATAAAAACCGACATATCCTGTAGCATCCATAAGAGCATTTTTGAGAGCACTCTTATCCTTGAAACCTGGAGCCGTTGCGGGCATTACTCCACCGGTCACATTTCTCAAAAATTTAGCATATACACCATCAGGCGAATGAAACTTCACCTTCTCAAAAAATGTCTTATCATCAAGGGCGAAAGCGCCCGCATTACAAGCCTGATTAACCGTCAATGAAACCTGGCTACCAGGAGCGACTTGGGAAGCGCTATCATGAAATTTAGTAAGAGCCTTAACCTGTTCCTGAGTAAGTTCCTGTGGTCCTCCACCATGAACACTTCCGTCTGGCTTTTTTACATGACCCTGAGCGTATTCAGCAACCCAAGATCCACCTCCTGGAGCATCCTTCGCACCCTTTGATAAAAAAGTATCAAAGTGATGTTGTAGCGCAACCGGACCATGAGTTCCATCATCGGCAACCCAACCAGACTCACCAATTTTTCCTGTCGCATGACAGGACGTACAGCTATTAACCGGTAACTTACGGAATTGATCAATAAGATCTGGCTGATCAAGACAGGTAGCATTTGGATCAATCGTACCGCCACCTGAAAATCCATCAGCACCAAAATCCACTAAGGCATTTTTATCATAATCAGCAGATTTGCACGCAGCCGCAGTAGCAAGCGCTATTCCCGTTCCAATAAACCGAAGAAAACCTCGACGGCCTTGGTCAGGAACCATCTCTGGAACAGCTCGTACAGCAGAACCGATTGTGTCGGTTTCAACTACTGCATCGTTATGTGGCTGATGAATTTTTGTCATAAAAAAGTTACTTTTTTAACCGCTACCTACTATTACTGACCATCTAAAATATCTTGAACTCTATGCGGACTCGTAAGATCTGGAATTAATGTTTTTACAGGAAAGTCTGTATCCCCAACACCGATTAAATTACGTACATGCTGCATCGCATCAGCACCAGTAGCCTTTTCACCGACGAGTTCCTGTTCATCATCAGTAAGACCGATACGCCGTGGACCTTTGCCCTTTACGGGACCTCCCATGACATACCACGAACCGATCGGCCAGTGCGCCGCCTCATCATTACCAATCTTTTTTCGTGAAAAGTCAGTTGTTACAAAAATACCAATATCATCAAACTCAGGATCTTTTTGACTTTCGGCATAGGACATCATCGCATCAAACGCCTTCGCCTCAGTATCAAACATCGGCATCGACTGGGTACCCATCGACTCTCTGTGATTATCCCAACCACTTCGCGCCAAAGACAAGCTCGCCAAATAACCCTCTTTGAAGAGAGCAATAGCGATCATGGTAGCAGCCAAGTATGGATTATTTTTTGCCTGATTAATTTTACCGATAAGATCGAGAAGTTTTTGAATTTCCGTAGAAGCATTTTGAGTCTGTGCGAGACCATTCGCAAATCGTTTCATCCTTGGTAAAAAGTTTCCATTCAGAACTTTTTGAATCTCGGCGTTATTGAGAGTCGTCAAATAATCAACAACCTGATTTGGAAAAATGAGCTCATTATTACCAGTAACATTTCGCTGAGCAATTTTTTTGAGTTTGCCAGTATCGAGACTATTCGCACCGACAGGAAGACCACCAGTGGCTGGAAGACCGACGTTTGGACCAACTGCATGAGCAAATGGCGACAATGGACGATAACGATAAGCATACAGAACAGCCGGAGAAGGAATGCTCGCATCGAGATCTCCAGTAGTCGCAAGATTATATCCATCTTGATGACTGTTTGTCTTATGATCAACATCCATGGCTAAAATATCCGGTCGCTTATGAAAGAAGTGTTCTGTCCCAGTTCCGTTAGCTGAGGTAACCATGAGGTATCCCGGAGGAACACCCTGTTGAGTCTGTGGAGGGGCAATAATAGGTCCATTGGAACTTTCCGGTGCACTTGTTCCACGATGTCGTGAGAAAAATTGTGTATTCGCTCCGCCTCTCCAGTTCACAAAGACAGGAAGAGTCTTGATAACAGGTGGAGACATATCTCGTCCCTGATCAGAAGACGTATCAGCCGAGCTCATACCATCCTGAGAACTACCGCCATCAGAGCTTCCTGCGTCAGCACTGCTGGCGTCTTCCGCGCGCGCAGCGCGCGGCGTAAGCGTCAACCCCGTGACCACTCCCGTCCCAATAAGGGCCATTTGCAAAAGTCTACGACGAGCAATCGGTGTATTCGCCATCGAAGCAAGGACCTGTAATTCAGCAATAGAAATACCACCCTGCATCGCATGCGGACTCACAATGCGCGGAGTACGTTCAGGCCCAGCAACAGCCTGCATCGTCTCAAGCGCTAAATCCCGTGAATGGTCGTTGCTATCAGCTGACATAGGAGTAAGGATTCTTCTAATATAAAGGGGTGATTTTTCATCCCGAGAGCTCATGGTAACAGATTTTCGGCATTTGAAAAGGTCTTTTAAACCCTCTCCTACATCTCATAATATCTATAAAACACCCTCTTTGCAGCTTCAATAACGCAGAGATACGCAAGCACAATGCCAGCCAAAGACGCGAGTAACAAAGCTGGAAGCGGGGTAAACCCGAAGAACGAACCAGCAGCCGTAAACGGAATAACCCAACCAATAATCACAACCGAGAGCGTCGTGAAGAATAAATATCGACTTGGTGAACTCTGAAGAAACGGAATTTTTCGAGTACGAATCATATAAATCACCATGGTCTGCGTCGCAAGGGACTCGAGGAACCAACCCGTCTGAAACGTACCTGCGGCAGCGTCATACACCACATAGAGCACATAAAAAGTGATAAAATCAAAAACCGAACTGATCGGTCCAAAGACATACATGAAGTGCTTGATAAACGTCATATTCCACCTCTTCGGCTCACGAATAAACTCATCATCCACACTATCCGACGGAATCGTAATCTGCGAAAAATCATACAAGAAGTTATTAAACAAAATCTGGATCGGAAGCATCGGAAGATACGGAAGGAACAAGACCGCACCGAGCACACTGAACATATTTCCGAAGTTAGAACTCACGCCCATCATGATGTATTTCATCGTATTACCAAACGTTTTTCGGCCCTCCAGGACACCATCAAGAAGTTCTCGCAAACTCTTGTGAGTCAAAATAATTTCCGCAGAATCCTTCGCGATGTCCGTCGCATTGTTCACGGAAATTCCAACATCAGCCGTCTTCAAAGAAGGTGCATCATTAATTCCATCACCCATATACCCAACCACATTGCCATTCGCCTTGAGCGCAAGAATCACGCGATTTTTCTGATCAGGAGAGAATCTCGCAAAGATCGTCGTCTTCTGAACCGCAACACGTAGCGCATCATCCGTCATCGCATCAAGATCATACCCAAGCATAATCCCCTTTACTGGCAATCCAACATCCCTCGCAATTTTCTCTGTCACCAACTCGCTATCACCCGTAATAACTTTAATTTCGATTCCCATTTTTTCCAGATCAACGAGAACTTCTTTCACATCCTTCTTCGCCGGATCAAGAAAGGCTACGAACCCAATAAGTTCCAAATCTTTCTCATCTTCTTTAGTATAAGGAATGTGCGCTTCTCGCTTCTCTATCTTACGAATTGCCACCGCAAGTACACGATATCCATCGCGACTAAACGCATCATACTGATTCAAAATCACACCGCGAGATTCCTTATCCAACTCGATCAAATCCCCCTCTTTCTCATATGACATAGAAGAGCTCATGACGTCTTCTGGCGCACCCTTTGTAATAATAAATCGTTCACGTTGGCCATTCTCACTCACCTTCTCAACCACGATACTCATCTTCCTTCGTACAAAATCAAAAGGAATTTCATCAACTTTTACATATTCATTGGCGCTCAGGTGATCACCTTTATTCTCATACTCCAGCACCGCATCATCCATCGGATTTCGAACTCCCGTCTGATACAAACTATTCAAATACGCGTGTAGCAAAACACCTTCTGAGTTCTGTCCAAAAACATCCGTATACTCCACGAGCGTAATTTTATCTTGAGTCAGCGTTCCTGTTTTGTCAGTACAAAGAATATTCATACTTCCAAAATTCGGGATCGCAACAAGCTTTTTCACGATAACGCCTCTTGAAGCCATCTGCATCGATCCCCTCCCCATCGTTACCGACATAATCATTGGAAGAAGTTCCGGGGTCAAACCAACCGCAACAGCAACAGAAAAAGTAAACGCCTCAAAGAGATCATGTTTTACAAACACATTGAAAAAGAAAATAAACACGACGAAAAACATCGTAATTTTCATAATCATCGTACTGAAATTTTTCACACCAAGCGTGAACTCACTATCAAATGTTGGCCCAACAAGCGTTTTTGCAATCTTTCCAAACTCCGTATGAATACCCGTTTTTACAATGACCGCTTTCGCCGAACCCGTCACAACACTCGTCCCAAAGAAGACCACATTTGTCAGATCCCCAAGCGATAACTTCTCGCCTTTCAGTGACTCAGCCGTCTTCTCCGAAGGAAATGACTCACCGGTAAGTGACGACTGATTCACGAAAAAATCATGCGCAGAAATAATTCTCGCATCCGCAGGAATAAGCTTTCCGGAAACCAAAGAAATAATATCGCCAGGAACCAGATCGTGAACAAAAACTTCTTTCTCAACTCCGCCACGAATCACCGTTGCGCGGGTAGAAACTTTTTCCTTCAACTCCTCTGCCGCCTTCCCCGCCTGATACTCCTGAAAGAAGTTCAAGACCGTACTGAACAACACAATCACCACAATGAGCGTGGCATTAATGACTTCCCCAAGCGCAAAAGAAACACCCGCCGCAAAAAGCAAAATCAAAACAAGTGGATCCTTGAAGTTCGAAAGAAACTCCAAAAGAACATGTGATCTCTGCTCTTCCGAAAGAACATTCGGTCCATACGTACGCAAACGTTTATGAACTTCATCATCATGCAAACCCTGCTCATCAGAAACAAGCTCTTTGAATATCGTTGCAGTTTCTAAGCGAGCATAAAAAGCGAGAGGTGTCGTAGGGTCGATCATGAATAAAGTATACAACAATAAAAAAAGCTCACCAAGTGAGGGGTGGGCTTTTTATTTCTCCGGCAATGTCGTCTCCGCCCAATACTAACACCCCGCAATGGCAAGGTGGGGGATCGCACGAGTTCACCACAGTGATCTCGAATATAAAACTTCCCTTAAATTAGTGATGGAGAGAGTATTAAAGACTTCAACGAACATTCGAGAGGCATCCCTATAGTAACAAAACTACGCACCACGTAAAGCCCGATCGTAAGAGCAAAATCACACACTACTATCAGTGGTTTTCATTCGCCTATACATACTACATTTCGTAGCCACGCTCAGAAAAAACGCAGCGATAAAAACAATAGAACATTCGTCAACAAGACGTTAGCTCTATGCGAAGCCATTTACATCTATCCCCCCAAGAAAAACACACCTTTCACAACAATAAAAATTCGAAACACCGTTAATTGAATCAATGACGTCCCAAGAATCGATGATAAAACCAAATAATCAAACAGTACAAAAAGAATCACATAAAAAAGTCCCTTATCTAAATATCGCTGA
>JBAYUX010000024.1:0-20426 GCA_041674865.1 Candidatus Altimarinota bacterium
GCATAATCCACCTCCAAATTCAGGCAACGTTCCTTCTGGCTTGATAACAAGCTCCTTGAGAAACCCGTGCGCTCCATCAACAGGGCCAAGATGAGAGTTAAACGAAAATATTTCGCCTGGGGCGATAACAACTCCATTGAACTTACCAACACCAACATTAATATTAAACATGCGATTCTGTGGAGAGCCATAATACGAGGTGTGACCAACAGAAACCACCTCCGTGATGCCTATTTTTTTAAGATCTTCCGATACCTCCACTTCAAACACCTTCTCTTCAATTGGAAGTTGCAACTTGCTTTTTTCTATATTTATATCTTGTGAGTTTATGGCTTCCGTAAGCACATCTTGGAGCTTTTGATTATCCAAAATCCTTCCATCTTTTCCATGTCCATCAAACACAATTTTTCCTTTTTCGTCGCGCGAAATCTTCACCTTCACTGGATCATTATTGATTATCTTTCCCCAATCTTGTGCGACATATTTGGCGAATAACTCGCCCTGAAACTCTATTTTTATTAATACATTTCCTGTATTTGGATTGAGAGTTTTTCTATAAACCAATAAATCAAGATGATCGCGAAACCACACCGGTATGGAAAAATCCTTTGAGGTGAGTGTGAATTTATTATTAAAATGTTTTTTGAGCTCCGGTAGTGCGCCTTCGAGATCACTCTTTGTAACCTCGGCGGATTCTGTTTTGAGTTTTACCTCGATCGGCACAGATGAAAATGTCCTTATTCGACCCTCTAAATCATTTTTTAAACTATCGCCATCAATAGAAACTCGCGACACATCCTCGTCCACTATGTAGTGATTTTTTTCAAACCGAATGGCTGCAGACCTTCTTTCCTGCAAGGGGAGTGGGAGTATTTTCTCAACATCACTCTCGAATGTATCTAAAGATATTGGCCGCAAATGAGCAACAACCCCTTGATACACTACATTAATACCACCCTGTTTAAACGCTTCTACTTTTTGTTGAAACTTTCTTTGAACCGAAATCTGATAAGCCCCAAAAGCAAAAACAAAACTCACCACAAAAACACCACTCACAATACTCACACCTTTCAATATCGGAAATTTCATGCGGTAGGGTGGATGGTTTTTATATTAATCTTGTTCGCTCGGAATCCTTCTTGAGGATTTTTGGCTTTTTTTAACAATCTTTTTTGGTCCAAATTTTTCACGAAAAAATGCAAAAATCCCTTTTGATTTTTGAGTAACAAACTGTTTAGCCTCTTCAACCTCTTCACCATGTTCATCAATAAAATCATCTCTCATTTCTATCATTTTTTCTTTTATTTCTCCTGTTTTTTCCCTAACCTCTCCTGACAACTCGCCGGCCTTCTTTTTTAAAATCTTACGTGTGTCTTTCCCTGATTTTGGCGCAAGAGCAATACCCAAAACGGATCCAACAGCACCCCCAACGATAAGCCCCATAATAAGCTTATCTACAACTTTTGTTACTTTTTTATCATTTGAATTTGTATCTGACATAATGAGGTGAGGTTAAAAATACATTAAACTGACGGTGCTTTTGGTCGAGCAATGTCAGCTGATTTTGTAGTTCGAATAATATTCACACGGACATATCCAGGGTAGGCAACATTCTCTTTAATCTCCCCGGCAATAACGTCGGCAAGTGGCTGCATCTCTTTGTCGTGAATTGTCCCAGGATTTACCATCACACGAAGCTCTCTACCCGCAGACATAGCAGACACCTTATCAACACCTTCGTAAGAAAGTGCAATATCCTGAAGTGCATTAAGACGCTCAACATACTTATCAAGCGACTCTGCGCGTGCACCTGGGCGACCAGCTGAAATAGCGTCCGCACCTTTTACTAAGAAAGCTTCTGGAGTCTTTGGTGGCTCTGAGTCGTGATGTGTCCAAGCAGCGTGAATTTCTTGATCATGAAAGCAATGGAACTTCTCCATAAGCTCTTTTGTAAGATAATCATGTGCTCCAATAATATCTGGATTTTGGTCGATCGCCTTACCAAGATCATGTAAGAAACCGCTAATCTTAGCTGTTTCTATGTCGAGCCCAAGCTCATATGCCATCATGAGTGCAAAAATACCAACCTCGTACGAGTGACGCATAATATTCTGCCCATAACTTGTTCTAAATTGTAACCTACCAATAACCTGCAAACACTCATCTGGCATTTGTCGCTTAATATTCATCCTCTTTAAAGCCTCTCGTCCGATCGCCATTAATTCACGGTCGGTGTCTTTTTTAGCCTCCTCTATCTTCAGGGTAACCACCTCTTTTGTAATCCTACCCCTATAATCAAATAACTTTTCGAGTGTTTTTTTAGTTATATGTCGGGTAATAAGATTGTAATGAGAAACGGTCACAACTCCAGGGAAGTCATTAAAAACAACATCCACCCCATCCATCTGTTCCTCAAGGAATAAAATATTCTCTCCATTCAAACCAACAACATTTGGCTTATTTGCGTCATTCATTACCTTAACTTGCAACCCCTTCTTTTCGTTTGAAGTAGATGTAGATAAACGCTGAAGGGCGCTTAAAACAGTATTTCTCGCTTCTTTTTCAGCATACTCTTTATGATATTCTTCAAGTTTTTTTAACTTATACTCATTATCCTCATGTAACTCGTTTTCTAAATTTTGAATCATTTCTAACTTAAGCTCTTCTGATTTTTTACCAACCTTCTTCTCTAGGGTTTGTGTTTTTTGCCCAGACAAAGACTTAAACCGAATCTCTTCTTCTGATTTTTTTCGTTGCTCAACCTCAAGGGCGCCCTTAACCTCCTGTAATTTATTTTCCTTTTTTAACAATAAATCCTCCTTAGACTTAACAGACTCCTCCACTTTATTTAAAAATTCTTGAAAAGTTTTCATTGACTCCTCGTTTGTCTTTTTAAGACCCTCTATCTTCTCGAGCGTACTTCTTTTAAGTTGATCGGCCTCCTTTTTAGCCCTATCCCCAGCTCCAATTATCTCATCTTGAATTACATTTTCAGCTATTTTTTTTGGACGAAACAAAAGAACACCCCCTAGGGTTCCCAAAACGGCGGTAATAATTAAACTTAATATCTCTTTTTCCATAGTGGGTATATTTTACCTGATTATCTTTCTCCTGGAAATGGAATATTTCCCCATCTTTAAGCTAAAACTCATCAATTTTACCCATAAAATCCACAAATTACATATATTTCAACAATACTCACTATAAAAGAGCCTCTTTTGCACATATATATAATTACAAAAGATAAAACTGTTTGTGCGCTTTTCGACAAAAACACCACCACACCACTACCTTACTGTTAATAACTCCTACAATTATCAACAATTAAGTTGTTATATATTATTCTTGTTTAAAGCGACCCACACCTACATAAAGCTATTTAATATTAGTTTTACACGAAAAATCCACACTTTATGTGTAAAACTCTCGCTCCTCTATATACTACTATCTTATTTATATATAAATATAGAACAATAGAGACCTTTAAGAAAAGAAAGAGAAAAAGATTGTGTTTCATTCTTAACTCAATATAATGAACTCGATATGAAAATACTTTGCGAACAAAAAAAATTCCTTGATGCTTTAGATGTTGTTATTCGTGCAGTAAGTGCAAGTAATACACTTCCTGTTCTTAATAATATTCTCATTAAGGCTGAGGGTAAGAAAGTTGTTTTTTCCGCTACAAACCTAGAGATAGCTGTTCAGTATTTTTTTGAATGTGAGGTTCGAAACGAGGGTGCACTTACGGTTCCAGCAAAGTTGCTTATGAGTTACGTTTCTCTTCTTCCAAGTGAGACATTGGAACTTAGTGCTACGGAAAGCTTAACAATGACTGTTAAGGGTTCTAAGTCTCAGACAAAAATTAAAGGCATTCATGCTGAAGAGTTTCCAGTTATCCCTGGTTTAGATAAAGCTCAGGAATTTCAATTGCCAGTTAAGGAGTTAATGATAGCTATTCAGCAAGTTGCCTTCTCTGCTTCACAAAACTCTTCTCGACCAGTTCTCTCTGGTGTGCTACTAATTCTCGATAAGAAAACTTTGAAAATGGTGGCTACTGATAGTTACCGTCTTGCTGAGAAAACTATAGAGCTTAAACATGCTATTGAAGATAAGATTGAATGTATTATTCCCGTTCGAACCGTTCAGGAGCTTGGAAAACTCCTTTCTAAAGCTAATACACCTGAAGTTACTGTTGCTATTACTAAGAATCAGATTCTTTTCAAAATCGGTGATATTGAATTTACATCACGCCTTATTGAGGGTCGATTTCCTGATTATGAGAGAATTATTCCTAAAGAGAGTAAGTCTAAAGCCGAAGTTGCTACTCAGGATTTACAGATCAATGTTCGTCGAGTGAGTCTTTTTGCTCGCGAAAGTAACAATAGTGTTAAAGTTTCTGTTACAAATGATGGAAAATTAACTATTTCTACTGACGAGACAAAAATAGGTGAGGATAAGGCTGAGGTTGATATTACCCTTACGGGTGAAAACAATAAAACAGCTTTAAATGCTGAATATCTTTTAGATGTTCTTTCTACCATAGGAACACCTAAATTGTCGCTTGAAATGAATGATAAACTTTCTCCTGTTGTAATTAAACCTTGCAACGATGAGAGTTATGTATATATTATCATGCCGCTCAAGGTTTAATCCTTGGATTGGCGCATATTATCTTTATAGTTTTAAGGGTAATGACATTGCTTTTTAGTGATCTATTTTTGTGAATACAGAGTCCACACCCCTCGTTGATCGTTTTACGCACCCCACTTATACTCGAGTTCTCGAGACGTTTAAAAATAGTGGTCTTTTAACATTGTCTGGTTCTACAAGCTACTCTTCTCGGGTTTTTACTGTTGCTGATGTTTTAAAACATTCTGGTTTAAAGTTTAAAAATGTAGTTTGGGTGGTAAATAATAAATCTGAACGAGAGGTTTTTTTTCATGAAATTCCTCGATGGACCGGTTTACCGTGTTTTGATTTAGATTTAAAAGGTGGTGATGATTGGCAGAAGGTGGATCTTGAGAAGTGTTCTCGTGAACAGAAGCGATATAACCAACTTCATGTTGCTGAATTTTTATCGAGATTTTTCTTACCATTTCCAAAGTCACTTATTATCCCGGCGTTTTATTTTTACCTTCAATTTCCCTCCTATAAGGAAGTCGAAGAGAGTATTTTTACATTAAAAGTTGGAGAAAAAGTTTCCCATGTTGAAATTTTTGAGAAACTTATTTCAATGGGGTATACCGTTGCTCCTGATAGTCAGTCTCTTGAAATGGGGTCTTATTATAGGGCCGGAGAGAGTGTTTTGGTTTGGCCTGTAAATCTTTCTTTTATTGTTCAAATCCAGTCGGATTATGAAACAATCGAGGATTTGGTTTTTCTCGATCCTATTACAAAAGAGGTTCTTCAGAAGACAGATTTTGTTGATATTTTTTCTATTTTTTACCAAACATCGAACGGTACTTTAGTTGACTATGTAGACAAAAACACACTCTTTATTGAAGATGAGTTGGATATTACAGATGATATGTATGAGGGGTGGAATAAGATTGTTTCTGAGGTGTATAAAAAATCAAAAGCCATTACTTTTACATTGTTTAATGAAGACGGTGAGTCTCATCAACACCTTCATTATTTAACATTTTTGAAGTATATAGATTTGTATGATTTTACAAATGACCTTGTAAGTAAAAAAGCTGATAATTGGAATGTTCTTATTTTTACAAAAAGTAAGAAGCAACTCACCACTATTTTTAATGACTATAATATACCGTTTTCCGATGTGTTTGATGAGGTTACAGACCATGGGAAAATATATCTTTTAGAGGAAGATAGGGATGTACTTTTTCCATACGCTTTTCAAAATCCTGAAATTAAATTAGCGGTTATTACTGATAAAGAGATCTCTATTCTCCGTGAGGATAAGAAAAAGTCATCAAGTAATCAGAGAGTTTTTACTGACCTTATGTCTGGTTTAAAGGTTGGGGATTATGTGGTTCATGCTGATCACGGCATAGCTGTGTTTCTTGGCTTAGAGCAGCGAACAATTGATGAGATTACTCGAGAGTATTTGAAACTTGGATATGCGGAAAACGATAAACTTTTTGTTCCAATTGACCAGGCAGATAAGGTTGGTAAATATATTGGTTCCGAGGATTCGATGCCAAAACTCACTCGACTTGGTTCTACTGAGTGGAGCTCTATGACGAGCAAGGTTAAAAAGGAAACAGAGTTGATTGCAAAAGAGTTGTTGAAATTATATGCCGAGAGAAAACAGGCCAAAGGTTTTGCTTTTCCTGGAGATGATCAGGCAGAGAAGCTTCTTGCTGAAAGTTTTCCATACGAAGAAACGCCTGGCCAGATTAAGGCGATTGTTGATGTAAAACATGATATGGAAAAAGCTGCACCAATGGATCGTTTAGTGTGTGGTGATGTTGGGTTTGGAAAGACAGAGGTGGCTGTCCGGGCTGCATTTAAAGCTGTTCGAGCCGGTAAACAGGTTGCTTTTATTTCTCCGATTACTATTTTAACAGATCAACATTTTCGTACGTTTACAAAGCGAATGAATCAATTTGATGTTCGTATCGCAATGATGAGTCGATTTGTGGATGCAAAAGAGCAGAAAAAAGTTCTTGAACGTCTCGCAAAAGGCGAGGTGGATATTGTTATTGGAACCCACCGCCTTCTTCAAGAAGACGTGAAGTTTAAAGATCTTGGTTTAATTATTGTTGATGAGGAGCAGCGTTTTGGTGTTACTCAAAAAGAGGCTCTTAAGAAGATAAAAGCAGGTGTTGATGTTTTAACTCTTACGGCGACACCTATTCCACGAACACTGAATATTGCGCTTAATAAGTTGCGAGATGTGACAACTATTACCACGCCCCCACCAGGTCGTTTACCGATTATTACTGAGGTTCGTAGGTTTTCTATGACGATTATACGAGAAGCTATTATGCGCGAGTTACAGCGCGGTGGACAAATTTACTTCCTCCACAACAAGGTTCAAACGATCGATACAATGGCTGAGAAGTTACGCGCACTTATTCCGGAGGCGCGTGTTGGTGTTGCGCATGGACAGATGGGGAGTACTGCACTTGAGGAAAAGATTGTCGACTTTAAGGATCATAAATTTGATGTGCTTGTGAGTTCGACGATTATTGAAAATGGAATTGATCTTTCAAATGCAAATACGCTTCTCGTGAATAGTGCGGAGAAGTTTGGCCTTGCTCAGTTGTATCAGTTGCGTGGACGTGTGGGTCGTGCAAAGACCCAGGCTTACGCGTATTTTTTGTACCACGGACAACGACTCAAATTGGATGCTAAACGTCGCCTGAAGGCGATTGTGGAGGCGTCTGAGCTGGGTTCTGGATTCCAGATAGCTATGAAAGATCTTGAGATTCGTGGTGCTGGTGAAATTCTCGGCGCAAAACAACATGGTGTTATTAATGTGGTTGGTATTGGGCACTTTATCCGTATGTTAAATAAGGCTGTTGAAGAGTTGAATTCCGGAAAATCTGCCGACAAAGATAACGAGCCAGAAGATGTAACTGTTGAGCTTCCTTTGACGTGTTATATTCCTGATTCGTATATCGTTAGTTCGAAAGATAAAATTAGTGTGTATCAAAAAATGGCTGGCGCTGATACTTTTGACTACCTAAACGAGATGAAGGACGATGTGGTTGAGGATTACGGCAGGATGCCAAAAGAAGTTGCAAATCTCTTTAAGGTTATTGAGTTAAAGTTGTACGCGAAAGAAGCAGGTGTTTTGAAGGTAAAAGTTGATAATGTTCATATGGATAAAAATAAACAGATTTTATCGCTCCAGCTCTCGAAAAAAGTGAAACCCGAAAATATTATGAACCTTTTGGTGTATAGCCCGAAGTGGCAGATTTCTGGAAATAAGCTACAGGTGGTCGTCTCTGACCTTGGCATGAACTGGGTCGAAGAGCTTCAAAATTGTCTCGTGAAGTTATCTGAAAAGATGTTTGGAGTGGCTGAGAAGAAGTAAAAGTTGCTTCTAGGTGCTTGACTTTTTTTGTTATTTTTGTACCTTTTCGGCGAAATATAGTAAACCCTATGAAGTATGTTGACTTCAGTGTTTATTGTGTTATAATTATATATTCATAAATATTTTATATTATGCCTTTTGGAAAAATGCTCGGTTCGGTTGGGAAAACACTTACCTCGGTTGGTGCGGCTGCTGCCATAGGCTTAGCTCCTAGTGCAGCAAAGGCCGGTGAGCAGCACAATCATGCTGTTTTGGGTGTTGAGAGTACTAAACACAATAGTATGGTACATTTAGGGGTTTTCCATGAGCTTGGACACCACCTCTCTCTTGGTTTAGCCACTGGGGTTGGGGCGGATTACCATGGCTCGCCAGTTGGCTCCATGGAAGCTATCGCCGCTTATCATAAAACAATTCGAGATGGTGTATTTGGTGTTCTTGAGGTTGGGTTGGGTGCGGAGGTTCTTAAGGGGGGGCATGGTGTTCATGCGGCGCCAGTTGCAAAACTAACAGGACTTCTGGGTTATCAGGCAACCCCTTCTGTTGGTGTTTATGTTGGACCAAGCGTAATTCAGACTCCAAATACGACAGACGTGAGTCTTTCCGTTGGTACAGTTCTTGGATTTTAATAAAGTGAGGTGTTTGTGATTACACAAATACTGTATAGTCGTTGCGTATTTTTGGTTCTTTTACAAGTGGGGATGTCCGGCATTCGATATTAGAAATGTATGGTTATGCTGCAATCCGGTCGTTGCGCCAGTCCGGCCGTTATCAACGTTTGGCGCAAAACTAAATGCAAAATCAAATTTGCTTAGCGCTTTTGCACGTGAAGAGGCTTCGGTCTTGTCATTTGCTTAGTGTTAATTTCTTCTGAACTTTTTCGGAAGACGCTTTTTATAACTGATGTTTAGGCGGTTATACTAAGTGTAATACTTCTAAACTTACATTGAGCGCGGGGAGCTACGAACTCGATGAACATCTTTTAGCCTTTTGTGAGTGGCTTTTGGTTCGTTCTCTATCACACACAAAACAATCAGAGCGAACTACGATTGTAGATGTATAACAATACTTCTTTTACACCCGGGTTCAACTCCCGGCATCTCCACCAGAATATATATACCCACTTATTATGAGCGGGTTTTTGACGTGTAACTTTTTAAGCTAGTTTCTGTAGTTTAAGTGGTGAGATTTAAAGCTTATCCAGCTTTATTCTTGACAGATTGCTTCTTTGGTATTATTATACTGATTCAGGTATTTTACAGCTTTGTATGAATAGAGAACCTTTATTATCCCGTGCTCTAAGCACCACTTCTTCAAAAAAGTTGGCGCTACTTCCTGGAATAAAAAGCCGTGCGGCTGCTATTGCCTTGGCTGTACTGACTACCGCCGGGTGTAACCAGCCTGGGCATTGGATTTTTCCCGATGCTAAGGGTGTTGGCTCTAGTGATAGTGGGTCTAGCGATACGAGTAGTTTTGATGTTGGCACTGATGCCACTTCTTCTCCTGATGTGGGTGCGGATATAGATGTTGACGCTTTTGTGGATGTTGGTCAGGTCGACACGTCTCCAGATTCAGTTGGTATTTCAGATGTTGCTACGGTTGATGCTGCTGATGTTGTCGCAACCCCTGACGCGAATTTCGGTGATTCTTCGGGCCAAGACGTGTTTGTTCAGGATCTTGCTATTGGAGGAGATGTTGAACTGGACGCTCCTCAGTCTGCAGATGTTTTGGAACCTATTGATGCAAGTACTGACGTCACAGAGACTGTTAGTACGTTATCGATTCCCTGGGGCACGGTTGTCTGGGATGGTTATGGAAAAGTTTCCTGGGATCCAGTTCTTGGGCAGCTCAATATGACTCCACAAATTGCCACCCAGCCAAAGGAAACGCATTCATGTCTCGTTGTGAGTAATCAGGTATATAGTCAGCCATATCAGTTTGGTTTTACAATGAAAACCGTTAAGCAGCTTCGAGAAAATTCTCCACCGAATCCTTGGGAGGTTGGATGGGCCGTTCTTGGATATAAAAATAATGGGACCGATAAGGGGAAATTCAAATATGCCATCTTAAAACCAAATGGTCTTGAGATTGGGGAGTCGCTCTTGAATGATATTCAGAATGATTTGTTTACGTCGGTTGTCGGTGCGACAGATTTTCCGATCGGCGTGGATTATGACGTGACGATACGTGTTGAAAATAATGTGATGTCGGTGAAGGTGAATGGGGTGGAGGTGAAGCAGTATGTCTTTAGTGCGACCGATATTCTTACGCCGGATGGGTTGGTCGGGGTTTATAATGAAGACTCAGAGGTGGTTGTGAGTAATTTTAAGGCCGAGCAGCTGTAGAGTTTTTCTATGATTGCTGATAGACTTGCGCCATATGCTTTGGATTGGAATTGCCTTACTGACCCCAATACTTCACGCCTGGTCGAATGTGATTGATACGTATTTAACCAATAGGCTTGTTCGTAATGTCTGGAGTTTGGGATTTTTTACCGGGGTTTTTGCGGTTATATTTTTGCCGATTGTGTTGCTGATTCAGTGGCCACAGATGCCACCTTTGCAGCTGATTCCTTATTTCTTTTTGATTGGAGCTATTGAGGTTTTTTATCTTTTTCCGTATTACAAATCTCTTCAGAAGGAGGATACGTCTATTGTCGCTGCACTTTTTTCTTTGGGGAAGTTTTTTGTTCCGATTTTTTCTTTTGTATTTGCGGGTGAAGTGTTGCGGCTGAGTCAGTATGTCGGCTTCTTTTTTATTGTTACTGCGAGTATGTTTTTGTCGCTAAATAGGGTTGATAAGATCCGCTTGAATATATCGTTTTTCTATATGCTTTTTTCTGGATTTCTTCTTGCGATCGAGGCAGTTGTTTACAAATATGTCCTTGAAAGTGTGAGTTGGAGTACGGCCGTGGTGTCGACTTCTATTTTTTCGTGTTTGATTGTTTTGTCGTTTCTTTTTCTGCCGCGTGTTAGGAGAGATTTGTTAGAGCAGGTTCGCCAGCTCAGGGATGTGGCTGGTTTATTTACGTTGAATGAGTTTATCGCCTTTGGTGGGAATATTGTCAGTCCGTACATTGTCTCCCTTGTCCCTGTTACTGTTGCGAAAAGCGTTGAGGGGCTTCAGCCATTTTTCGTGCTTCTGTATGCGATTATTTTCCGTCGATGGTTGCCTGGAGTTTTTCAGGAGAAGGTTGATTGGCGCATGGTTTTGAAAAAAGCCACGCTCTTTGCGTGGATGATTGCGGGGGTGGTTTTGGTTGTAGGTTAGCTCTTACTTAGGTAGGTGACTAGACAATAATTCTCACGCCGCCGAGTTCATCGTACGTAAACTTGTGATTGTGGTGAATTGTTCCGATGAAGATGCGGTTCTTTGGAATGTCGTATTTGACCGATGCTTTGTGAATAATTTCTGGACCAAATTCGCCCTCAACCTGATGAAGATCGAGACGAAGGTGCGGAAAGACACCTGCTTTTGGAAGAACCGGAACGAGCGCATTGAGCTCCTTCCAGACTTCTTTATTTACTTCGTCGGTATCGTCTTTGCAGTGAAGAATGATCACATGGCGGCCCGCCTCGTTGGCGCTAATATACTTGATGGTGTTGAAGAGTCGGTCGGCTCGGTGGATGAAGAGGATGTAGGTTCCGCGAACGACGTTTCTAAAGATAACACGGAATATTTTGTGGAGAAGGGAGGTCTGCGCGGTGTGCTTGTAGATGAAGGATACGATGTAATCGCGGTAAATATAAGCACGAACAATTACCATTACCGGCAAGAAATAAATCAAAAAGAGCGCAAGATTCATAATGTCCATCGAGATGTTTCCGATGAGTCCTATGAATGTTGTTACAAATGCGAGGAAGACGAGAAGTCCCGGGAATGAGTAAAATCTTTTGAGATCCGGGCGGGTGATTTTGAGAATGAGATTTCCAAGTGCGAACATGCTCATAACAGACAAGAAGCTGATCGCATAAACTCCTGCGAGTGAGCGAAGATCACCTCCGGTTACAAGAAGAATGGATGCGCAAAGTGCAAAAAAAGTAAGTACAATCCTTGGATACGATCCCTTCGCATTTCTGTGAGCAAACCAAAATGGTAAGGACTCGTCTACAGACATTCGATTTACGAGTCCTGATACGCCAATGAATCCCGTGAGTACACCTCCGCAGAGTACGAGGAAGGCATCGATAACGACGATATACTGGAAGATTGATCCGCCAACCGCCTTTGCTTCGCCTGCAAGGAGGAAGCTGGAAAGTTGTCCAATTTCTGGCATTGATGATATCCCGAGACAAAGAAAGGCTACGAGAGGGTTAAATATAACGACTCCTAGTAGCATATTGGTCAGTGTTTTTTTAAAGACACCCCTCTCTTGTTCTTCAACAAAATCTGCTGAACTTTCAAATCCTGACACACCCAGCAGTGATGATGAAAATCCTAAAAAGAGCAATATAAGCATTGATTGATCCTTGAGGAGGTTTTGCGTGTGAGCAAAGTTAATTTGGAACTGGTTGGGGTGATTGAGAAGATAATATGCACCTAAAATTACAAAAGCGGTGAGCGTGAGTAGGTGAAGGCCAAATATCGCAATGGCTACTTTTGATGAGTCCTTTACTCCCGAAATAACGAGCATTGCAAAGAGGCCCAGGACCACAATTGTTGCAGGAATAATTGGAATGCTCATAATTGTTCCCAGGTATTCGACTGCCGTTTTTCCTGAAATAACGCAGGTTGCTACGTATGAAAGAATGGTGAGTACCCCCGCGGTTGCAGCGATATTTTTTGAAGTTCCGTTGAGAAGGGCGTTGTACGTTCCTCCGTTTACGGGTAGTGACTCTACCACTTCTCGGTAAACCCCCCTGTATAACAAGAGCACAATTCCAATTGCGAGAAGAATGAATGGGGCATAAATACCGGAAACTCCGATGGCAATTCCTGAAACATAAAGCACGGAACTCATGATATCGTTTCCGCAAATTGCGGTTGAGGCTATCTCGCCTAACTTGTGCCGTTTTTCTACCTGTGTATGCATGATATCTGAGAATAGGTTTTGCTATCCGCGATATTTTACCGTTGCTTTGCAAAAAGTAAATAAAATCATATAGTCTTTTTTTGATTTTTCGTTAAAATGCATGGGAATTCTATTGCTTTCTTATGCCATTTTCCTGGGATACCCTTCCGCGACCGATCGTTGCACTTGCTCCGCTTGCTGGCTGGACCGACTCTCCGTATCGACAAATAGTAAAAAAACTCACTGATGGTATCGTGTGTTTTTCTGAACTCACGAGTGTTGATGCACTGCATCACAAAAGTGCGGGAACCTACAGAATGCTTGATTGGAATCCAAGTGAGTATCCTCTTATCATGCAGCTTTTTGGAAAAGATGCAGAATTTTTTGTTGAGGGTGGAAAGTTTCTTGAAGAGATGGGTGTTGCTGGAATTGATATTAATATGGGTTGTCCAACATGCAAGATTACGTCGAATGAGTGTGGGTCCGCATTGCTTAGAAACCCGCAGCTGGCTGCGGAAATTGTTTATGCATTGTCGCGCGCTGTGTCTGTTCCTATCTCAGTAAAAACGCGACTTGGATATGACTGCTATGATGAAAAAACATTTCTTAATTTTTGTACTGGCGTGCGAGATGCTGGCGCAAAATTAATCACACTTCATGGGCGAACTCGCAAGCAGGCCTTCTCGGGCGTTGCCGATTGGGAGCCGATTTATTTAGCAAAAAATGTCTTAAAAATTCCTGTTATTGGAAATGGTGATATCAAAAGTGTCGATGATGCTTTTGCTCGAATTGGAAATCTTGATGGGGTAATGATTGGTCGCGCGACGCTTGGTGATCCTTGGTTGATTGCCGAAATTGCCGCAGCTTTTCGTGGGGAAAAGTACGAAAGACCAAATACGATTCTTGAAAAACTTCCTCTGATTCGAGAGCATTTCGATTTGGCCGTGGAGGTAATTGATGAAAAGCACGGGGTGAATGAGATGCGAAAGCATCTTGCGGCCTACCTCAAGGGTTTCCAGGGGGCTTCAGATTTTGTTCATAAAATCATGCAATCCAAGGCTTCAGCAGACGTAAGAAGCGTTTTTGATGCCATAGAAGAGTCTCAATCAGCTTTGGCGAAGGGGCTTTAAAAATGCACTTGAAATTATTTTGACTTTTTGTCAAAATAGATCCCTTTTGAATATTTATTGCCATGGCTACTTCGTTGTCAGAAAGCGCGGCTCGAGAAAAGTTTTGGAATCTCTACGGAGGCACTTTTGAGCAACTATATCGGTATTGTGCTCGTCGTGCTTCAACGAAGCCGGTGATTGCCTTTATCATGAAGTCTCTTTATGAGTATGCTCTTGATGAGATTCGACATGGTGAGGAGATTATTTTGGTTGATTTGTTTAAGTGGGCCTATGAGTTTTTTGCGGTCCAGTCTCAGCCAAAAAAAGGCGCTGAGATGATGCAGCAAATTAAGCGAATTCACGACTTCCGTGATGTATATAACGTGAAGACCGATTCGGGTAGTCGGACGTTCCGCCGGGAGCAGATTTTGGAGAATTTTTATAATCACCTTGAGTTCAAGGAGCGTGAAGTCTTGTGGCTTAGCTTCTTCGAAGAGCTTTCGGAGGCTGACAGGGCATATGTCATGGCTATGAGCGAGGAAGAGTGTACGAGATTCTTTTATGAGAGCTTGAAAAAGGCAAAACAGGTTGTTACTATGGCAACCTCTGGTCAGAAGGGTTTTGGGCGATTGGCTGCGTATTTTGGAGGGGTCTCTACTCTTCTCAAGAATGCAAAGCAGCACGAAGAGCTCGATGTCGATCAGGAGATTTATACTTCATTACGTGGCATTTTTATGGACCAATTCAGCCGAAATCCTCAACCAGTTGCTGACACTACTCCGCCAGCTACATCTTCTGTTCCGCCTATTCGTCCAGTAAGTAGTTTTGAGCCCGTTACGGCTCCCGCTACTTCTTCCGCTCGGACTGCTGATTCTTTTGATGATAACGATGAGTGGATTGAAGATGAAGAATCTTTTTCTTCAGGCTTATGGAGACGACTTCAGGGAGTTCTCGTTCTTGTTATCGTTGCGGGTTTTGGATTCTTCGCCTATACAAAATTCTTTAGTATCGATGCTCGCGTAAACCGCTTGTTGGATGATAGTCGCGTTGTGTTCTCTGATGAATTTAAGCCCGAAGAGAAGGCAGCCTTCGCCCAAGAAGTTCTCTTGGCTCTCTCAAAAAATAGAGATTTTGATTCACTTGATATCCGTCATAGTTCTAAAAACTTTGTTGAGGTGAAGTTTACTTCAAAAGACAGTGGTATCGAAGACTTTGTTCTTTACCCGGAGATTCAAAAATTCGATGCTCCTAAGTGGCAGCCTAAGCAGTATTTGAAGATTAAGACAGTGAGCTAATTTGAAAGATATTCTTTCAAAAAGTCAGCTACTTGATGCATCGCTCGTCCGCGATGGCTAATTTTATTTTTTTCTTCTGGCGTGAGTGCCGCATAGACTTTATCGAATCCGTCTGGCTGAAAACATGCCGACAGGGGAATGCCATGTGGCACTGCTGTTTTTGGCTCTGTATTGAGAAACCCAGGACATATTCCATCGAACGTATGAACCTCAATTTCTCCGGTTTCTTTGTTGATGATCGTTAATGCTGCCGTGCAGTGAAATCGGGCGGTGTGTTGTTCTGGTGGCTTCTTCTTTAGCTCTTCGAGAAAGTAGGCGAGCCACTCTTCGTCACTTGCCTCTGCTCCGGCCCCCCAGCGCCTTGTTTTGAGCCCTAGTTCATTTGGGAATGCGTCGATTTCTATTCCCGAATCTTCTGCGAGCGTTGCTATTTTTGATTTTTCGAAATAAAAGGCGCTTTTGATTTTAGCGTTTTCCTTGTACGTTCCTCCGTTTTCATCAGGAGATTCTGTGATTCCGATGTCTTGAGGCGTTATCATTTTGATAGGAAGAGAGGCGAGAACTTCTCCGATCTCTAGAAATTTTCCTTTGTTGGTGGTTCCGATTACAAGTTCAAACATATATCTGTAGCGTTCTGTAAGTTATTAAAGAGGGCTTAAGGGGATAGAAAACATATTGAAAAATTTCTCTCGTTCTTCTTGTGCAGATATGATGAGTTTTTTTCGAATATTTTGAAACTTCACTTTTTGAATAGGGCTTTTTGCTGCGGTTTCTAGGATGTAAGCGATTTTAATTGCACTCGATGGATCGCTTGTTTCTACCGTGTTGTGCGCATTATTCCTTAGAAGATTTAGGTAACTTTCGAGCATGGCTATATATCCCTTCGCCATGCTGTCAGAAACCTCACTTCCGTTTTTCTGCATTATTTTTAGTAAATTTAGGTGATATCGAAGGTGATTAAAGCGGTCCAGGGTGAGTGCGCGATAATTTGTTTTTTCGGCTACATCGTATTTATTGTTTTTCATGAGGAGCTCTGTCCATGTATTAAAGGCTTCCGCATACAGCATATCTCGATTTGTAATTGTTATGAAAAGCTTGTGGGCTAGATTGTAATTTTTTGTTTCAATTGCATTATTGCCTTCGAGAAGAATAGCGTCATCAAAGAAGAGTGGGCGTGTATTTGCAAACATTTTTGCCGCTTCTTCATGCTTTTCTTCCGCCGCAAGCGTCCTTCCGTTGATAATCTTTATTCGTTGATATATTTCATATCCGCCTGCTAAAAATACAATAAGCGATACGAGTGTCGTGAGGGATATGATGACCCGCCGCGGGGTTATTAGGGTCGATGAAATGACTTTGTGCTTCATGCTTATATTTACAATAAGCCCTAGCTCTAGCCATAAAAGCGCGGCTGATGAAACAAAGTTCAAATTATAATCAATAAGGTTGTGTGCAATAATTCCTCCTATAGAAAGGAGTAATATCATTATTAATTCCTTCTCTTCTTTTGATCGAATTCCCATACAAACTATAAGTCCTAGTAGGAAAATGTAAAGAATGGTTGATGGTATTCCAAAGTCTACAGCATGTTTGATAAACATATTGTGAGGATGTTCCGAGTTTGCGAGTGGCTGTTCTTGGTAATGGGGAAATGCAAATTCAAATGTATCTGGTCCGAATCCCCAGATTGGTCGATCCTGAATAAGCCTAACCCCTCCTTTCCAAAAGCTTATTCTTTCATCTATTGATGATGTTTTCTCGCCTGACTGAAGTGTGATTTTTTTACTAAATTCATTTGTCGCGAATTTGCTTGGTCTTGCGTATTGAATTACGCTGGTAGTTAGTAAGATCAGTGCAACGAGTATGATGAATGGTTTTTTGATTTTTAGTGTTTTTCTAGCAAGAAGGAATGCCACGATAAGTCCTGCAATAATAATCCCTCCCCTTGAAAATGTGAGGAGAAGCGTTGTGAATATTAGCGTATTGATGATAAACCAAACCATTTTTTCCTTCGTTCTGTAGCCATTTTCTTCATCCCCAAATGCTTTTGAAAATTGCAAAAGTGTATATGGTATTAGCCCAATCAAAAAGAGCGCGAGTGCGTTTGGGTAGGCGGTTACGATGTATGGCAGTTGGGCAAATGTACTTGCGAGTCGATCGGCCGGTGTCGTGATATATACTACAATTCCAAATACACAGAGCCCAGATGCAGCGACCGACATTGCTGTGAAGAGCTTTAGTATGCTTGATTTTTCAATTTCTGCCTGTGCGAATAAGAGCATGGTTATTACCCCAGAGATCAGCGTTGTCATGGTAACGAATCCAAAATCTTGCATACTCGACATAATCCATCCACCTATAATGCTCAGAAGAAAGAGCATGCTTATTCCCAATAGTAGTGTTGGTATTTTTGGCTCAAGTTTATGTTTTCTTCCGATGAAGACTCCAGCCCAGATTGGCAGTAGTGTAATTGTCCAGAGAAGGTGTGCCTGAAAGGATATCCCTCCTCTATGAAGAGCGGAAATAACAATTAGAAAAAATACGATAATGAGCGGAAGATTTTTTTTCACCTCGCCAATATACCATACTCGGAAATGTTTGACACCCTAGCCAGATTTGTTACCTTTAGAAGGTCACAAATTATTTTGTGATCCTCAATCCTCCTCACTCTCAATTTGTTATGAAAAATGTTTTTAAAAAGCTTGCCAAATATATTGGCCCAGGTGTCATTACCGGTGCCTCCGATGACGATCCTTCTGGTATCGCTACCTACTCTATGGCTGGAGCTGGATTTGGTCTTGGTTTTTTGTGGGTCGCCTTTTTGACGACTCCTCTTATGATTGCCGCACAAGAGTTGTGTGGTCGTATTGGTCTCGTGGGTGGCGGCGGGCTTGTTCAGGTTTTGAAGAAGAATTATTCAAAGAAGATTCTGTATGTTTTGGTTTTTCTTCTTGTGACTGCCAACACTGTTAATATTGGCGCCGATCTTGGTGCCATGGCGGACTCCCTGCGCCTTCTCTTTCCGCAGTTTCCTTTTATCTGGCTTGCGGTTGGCGTTACCGTTTTGACTATATTTCTCGAGGTTTTTCTTAGTTACGAGACGTATGCTCGTTATTTGAAGTATCTTACACTCTCCCTCTTTTGCTACATCGGCGTTGCTTTCTTTATTCAGATCGATTGGAAGGATGTTGCTATCAATGCAGTTATTCCTTCAGGGGTTTACAATAAAGAGTTTTTCCTTATGCTTACTGCCATTCTCGGTACGACTATCTCGCCTTATCTTTTTTTCTGGGAGGCTTCGCAGGAAGTGGAGGAGGAAATTTCTGCTGGTCGCAAAACGCTTAAAATGCGAAAGGGTGCTTCTAAGGAAGAGATTTCTGATATGCGATGGGATACTGCAGTTGGCATGATTTTTTCGAATATTGTCATGTTCTTCATTATCGTTGTTGCTGCGATGACGTTTTCAAAGAATGGGATTCACCAAATTGAAACTGCGCAACAGGCTGCTCAGATGCTTCAGCCTCTCGCAGGCCGCTATGCTACCTGGGTGTTTGCTATTGGTATCATCGGAACAGGTCTTCTTGCTATTCCAGTCCTTGCAGGGTCTGCCGCATTTGCCTTCTCAGAGATGTTTAACCTTAAGCGGGGACTAAGCCTCAAGTATTATCAGGCAAAGGGTTTCTATGGCGTTATTGTTATTTCTCTTCTTGTTGGACTTGTTATTAACTTCCTTGGGGTCAGTCCGGTCAAAATGCTTTTCTATAGTGCGGTCTTGAACGGCCTTATCTCTCCGATTCTTCTCATGTTTATCTTCCTTACGGGTAATAACGAAAAGGTTATGGGTAAGTGGACAAGTGGAAACTATTCAAATGTTGGTGTTTGGGTGACTATACTCCTTATGCTCTTCTCGGCTCTTTCTATTATCTTTGGATTTTTCTTTTAAGAAATAATAGCGAGAATGGCTGATCTCCTCTTGATCAATAAAAAAACCTTCATACATATGAAGGTTTTTTTTTGAAGATTTGATTGAAGCCTGAAGAGATTTAAGCAGCTGCGCCTGGAACCTCTGTAGCCTTGACGATCTTGTACATACCGCCACCGCATACTCCGCAGCGTCCTTTTGCAGCATGACGACCGTTCTTCATTACGACGTATTCAACGTCAACCATATCTCGGCGATTTACGCCTTCGTTCTTATTGCATTTTGGGCAAAGACCTTGCATGGGTAGTGAATTAAAAATATAAGATTACTAATTAGTTTGATTATATCACAATTTCCGTAGCTTTGTCCAGCTTTGAATCGCAAAATATTGTCAAATAGCTTCATTTCAGCTTCGAATACATATATAATATAGGTATGAAATTCGTCTTTTTGGACCGAGATGGCACCCTTATAGAGGAGCCGATGGACTGCAAAGTTGATAGCTTACAGAAGCTTCACTTTAAGCCGGGAGTTTTTGAAGGATTGCGTCAGCTGCGTGAAGCTGGTTATGAATTAGTGATGGTAACGAATCAAGATGGTATTGGTCATGGCGCTTTTACTTGGGAGGTTTTTGATGAGGGTCAAGATTTTATTATGAGTGAACTCGAGAGACATGGTGTTCGCTTCTACGATGTTTTTATCTGTCCTCATTTCCCTGAAGAGGGCTGTGATTGTCGCAAACCCCAGATTGGACTCGTCAAAGAGTTTATTTGGGAGAATGAAATGGAGCCTGAAGATTCATATATGGTTGGCGATCGCCCAACCGATGTTGAATTCGGAAAAAATCTCGAAATACATTCGGTATATCTTTCAAATCCAAGATTTCCTCTTGAAAAAGGGGTTGTTGCTGACCATGAGGCCACGGACTTTTCGGATGCGGTGCGGTATATTCTCAGTGAGAAATAATCTGACGTGATTACGGTGTTGAGAAGAGTGGTAACCCTATTGCATTTGGCGCGCTTCCGCTTATTCCTGTGGGAATGTTGCTTGGAATCGGAGTGTTAGGATCTATCGAGATTGGTCC
>JBAYUX010000025.1:0-19766 GCA_041674865.1 Candidatus Altimarinota bacterium
GCCCCAGGCGAAATATTTTCGTTTAACTCTCATCTTGGCCCTGTTGATGGAGCGCACGGGTTTCTCAAGGAGCTTGTTATCAAGCCAGAAGGAACGTTGCCTGAATTTGGAGGTGGATTATGCCAGGTCTCAACAACGGCCTATAGAGGGGCTCTTTATGCTGGACTTCCAATCGTAGAGCGAAGTCCTCACTCATACGCAGTTGGGTATTATTCTCAAATTGGAGGGCATGGTATTGACGCAACTATCTATCCTGGCGCGCATGATTTAAGATTCAAAAATGACACCCCGGGAAGCCTACTCCTTCAGGCGTACACAGAAGGTTCCGAGGCATATTTTGTGTTTTATGGAACAAAGGACGGTAGAGAGGTTCGATTAGAAGGTCCCGTGATAACAAATAGAAATAGTATTCCTGGAACAGATACGGTGGAGACCGATACTATTCCTGTTGGTACCCAGAAGACGCAAGAAAAGGCTCATGTTGGATTCCATACTCTCTGGTATAGGTACATCACCCTTCCGGGCGGATTAACGCAAAAGGAGGCAATTGAGAGTAGCTATCGCGCTGTGAAAGAGAAGGTTTTGGTTGGCGTAGAAAAGAAGCTGGAGTTGCCAGTACCAACGGTAAACAAAACTTCAGACAAGAATTTTATAGACTAGCTTGTAGCGTTTTCCTCTTTACCTGCTTTGTTGTCAATGCGCTTAAGAAGTGTTCGGGCATTTCGACGAAGAGCAGTATCTTCAGAGTCATGCTTGAGGATATTTTGAACAATAGTTCGAGCTGCAGATAGGTTGTTCATGTCAGCATATGTCTCAGCGAGAAGAAGGCGGTATTCGTTCTGTTGTGGCTCAAGGGTAAATGCCTTGTGTATAGCTTGTACGGCCGCATCGTAGTCCTTGAGCTCTCGGTAGACATGAGCAAGGTTTATGTACCGGGGGCCTCGGCCTGGATCAAGGGCAATCGCTTTAAGGTAAATTTCCTTAGCCTCTTCGTAATTTCTTTGGAGATAGAGCGCAAGCGCTAGGTTTGAGGTTGCGAGCGCATCGTACGGACTCGTCGCAAGAATTTTTCGGAAGATGGCCTCCGCTTTTTTTGCTAATTGTTTTTTAATGTAAATAAGCCCAAGTCGCATGTTCGCTTCAGGATGATTGTCATCAAGAGAGAGTACTTGAATGTAGAGTTTTTCTGCCTCATCAAGATCTCCATTTTCAAAGAAGGCTTCGGCGCTCATAAGTGTTTCTTTGAGAGTTTTTTGCTGATCGGGAGTCAAGAGAAGCATCTCGGCTTGAGATGTTTTGTGTGGATTTGCTGCCTGCCTCTTGATATGAAGTTTTTGAAACATCTGCTTAGCCCATGAGCCACTTTGTTTCAATTCAGTGTGCTTTTTCCAGTATATACCCAGGAGACATGCGAGCGATGCGAGACTTATAAGTATATAAATCATAAAGAAAAATTAGAATGAGAGCATAAGATTTTCAAGGGCAAGTCGCGGATTTACATGATTACGAAGAGCCGATTGAGTGAGAGATATTTGATCAATAAGTTCTATGTATTTGCGACCACCATCTACTTTAAGTAATAATTTTCGTCGCGCTAGATGGGTAAAGATATCGAGAAAAATAGTGATTTTATTTTTATCTTCTATAAATTCTTGAAGATATACCATTCGCTCGAAAACGTTATTAAACTCAAAAAATCGAGATATGTCAGCGTAGAGCGATTTATAGAATCGCATAAGTTCGGGATCTTCGATAATCTTGAAGGCAACACCAGGTCTTCCGAGAGAGAGTTCGACCACAAGATGCAATACGTCCTCTTCTGTGGCCATATACTTTTCCTTAAGAAAGTCCAAAAGAAGAGATTCATCGCAAAGTCGGAATGGAAGAACGCGAGAACGGGAGATGACAGTAGGAAGAATTTCTCGGATGTTATCAGTAGTGAGAATGAAGATAGTTTGAGGTGGCGGTTCTTCGAGGGTTTTGAGTAAACAGTTCGCCGCCTCAGTGGTCATTCGTTCAGCACGCTCAATAATGACGATTTTGTAAGGAGCGGATGGGGTTAAATTGAGCCGGAATACAAGATCGCGTATCGCCTCGATGCCAAGCTGTTCCCCATCGTCGCGGAACTCAATAGTCTCGCTGTGAATGCCTTTTGTGATTTGGTTGCAGGTCGTGCAGTCATGGCAAAAATCATTTTCACATTGAAGAATATGGGCCAATGTGACGGCAACAGTTTTCTTCCCTACCTCCGGGGGACCAGAAAAAATATACGCATGGGCAAGATTTTTTTGAATCAAATCTGCCTCAAGGGAGTGTAAAAGCGGCTGATTTCCAACAACCCTCCATCGATACCGAAGAGGTGTTTGTTCCGCATTGAGTGGTACTAGGGATGTGCTCATGTAGAAGGATTATATCACGACTTCCACTCTTGCCGCGCAAGGAGTTTTTCGGCCTGGTCAGGGTGTGCCATTATGGCTTTGGCAAGCCATTCTAGGCGGACATTGTTTTGAGAGCCCTTGATAAGAATAAGGTCTTTTGGCTGAATAAATGACGGCATGAAAGATATAGCTTCGTCAGTTGTTGAAAATGAGTAGATTGATTCTCGTGGAAGGATATTTTGGGACAACGTTTCGTCAGCGCAAAATTGAGCCTGATTCCCTACAGTAATAAGTACGTCGATAGAGTCTTTGAGACTTGTTGCAATCTCGCGATGTTCTTTTTCTGAACTTGTTCCAAGCTCGTTCATGTTTCCAAAAACAAAAACACGACGGCTAATAGGATGCGTAGCGTTGGCTGAAAGATGAAAGAGGGTTGTGAGTGTGTGAATTGCCGCCCGGACCGCATCAGGCGAAGCATTATACGAACTATCGATAATCCACGAGGCGTTCATGCCCTCAATAAGAGACAAGCGTCCGGGCGGCAGTCGGAACGTTTTTAATTCATTTGTAATATCTAGCATGTACATGCCAAAAACAAGCCCACATCCAATCGCCGGTAATAAAGATGAGATATGTTGAATTCCCAAAATGGGTACCTCAAAATTTCCAATCACCTCTCCGTAGTGCGCATCAAAAAGAATCTTCCCCCACTCTTCACGCGCCTTCTCGGCATACAGTTTCGATCTTTCGTTCATACCGAACATGATGATCTTTGGACCATTTTTTACTCTACTCATCTCATTTCCAAGATGCGCACATCGTTCGTCATCTTGATTTAAAATAACTGTTCCGCGCGAGCCAACTGCACGAATCAATTTTGATTTTTCTTCAAAAATTTCCTCAAGTGAGCCGAACTGCCCATCGGCCAAATGTACAGGATGCACTCCTGTAAAAATACCCACATCTGGTGTAACCATTTTCAAAAGAACATCCATGTCCCCCGGCTTATCAACGCCCATTTCCAGTACAAGAATGTCGTAAGTTGTTCTGTCAAAAATTCCACGCCAAAAAGCAATAATAAGATTTTTTGCCCATCCAATTACTGAAGAAAATTCACTCTTAAGTTCAAGAATAGTAAGAGGAAGTCCAAGTTCAGTATTGTAACTTTTGCTACTACTAAGAACGCGAAACTGCCCTCGTAAAACATGAGCAACAGCTTCCTTGCAGGTCGTCTTCCCTATTGATCCAGTAACGCCGATAATGTGCGCACCGTTACGGCGGAATCGTTCTAGGCGGATCTTTGCGCACCAGGATAAAAACGAAAAGATGAGATATTTGAAGATAGACTTCATGGATTCGTATAAAACAAAAAAGATGCTAGGTGGTGACACTCTAGCATCTTTAGAAGAGACTTTCTATGGTCTAAAAGCTTACTTTGTAGCTGCAGCCTTTGGTGCTCTTGTAGCACGTGGTTTAACAGCTGGAACCATGCTTTTTGCAATCTCACAAAGCTTTGCAAAGACTTCTGGCTCTGTTCGAGCAATCTCAGACATAACCTTTCGGTCGACGAGAACAGCTTTCTTTGTAAGTCCTTCGATGAATCGGCTATAGTTGATTCCGTTTGCTCGGCAAGCACCATTCAATCGAGTGATCCAGAGAGCGCGCATAACACGCTTCTTGTTCTTTCGATCTCGATACTCATTTTCACCGGCCTGCATCCAAGCAGTTTTAGCCTGTTTAAATGTTCGGCTTCGAAGACCTCGGTAGCCTTTTGTGGCCTTAAGCATCTTCTTGTGTCGTTTGTGGGAGGCAACACCTCGTTTAACGCGTGGCATATAGAGAAAAATTAAAGATAAAGGGGTTTTAGCTCATTCGGAGAAGACCTTTTATTCGAGCGAGTTCACCATTGTGAGTCTGGATGACACCCTTTCGAGAGCTTCTCTTCTGTCGCTTAGATTTATTGACCATAAGGTGTCGGTGAGCAACTTTTCCGAACTTTACTTTTCCGGTTCCAGTAAGCTTGAATCGCTTCTTTGCGCCGCTGTGGACTTTTGCCTTCATATAGAGGGGTAACGAATAAAAAACAATAACGGGTGTAGTTTAGGCCGCGTTCGGAGCGCCCTCTTGCTGTGGGGCTGCGCCTTCTCTGGAACCGGCGGGCTTCAAGTTTGCCACAGGTATGCCACCTGGCGCAAGCATCATTATCAACTGATTTCCTTGTCGCTTAGCGGGATCTTCAATTTTTGCCACATCTTTGATCATATCATAAAGCTGATCTAGCTTTGCACGCCCTAAGTCTAAGTGAGCCGCCTCACGGCCTCTAAACATAAGGACTACTTTGACTAAATTGCGGTCAGCAAGGAATTTTCGGGCCTGTTTTGCCTTTACCTCGAGGTCATTTGTGCCAATTCGGAGGGACATTCGAATCCCCTTCACCTCAGTTTGCTTCTGCTGAGCCTTGTGTTTTCGCTCCATTTTTTGCTGTCGGTACATGTACTTTCCGAAGTCCATCAGCTTACAAACAGGCGGATTCGCACCAGGAGCAACCTCTACAAGGTCCACTTCCTGCTCTCGAGCCATCTCCTTTGCACGTTCAATGAGCACAACACCCAGCGGTTCCCCAGCTTCATCTATAAGACGAACACTTGCGGAACGGATCTGATCATTAAGACGAGGCTGTTTGCTCAAGGAAATAGGCTTAAAAAATAAGGAGCTTTTGCGTGAGTACAAAGCGAAGTGATTGTAGAGCGAAAGCCAAAATCCGTCAACTTGGAATTGAGGCTATATGCGGAGGATTTGCACGAAAGACGCACAAGATTTACAATGCGCCCGTAGTACGTTTTTGGCTTCTATTTAAGTTTATCCATGGATTCAAGAAAAAAGACCCGAGTAGTCAATATAGGAGAAGTGGCAATAGGAGGCCAAAATCCGATCGCCATTCAGTCGATGTGTACAACCAAGACCCACGACGTGAAGGCTACAGTAAAGCAAATTCTCGCCCTTGAAAAAGTTGGCTGTGAAATTATTCGCGTCACCGTACCCTTTCCAAAGGACGCGGAGGCTATCGCTGAGATTAAGAAGAAAATTCACATTCCACTGGTCGCAGATATTCATTTCGACTACCGTATGGCAATTGCCGCGATGAAAAATGGCGCCGATAAAATTCGAATCAATCCAGGAAATATCGGGAAGAAAGAATGGATTGTGGAAGTTATCGAGACGGCAAAAAAATATAAAAAAGCAATTCGTATTGGCGTGAATGCCGGCTCTCTCGAAAAGGATTTATGGGCTAAATACGGCCGTCCTTCGCCAGAAGCACTCGTCGAATCTGCCGAGAGGTGGATTGAATTTTTTGAACAACAGAAATTTCACAATCTCGTCATCGCGCTCAAGAGTAGTAACGTTCCAGAGATGATTGAGTCATACGAACGCATCAGTGCGAAGTGCGATTATCCGCTCCATCTGGGTGTTACCGAGGCCGGAACATTTGTCACGGGAAGTGTGAAAAGTGCAGTTGGTATCGGCTCACTTCTTCATCAGGGAATTGGTGATACGATTCGAGTTTCGCTTTCAGAGGATCCGCTCGAAGAGATAAAAGTTGCGAAAGAAATTCTCAAATCATTGAATTTATATTCGAAAGAGCGAACGATTATCGCCTGTCCAACATGTGGACGTGTCGAAGTAGATCTTATAAAATTAGCGCATCAGGTAGAGGAAAGAACAGCATATATCAAAAAGCCGATCAAGATTGCCGTGATGGGTTGTGTCGTGAACGGTCCGGGAGAGTCACGAGAGGCGGACTATGGAATTGCGGCGGGAAGAGGTTGTGGAATTTTATATAAAAATGGAATCGTCGTGAAAACCGTCGAAGAAAAAAAGTTACTCAAGGAGCTTCTCGCGATGATAGAGGCAGATCATCCAGATGCTCGATCATCGAAATAATATCTTAAGAGATCCAAAGAAAATTTTCATGAAAAATATTGTTTTACTTGGCGCGACAGGATCGATCGGAACACAAGTTCTTGATGTGATTCGAGAAAATCCAGATCGATTTCACATCGTAGGAATGGCTGCGCATAGCAACGTAGAGCTATTTAATAAGCTCGTGCAGGAATTTGAACCAGATAGAATTTGCCTCACCGATGAGTCGAAAATTAACGAACTCAAAATAGAGCGATATCCATTGAGCAAGAAATTTCCGGAGCTTTTGCCGGGCGAAGAAGGTATTAGCGAGATGTTGCGCGATCCAAATGTTGAGATAGTGGTCAATGCGATCAGCGGAACAGATGGAATTATTCATACTATGACCGCGATTCAAAATCGAAAAACGGTACTCATTGCGAACAAAGAAAGTCTCGTAAGCGCAGGCGAAATGATTCTTCAGGCTGCCATGAAACACCAATCGCTCGTTATTCCAATCGACTCAGAAATTACGAGTATTATTCAGTGTCTCGAGGGAAAGTCAGAGAAAGATGTGGAGAAGATTATTCTCACCTGCTCGGGTGGGCCATTCCATGGAAAGTCAAAAAAAGAGCTCATGAAAGTAACTCGAGAACAGGCACTCAATCATCCTATTTGGAAAATGGGGCAGAAAATTACGGTTGATTCCGCGACCCTCATGAACAAGGGGTTTGAGCTCATCGTTGCGAGTACATTTTTCAAAATTCCAGCACATCAGATCGAGGTTATTGTGCATCCAGAGTCAATAATCCACGCCATGGTTCAGTGGAAAGATGGAAATATTTCTGCGCTCATGTCCCCTCCTGATATGCGTTTTGCGATTCAATATGCGTTATTTTTTCCGGAGCGCGAGGAGACGAAATTCGAGCGGCTCGATTTGGCAAAGTTGGGAAAACTTACATTTCAAAAGCCAGACGAAGACGTTTTTGAAAGCCTCGCGTTAGCTCGTGGTGCAGCTCAAATTCAAGGAAATATGCCGGCAATTCTGAATCACGCGAACGACACCGCGGTAGAAAAATTTCTCAAAAATGAGATCGCCTTTCACGAAATTTCGCCGTACATCAGGCAGCATGTAAAGACGCACGACTTCAATCCAGATCCGAATATCGAAGAAATTATTGAACTTCACCGCCACGTAAATGAAAAGTAAAACCATCGCCATTATTCTTGCCGCCGGAAAAAGTCTGCGCATGCAGGGTGTCGACAAAATCGAAACAGAGGTCTTGGGAAAGCCACTTATTGTATATACGGTGGCTCCATTTTTAATGTCAAAAATGATCAACGAAGTTGTCATCGCCTGCAATAAAGACAACAAAAAATTTCTCCAAAAGACATTTCCATCCAAAAAGTTTCCACATGTTCATCTCAGTCTTGGGGGAGAGACTCGTTTTGATTCTGCGAAAAAAGCCTTCCGATTTGCCGAGAAAAAATTCAACCTCAACAAGAATTCTGTGGTTATATATCACAACTCGGGCAATGTGTTAGTGACCCAAAAAGAAATCGAAAAAACCATCGCAGAAGCCAAAAAAACAGGAGCATGTATTGTCGCTAGGGAGGCATCAGACACTCTCAAGAGAGTGAATAAAAAGAGCAAAAAATACGTCTCGGAAACTATTGATCGCTCGGAAATTATTCACGCAGAAACTCCGCAAACATTTCGATATGACATTATAAAAAGTGCCTACAAGATCCCAATAAAAACTACCGACGAGGCGCTTCTGGTAGAGAAAAATGGCGGAAAGATATCGTGGACTGCAGCCAGTACATTTAATCGAAAAATAACAACACAACACGATCTCGAATATACAAAATATCTCATTGAAAAATCCCTCGCGAAGAATAATTCAATTCAAAAAGAGAGTGTCTGTGGAATTGGGACCGATGCACACTACTTCGATACAGCCTCGAAAAAACCACTCATTCTTTGTGGAACAAAAGTACTGAAACTTCCAAAACTCAAAGGAAATTCAGATGCAGACGTAGCGCTTCACGCTCTTGCTACGGCCATTTCTCAGGCAATCGGCGGCGGATCTCTCGGAACATTCTCTGATCCAATGTGTGAAAAAGGTATCACCGATAGTCGACAATACGTGAAGTATATTTTAGATGAAGCGTCAGAAAAAAAGATGAATATTATTCACATCGGACTTCACTTTGAATGCCTCAGCCCAGCGATAGATCCACTCGCAAAAGCCTTCAGATCATCACTCTCAAAGTTAACGAAACTCGACGAAGCGAGAATCGGAATAACCGCTACCAGTGGGGAAAAATCGACACCATGGGCACAAGGCGAAGGGATTCATTGCGCAGCTATTGTCACCATGAGTCTTCCAAAAAAATAATCACTACAAGCATAATCACGACGCATGGATTCTGTAAAAATCATCACTCCGGCAAAAATAAATCTCACACTCGATGTCTTAAAAAAAGACACATCGGGCTATCATGAAATTCAGTCGATCATAATGCCAATCGCACTTTTTGATGAAGTTATTATTACCAAAAAAGACTCTCCTGGTATTCAGCTCAAAATGACAGGGATCCCTTCCCCAAAAGGAAAAGAGAATATCGTTCATAAAGCTGCAAGTCTCTTTTTTGAACAAACAAAAGTTCTTAAAACGGACGAAGGTATAGAAATTCTTCTCCATAAAAATATACCAATAACGGCAGGCCTTGGCGGTGGATCAAGTGACGCTGCCGCAACGTTAATTGGCTTAGATCAGATGTTCGACACAGACCTCTCTCCGGAAAAATTAGAAGAAATGGCTATTCAGCTCGGTATGGAAGTTGTCTATTTCCTAGAGCCACAACTCGCCCTCATCTCTCACTTTGGCGAGAAAATCACGCCTATCAAACGGAAAAATCCAAAGCTTCCCGACGCGACCCTTTTTCTTCCGATGGCTAAAAAAACCTCAACAAAAAATCAGTATGAGCGCCTCGATATCGCCAAATGTGGACTCAAAATATCCGACACAGAAAAGCTTCTTGATCTATTAAGGGATTCCCCAGAAGACTGGAATCCATTATGGAGTAATCTTCTCCATAATGACTTCAATCAGCTCTACAAGACTCCAAAAAATGCCTCCCACTTAAGCGGATCTGGGCCAGTGAGGTTTATTATTTCTTCGAAAGATTAAACCCAATTCTACGTTTGGATTTTTCTTTTTCGGTATTGCTCAGCAATCGCTTAATTGCAAAAAAGACAGACTGAAACTGTTTGTCATATTTTCTCTCGAGCTCCTCAATTTTAACTCGCAAATCTTTGTGCTGCTCAAGTAGTTCGCGTAATTTCGTGAACATTCGCATAATCTGAATATTGATCTGTATCGCACGTTCGCTATGAAGTACGCTGGAGAGCATTGCAATGCCCTGCTCAGTAAAGGCATATGGCAAATAACGAGTTCCGCCAGCCTTTATTTTTGAGGTTCCAATTTGGAACCTCAAATTTTCGGCTTCTGATTGAGTGATGTGAAGCATGAAGTCCGCAGGGAACCTCTCGATATTACGCTTTACTGCCTTATTAAGTATTTTTGTCTCGACGTCATAAAGCTCAGCCAAATCTTTATCCAGCATAACTTTCTTGCCACGGATAATATAAATTTTCTGACTAATAACCTCATCAGTAATGGATAAAGATTTTTTGGAATTTTTCATAAAAATAGGATTAGGATTTATCCATCCTAACACCTCGACATTACCAAATTCTAAACTAAATATTACATTTTCTTAAACTCAGAAAGCGTGAAGGAAGCAAAACCCTACTCCACCCCCATTCTCCCCGTCATCGCTCTCGAGATAGTGCTTTCATCGGCGTAGCCAAGTTCACCTCCAACTGGAAGTCCGCGGGCAATACGAGTGACGCGCACGCCATCATATGGCTTGAGCATTTTTCCAATATACAGTGCCGTCGTCTCCCCTTCTACGCTTGGATTTACGGCAAGAATAATCTCATTTACACCACCTTCTTTGACGCGTTTTTCGAGGTCATATAACTTCAAATCTTCAGGGCCAATACCATCAATCGGCGACAGAACTCCATGTAAAACATGGTATGCGCCGTGATACGAGCGAGATTTTTCAATAGCAACAACGTCTAACACGTTCTCTACAACGCAAATCGTTCCATGGTTTCGTTCCGGATTAGCACAAATCATACAAGGGTCCTGATCGGCCAAGTGCCAACAGCGAGAGCAAAACTCGACACCATCTTTCATGGTTAAAACGGACTCACCGAGATCTTTGATTCGGGAGTGCGGTGAGTGTAGTAAGTGAATCGCTAGTCGTTCAGCGGTTTTTGGGCCGATGCCTGGCAAACGAGAGAACTCATCGATGAGATTCTGAATGGATTTTGGGAGGAATGAGCTCATGAACAGGAAAAGAGATATGCCAGAAAATTATAGCAAAAAACATCCAATAGCCACATGAAATTGACTGGCGTTATCGACCAATCAGTTGCAGAAACTCAGCTCGCGTCTTGTCATTTTTCTTGAATAAACCGAGCTGTGCAGACGTCGTGACGACACTACTTTGCTTCTCAACACCACGAGCCATCATGCACAAGTGTTGCGCCTCGAGAACCACTCCAACGCCCTTGGCGCCAAGTAATTTTTCAATAGCTCCAGCGATTTGTGAGGTCAGTCTTTCCTGATTTTGAAGGCGTCGAGAGAAGATCTCTACAACTCTCGGCAACTTCGACAAGCCAATAATTTTTCCATCAGGAATGTATCCAATGTGTGCCTTTCCAAAGAATGTAAGCATATGGTGCTCGCACGTTGAGTAGAACTCAATATTCTTGGCCACAATCATCTCGTCGTAGTGCTCACCATCAAATACCGTCAAAACATCCTCTGGATTTTTACCATATCCGGAAAAAAGTTCTTCGTAAGATTCCGCGACTCGACGTGGAGTGTCAGCCAATCCCTCGCGATCAGCATTTTCTCCAATAGCCTTAATAATTTCTTTCGCGTACTGCGCAATCTTATTCTGATCCATACAGATAACAAAAAAGGGTCTTCATACTAATAAAAGCCACACAAAAAGGCAAATAGGCATGAATCAAAGCCGTCTTAGGACTTTATCGAGCCCTGGAGGACGAGAAAGAATGGAAAAATCTCTGGAAAGCGCCAAGAATTCGTTGATAAAAGAAGATCATGAAGAGAATAGTCGCCACCCCTGTTGTGATGCCACTGTACCAAAATGTTGCTGTTCCGTTATTGAATTGCCAAAGAAGTCCCCCGATCCAGCTCGCGGCAATAGAAGTAACTCCCGTAACAGTAAAGAAAATTCCAAGACCTGTGGCCTTCAGGTGATGAGGAGAGAGCTCGACAGCAAATGAGCGCACCCCAACCTCAATAAATGCAAATGAGAGGCCATAGAGCGCGAACAGTGCGACAAGAAAGAGGGCATTGCCTCCAATAATGAATCCAAAAGACATGAGGGTGAAAAGCAAGAAACTCGTAAAGACGAGGACGGCCTTCCCGAATCCATCTGCTAATTTTCCAACAGGAAGTGAAAATGCAGTCTGGACAATATTAAAGACGATATATAGATACGGAAGGGCTTCTGGAACAATGCCAAGATTTGCAGCGCGAAGGAGCATGAAGGCATAGCTAATTTTTCCAAGATGAAAGAAGGTGCTCACAATAATAAATTTCCAAAACTCACTTCCAAATTTTTTACGGTCATTAGTGAAGTCAGCCCAAGTTGGCTGCATGATTCTCTTTGGCATAAGTTCAAATCCATTCGGACCAACTTCTCGAACTTCCTTTACAGGCAAGATAAACGCAATCGCGAGAAGTGCAGGAATAATTGAGATCCACACAATATGGCGTAAAGGGTATTGCATAGCCAAAAGAACGATAACGAGAGCATTGCCAAGAATGGCGCCGGCACTATCCATTGTTCGATGAAATCCAAAGGCCCAGCCACGATTTTCTTTTTCGATTGATTCTGCAAGCATGGCATCGCGAGGAGTTGTGCGAACTCCCTTCCCTCCACGATCAAATAGGCGCGCCATAAAAACAAAAAACATCGTATGGCTCAAACCAAGAAAAACTTTCCCAGTGGCGGCAATAGCGTATCCCAAAATAACAAAAATTTTCCGTCTCTTAAGTCGATCAGATAACCATCCAAACCAAACTTGAATAAGGTTTGATGCACCGTCAGAAATACCCTCAATAACACCAAGAGCGGCAACACTGAGCCCAAGTTCCATGGTGAAATACTGCGGCAAAATCGGAAAAATCATCTCCCCCGCAATATCGGCAAAAAGACTCGTTATACCAAACAGAACAATGGTTTTGGAAACGCGAGAAGAGGTGGGTTTGCGCATACGCAGAGTATACTATTTTTCTCCGTACTCCTTCCAGCTCTTAATCTTCAAGTCATCAAGTTTATACTTCCCAAGTGCCTCTGCCATGATCTTGGCAACTTGCGTGTTGGTGATGAGTGGGATGTTGAGGTCGATTGCCTTTCGTCGGATCAGGTAGCCATCCGTAATCTCCTGGCGGTTGTAGTTTTTTGGAATGTTGATAACAAGATCGATGTTGTGTGAGGTAAGTGCCTCGAGAAGATTTGGAGATTTTTTTGACTGGATTTTGTTGAGCATAACAATGTCGATTCCATTCTCCTTGAGGAATGATGCCGTGCCCTCTGTCCCGTAAAGTGTATACCCGAGTTTCGTAAATTGTCTTGCTGCAGGCAAAAAATCAGCCTTATCCTCTGTGCGTCCGATACTGACGAGAATATTTTTCTTTGGAAGTGCGAATCCAACAGAGATCATGGCCTTCAAAACAGCCTCATGAAGATCGTCACCGAAACAAGCAACTTCACCAGTTGATGCCATTTCAACACCGAGAACTGGATCGGCACCTTTCAAACGAGGGAACGAGAACTGTGGAACCTTCACGCCGACATAATCAAGATCGAGCGTTCGTGGCTTATTGACTCGTAATTCGAGGACGGTCTTGTCATCAAGCATTGCACGCGTCGCAATATCGATGAAGTTATATCCAGTGACTTTTGAGGCAAATGGGAAGCTACGAGATGCTCGCAAGTTGCACTCGATAACTTTGATGTCGTTGTTTTTCGCGAGGAACTGGATGTTAAACGGACCGGTGATATTAAGTTCTTTTGCAATTTCTTTCGCAATCGTCTTCACTCGACGAATCGTCTCGATATACAATTTCTGTGGTGGAAGGACGATCGATGCATCACCAGAGTGAACGCCGGCATTTTCGATGTGCTCAGAAATCGCATAGATGAGGACAGATCCCTTGTAGGCAACCGCATCAACTTCGACTTCTTTTGCTCCAGTTTCGAACTTGCTGACAACAACGGGTGCATCACGATTTAACTTCGCAGCTTTTCCGAGGAATGCCCGAAGAGAGACGACATCCTGCGCAACACTCATCGCGGCGCCAGACAAAACGTAGGAAGGTCGAACCAAAACGGGATATCCAACATCCTGCGCAAAGCCCTCCACTCCATCAATATTTGAAAGTTCCCTCCACTGAGGTTGGTCGATGCCAAGCTTATCAAGAAGCGCAGAGAAGGTATGTCGATTTTCCGCGCGGTCGATATTTTCCGCGGTCGTCCCGAGAAGTTTCACTCCCGCGCGCCGCAACTTCATCGAAAGATTATTTGGAATCTGACCACCCATTGAGACGATCACGCCATCCGCTTTTTCTTTTTCATAAATATCGAGCACTCGCTCGAGTGACAACTCATCAAAATACAACTTGTCGCACATATCATAATCCGTCGAAACCGTTTCAGGATTATAATTGATCATGATCGTTTCATGGCCTAGCTTAGCCACTGTTTGAGTAGCATTCACGCAGCACCAGTCGAACTCAACCGATGATCCGATGCAGTATGGACCACTTCCGAGAACGATATATTTTTTGCCACTCATCTTCCTTCCTTTCTTCGCGACAGTTACTGAAATATCATCCTGGTTGCCATGGTATGTGACATACAAATAATTTGTCTTTGCAGGATACTCCGCAGCAAGTGTGTCGATCTGTTTTATAACCGGGAAGATCTTCATCTTCTTACGAGCGGCACGAACATCGAGCTCATGTTTACCGATAGTATTGGCAATTTGTTTATCAGAAAATCCATACTTCTTCGCCTGTCTCAAAACATCATTACCCTTCGTGAGAAGTGTCTTTTTCTCTTTTCCAAGCGTTTTTTCCATATCCACGATATTGAGTAACTTACTCAAGAACCAAAGATCAATCTTGGTAAGGTCGGCAATTTTCTCAATTGACCATCCCTTCTTCATCGCAATAGCAAGGGCCAAGACACGTTTTGGTGTTGGATGTACTAACGCATTTTCTAATTCTTTTTCATCCATCTCAATTCCAAGCCGTTCATTCGCAACAAGTCCATGAAGACCAATTTGGAGCATACGTAAGCCCTTTTGCAAGACCTCTTCGAAACTTCGTCCAAGTGCCATAATCTCGCCAACCGACTTCATCTCACTCGTAATTTCCTGAGAAACCATTCGGAACTTATTTAAATCCCAACGCGGAATCTTCAACGCCAAATAGTCAAGCGCCGGTTCAAAACATGCGGTTGTGGCTTGTGTGACAGAGTTTTTTAATTCAGGAAGACTGTATCCGAGAGCTAATTTCGCAGCGACGTGAGCAAGTGGATAACCAGTTGCCTTCGATGCGAGCGCTGATGAACGGGATAATCTCGCATTCACCTCGATCGTACAATAATCCAAACTCTTTGGATCAAGTGCGAACTGAATATTACATTCACCAACGATTCCCAAGTGTCGAATCGCCTGAATCGAGAGTTTACGCAACATGTGGTACTCAGTCGAAGTTAGTGTCTGTGAAGGAGCGACAACGATGCTCTCGCCCGTGTGGATACCGAGCGGGTCGAAATTTTCCATATTACAAACCGTAATACAGTTGTCATATGCATCACGAACAACTTCGTACTCAATTTCTTTCCAGCCCTTGAGATTTTCTTCAACGAGAACCTGTGGGCTAAACGCAAATGCCGTCTCGAGCATCTCCTCGAGCTCCTCTTTGTTATAAGCAAAACCACTTCCCTTTCCGCCGAGGGCAAAAGCCGCACGAATCATGAGGGGAAATCCAATATCTTTGGCCGCCTGTCGTGCCTCTTCTCGAGTATTGCACGCAGCGCTCTTCGCACAACGAAGACCAGCCTTCGCCATTTCTTGTTTAAACAAATCACGATCTTCAGTAACTTCGATCGTCTTCACCGGAGTACCGAGAACCTCAACATTATATTTTTTTAAAACACCACTTCGGTACAATTCAACACCGCAGTTCAATGCTGTCTGTCCACCGAAGCTTAAGAAAATTCCATCAGGTCGCTCCTTGGCAATGATCTTTTCAGCAAAATATGGATTCACCGGCAAGAAGTAAACCTTGTCTGCCATTCCATCACTCGTCTGAATTGTTGCAATATTTGGATTGAGGAGCACCGTTGAAATGCCCTCTTCTTTGAGGGCCTTGATTGCTTGCGAACCAGAATAATCAAACTCACCAGCTTCTCCGATCTTGAGAGCTCCAGAACCGAGGACGAGAACCTTGCGAAGCTTGTGGCGTCGCGGCTGCAAAGGGGCCTTTTTGGCCGATCGAGCTGGCTTTTTGGTAACTGGCATGTTGGTGACAATGTACTGAAAAAATGCCCCAAATGCAAAGGGAAAACAGTGGAAAAGTAGAACCCGCCGTAAGCTGGTTTAGATAGCCCAACCAGCCATAACGACATCCAGGTAAGAGATAACTTCTCTTGCGTGGTCGTCCGGTTTTACATCTTCGAAAATCTTGGCAATCCGACCATCTGGGTCGACAACAACCGTCGTTCGAGCAGTTCCCATGTAGGTTTTGCCATACATAGACTTCTCCTGCCATACGCCAAAGTCCTCAAGCATCTCATGACTAGGATCAGAGAGTAATGGGTAAGGAAGTTTATTTTTTGAGATGAAATTTTCGTGTGATTCGAGATCGTCACCACTGACACCATAGATCAATACATTGCGCTTTCGGTACTCATTGATCCAATCACGAAAACCGCAAGCTTCTTTAGTGCATCCGGACGTATCGTCTTTTGGGTAAAAGAAAAGAATAGTCCACTTCCCACGGAACTCGAGAGGAGTGATCTTGTTGCCATCGCTCGATTGTAGAGAAAAGTCGCGAATCTCCTGTCCTGCAGATATTTTAGCCATATAACAATAAAGTTAGGCAAATAGTACCTGCCGATTATAACACAGGCCACTTCCGGGGCAATTTAAAAATATAGAAGCATCTATGTTAAAACGAAAAATCCTGACCTGTCGGGGTGTCAAAACGGAAGGTGTCTTCTTGTTCCAATACGCCGGGAACACCGAAACCAGAGGCTTTTTTGTGACCACCTCCTCCAAATTGCTTACAGAATACTGAGAGGTCAGCGTCTTCTCGTCGAGTCCGCGTCGAGCCCTTCACGATTCCTTTCGCGGGATCCTCCGAAAGGAGCATCGAAAATTTTGCACCCTGTACACTGTTCAGATAATCCACAACACCAGAAATCTCATCAGATTTTGCGCCAGATTCGGTGATATCCGCAGCTGTCGCGCCAGAAATAACTACTCCTTCATCAGTTTCCTGAATTCGCTCCAAGATCGTCCCCCAAATTTTTAACTGCCCGGGAGTTCGTTGTCGGTACAGAACATTCATCACGAGTTGTCGATCGGCGCCAAGTGATTGTAATTCCGATGCGGCCCGCAAAACGTCAGGCGTCGTATTCGAGTGCATGAAACTTCCGGTGTCATAATACAGTCCAAGGAGTAAGTGCGTGGCCATAAGTGGAGTGATCTTCCACTGTAATGCTCGGAACAAGTGGTGCAAAATAAACGTCGTAGAACAGGCGTCGGGAACCACAAGATTCAATGTTCCAAAAAGCGTATTTGAGATGTGGTGATCGATACTTACAAACGGCACTCGCCCATCAAGAAGTGAAGGATCTTGTTCAGGGAAGACAAGTTGGGTGGTCGAACTGCCGTCAACATTCATATACATGTCGACATGAGAGCGATCCCAATCCTGTCGAAAAACATCACAGCCTGGCATGATGTCGTACATAGAGGGAAGTGGGTCGGCACACACAGAGGTGACCGACTTTCCGTTGGCCTCAAGCCCTAAACGAAGGGCGATATTACCACCAATTGTATCTCCATCGGGATTTCGGTGAGAGAAAATTACGATATCATGAGTGTCCTCGAGCAGTCGCACGAATTCTCTAACATAGCCTAAATTGAGCCACGAGGGATGGATACTCACAGATTTCACAGGTAAAATGAAAAGGATGTAAGCATACTATGACCAAAAATCTTTCTCAAGACGTTAAGGAATTTGCACACTCACTTGGATTTGACCCAGTGAAGATATTGCGTGCTGAGAAACTTTCTGACGCCGGAGTGTATTATGAAAAATGGCTCAAAAAAGGCTTTGCAGCCGATATGGAGTATTTAAAAAAAGATTCCGAGAAACGTTACTCTCCAGAAAAAATTCTTCCAGAAGTGAAGTCGATCATCATGCTCGGACTGAATTACTACAAAAAAGAACACACGTTCGGGGAAAATTTCCGAGTGGCAAAATACGCACAAGGAAGGGATTATCACAAAGTCATCACCGCGAAGTTGAAAGAATTTGGAAAGTTTTTGGAGGAAATTTCTGGAATAAAAGATTCTCACTTAACTCCCCTTTCGAAATCGTACGTCGACTTCGGACCGATTATGGAGCGAGCTTTTGCGAAAAAATCAGGCATAGGATTTATCGGAAAAAATGCCTGCATTATTACTCGTGAATATGGGTCGTATATTTTTCTCTCAGAAATTCTTACGACACTCGACCTGGAACCAGATGAGCCAACGAAGTGGGAAGGTGCATGTGGAAGTTGTACGCGGTGTATTGATATTTGCCCTACAAAAGCCATAAAACCAGATAAAACTATCGACTCAAATCTTTGTATTTCCTATCTCACAATTGAAAATCGCGGCGCAATTCCAGAAGAACTTCGTCCAAAAATTGGTAACTGGCTATTCGGATGCGACCTTTGTCAGGATATCTGTCCACACAATGTTCGTGCAAACTCTACCCGCGTCGAAGACTTCAATAATATTCCTCTCGGAGTGCAGAATCTTTCGCTCGCCCAAATCCTTTCCATTGAGACCGATGAAGAGTTTATAAATCTCTTTGCTGGAACTCCTATTATGCGCGCCAAACGCCGTGGCCTCATCAGAAATGCCTGCATCGTAGCCGGAAATCTCAAATTAAAAAATATTCTCCCTCAGCTCAAAAAACTCACACAGTCGGACGATGAGATGATCGCGGAACACGCAAGATGGGCAGTTAAACAGAATAATGAGATATAAATAACGAAGCAAAGTGGGTGTATAGCCAAAGCTACGCAAAGACAATAATGTAACCTTTGCAAATAACGCCCGTATACTCTAACCTCTAGGCAGCTAGAGTGTTTTATATCATTTATTGTTTCTTCATTCCCCTCCCATATGAAAAAAATTCTCACCTTATCGCTCGTTGCAGTCATTTTACTTACAGGTTGTGGCAAAAAAGAGGTGCCACCTGTTCCTGCTCCAGTAAAAATTACCAACAGCGTGTTGCCAAATGCAAATACCGCGAGCGCATCGAAAGACGAGGCAATTTCAGCTGGCCAATTCAAGAAGGGTGGAACTCCGGAGTATGGAGGAGATTATTATGGAGTAACCTATGTAAAAGGCTACGCAACAACGCAAATTGTTGACGAGCCATTTTGCGATACTAACTGCAAAAAGGATACCTATGTGAATTTCAATATCACAGGAATGAATGATGTCGTCTTCCAGGAGTATTTAATGAAGAACCAGGGTAACTCATATGCAGGTGCAAAACACATAGGTCTTGGCTGTGAAAAATCAGGCATTATTTCATACAAAAATGTAGCAGATGGTAGCGGAATGAAAGAAATAACACTGTCAAAAGATCTTAGTAAAAAAATTCTCGCGTCAACACAGGTAGCACCAGTAATCTTGAAGCTTACAAAAGAAAAACTTACTGGCGGATCAGGTGCTCCAGCTTGCTACTCGCATATATCGAAGGTTGAATCTGGAGAAGTGGCAAAAGAAATTACAGTAGAAAGCACAACAGGATTTATTGAAGGCTCTATGTCATATCCAAGCGAAATGATTCCACCAGGAGTCATGGTCTGCGCAGAAAATACGAAGTCAAAAGTTGAATCATGCACAAAGGAGCGAGTTACGAGCTCAAAGTATATGTATGGAATAGGATACAAGATGGAATTACCAGTTGGTACGTATTATGTGTATGAAAGATTTGCTGAAAAATTCGCTGACTTTACTCCAAGTTACAGGGCCTACTATTCTGAATTTGTAACATGTGGCAGTAA
>JBAYUX010000026.1:0-18244 GCA_041674865.1 Candidatus Altimarinota bacterium
ACCGTCAATTAAGCCCTGACGAAGCTGTGCTTCGCTCATACGACCCTTGCCTCCAAAAGTAACTTCTTGACCTTCGTACTTAGCGACAGGTTTACCATCTGGTCCAAGTTCGGTACCTGTGTGAGTCACAACATATTCAGCTGGCTTCACGCTTCTCTTGGTCATACGCTCAATCTTAGCAACAGTCGCATCATTTAACTCGAGTTTATCTTTTGAGACCTTGTCCAATACGGAACGGACCCTGTCAAGCTGACCCTTAAGCTTACCCACACGCTCTGCAAATTTTGGATATTGAGGATCATCCTTTTTAGCTTCCAAGCGAGCAATTCGACGACGAATTTCACCAGTTCTATCTCTCAAAGCTTTAACTACAGCCTCCTTGCTTACTTCTGGCTTGTCTTTAGGAGCATCTACAACTTCTGGCTGAGCCTTCTGTTGCTCACCCCCAATGAACAAAAGTTTCGAAGGAGAGACAAAATTAAATGCAGCAAACGGCGCAAAGTGGGAAAAAAGTGATCGATTTTTCATAGAAGCAGTAAATAAGAAATAATATAATTATTTAATAGACGAAGTATCAATACTCTCAAGCTCAGCGAGTATCTGTTCAGCTCTTTGGTTATCAACAAGACGGCTCTGGTCTTCAAGCCCAGTGCGAACAGCAGTATCATATTCTGTTTGAACACGATTAAGTTCATCCATCGCAGCCTCAACTTCTTGAGTTGCTGAATTCAATTCCGCTGACCACGTATCATCGATAAGCTGATTTGACTGCTTTTCGCCCTCAAGAACAGAGATATAATACGTCTGCTCTTCAGGATTCGCTGAAGCAAAACTAGAAATCATTTCAGTTTTTTTTACTTCATCCAGAGTCGCAATTGCCGTTGAGCTCATCGCAAGTGCCCGGAGGGTATCGTTTTGAATTGATGCAAAATCAACCATAGTGTTTTATTTTTACTTCTGATCATTATAACATAAATATTTTATTTCCACAAGCATATAGAGGGGCACTGCTAACCAAGTCTGCATATAAAGATAATTCGGGCAAAATCAGTAACCGTCATTGCCAAAAAACCTATTTTATGCTAAAATTGCGGGATGGCTATAAATATGGAACACATAAAGGAACCAGGAACACTTGGATCGATAGCGGCACTGCTATCGAAGTTTACGGCGAGAACCGACGTGATCTTTGGAAAGATGTTACTGAAAGATTCGACACCAATGCTCGTAGCGTTTGTAGAAAATCTTGCGGCATGCGTGATGCTCTTTTTCTATATAGGAGCGAAGTCGTTTATTCAGAATGTGAAAAATATTGAAAAGCACGAACTATTTTCTATTAGCATTTCGGCAATCTTAACAGGAGGGCTCGGACCGATCTTCTTTCTTCAAGGACTTGAACGTACGTCAGCGATCAATACGAGTCTTCTTGTAAATGTGAATCCCCTCTTTTTGAGCATCCTTGGAGTTATTCTTTTAAAAGAATCTTTTTCTCGATCGCTTATCGCGGGAATGTCACTCATGATGTTCGGTGTTATTTTTCTTGCGACACATGGATTGAGCCAAGGCCTGACATTTAATAACGGTGATGTTCTTATTCTTCTTTCCGCACTCAGTTATAGCGTGGGCACGCTCGTCTTCAAGCGATATGTTCACAATGAAAATATCACGATCTTAGTCGCGTACAGATCGGCCATGGCAACACTCATTACCGGAATTGCGCTTATGATAATTTCACCGCATGAGCTAGCCAATCTCGGACATCTCGTCAATCAAATTCATATTCTCGTTGCCTACGGATTGATCGGTATTATTTTGACGTATATTCTTCATTATTACGCACTCGAGAATACGACGATTTCTAACAACGCACTCTTCACACTTACCTCTCCTATTATCGGTATCGGATACGCGCATCTTTTTCTCGGAGAAAGAATCGACATGGTGCACGTCATCAGCATGAGTATCATTATTGGCGGACTGCTCGTGACAAAACTCGATATGCTCAAAAACACACTCATGATTGCGCGATTGAAGTTACGACACGCACACAATAGTTAATATATTTTGTTGCGCGAACTACAGTCCAAGATCCCGTCGAAGCATGTTTCGAAGTCCAGAGAAAAATTCTCCGACCTGTGTTCGCTGACGGCCGTGAAAAACATTTCGCATGTATGAGTCGAGGAGTTCGTCGAGCACCGCCTCCCAAACAGAGTCAGTCTGCTGAGATGAGAATTGAGAAAAACCAAGTGTTTTTTTGAGTTCGCCTGTTCCTTGTGTTTGCGCAATATCCCAAAGCTTTTGAGAGTGAGCTCGGGTGTAGGCAAGAACGCGAGTTCCGCGTGGGTCGAGAGCAAAAAGAAGAGTGTCCACGAGACGATCATACCGCGGACTTTCAATTTTGAGAATCTGTCGAAACATAGGAATTCCCTCTTCTTGAATGAGGCCTGCAAGATAGTCTTGATACTTTTGACAAAGCTGAAGGAGAAACTCGTTATCATCGAGGAGAATAGGATAAACCTCTTCCCAAAGATCATCTTCATTGATGCCAAGAAACTGCTTTAAACCATCTGGACCGCCGAACTCAAAAACTTCAAAAGCAGCTTCATTATTGCCATCGAGATAAAAGTCACAAAGCTGTTTTGGCGAAAGAGAGAGCATGTCTGAAATTAAAGTTAAGTAGTGATTCTACCATGTATATAGGATATGTCAATAGATAGGAGGAAGTGTCGAATTTAGGTATGATACAGGCATGTTTTCTCAAGTAATCCTCTTCCAAAAAACCGGCCTCGGTGACGACACCCTGACCTACGAGATTCCAGAAGAAATGGAATTGAGGGGTGTAAAAATAGATCTCAAACCAGGTGCTCTCGTCGACGTTCCACTTCGGAACAAAATTGTTCGAGGAGTTGTCTTGAGTATCACCGAAAAGAGTCCTATTCAGGGAAAAACCAAGAAGATCGACTCGGTCATTCACGAGCAGATACTTCCGGAATGGAAAATGGAACTGATCAACTGGCTCGCAAAAAATTACCACACGTCAAAATCGACCATACTCAAACATCTCATCCCACCATACTTTCGAGAAAAGAAAGGCAAGGCATCGGAAATGCTCGAGCTACTGAAGTCGCCTGAACAAAAACCAGCTAAGGAGATTGGGAATAAGAAATCAAAGAAAGTGAAATCTCCATCAATACAACTCGTTCAACATCAAGAAGATTTTCTCAAAAGCATCAAGGAAGCGATTGAAAAAACGACTGAAAAAAATCCTGATGGGCAGATCTTGATCATCGCACCAGAAATTGCCGTGAGTCCATGGTGGGCACATGAATTAGAAAAAGAATACGATGCGATCAACTACAACAAGGCCAAAACCCCGAAACAAAAAGCAGTTATCTGGAAGGAAATTTTCGAGGGGAAACATCGCGTCATCTACGGCTCGAGAAGCACGCTTCTCTCGCCCTGCACCAACCTCCAATCCATAATCATTATCAACGAGCACAGTATCGGCCACAAAGAAGATCAGCGACCGAAGTATCACAGCCGTGATCTCGCACTCGAAATTCAAAAGCTCGCACACACAGATCTTACCTTCATCGGACCAAGCATCACGCTCCCACTGTGGCACGTTATGAATCCAGCCATCCACCTCACCCGACGAACCGACACGCAGTTCAAAGTGATTGACATGAAGAACGAAAGAAAAGCGGGAAACTTTGCTCCACTCAGCGAAGAGCTCGTAAAAATTCTCACCGCAACACTCGAGCACAAATCACAAGCGATCCTCTTTCTCAACAAGCGCGGAGACTCATCATGCCTTCTCTGTCGTGATTGTGGCTACATACCGAAATGCCCGATCTGTAGCAAAAATCTCATCGTTCAACGTCACTCGCAATATGGTTACGCACTCGCATGCATCGCGGGAGAAGTTATTCAGCCAGTTCCAGAAGCCTGCCCAAAGTGTGGCAATATCGAACTCGAAATGGTTGGTGTCGGACAAGAAAAACTCGTCACAGCACTCGAAAAACTCTTTCCAAAAGCATCAATAGAAATCTATTCAAAGGAACGAGCCAAGACTCCAAAAGATCAACAGGCTATTCTCAAAAAATTCTCGGACAAAAAAATCGACATCTTGATTACGACGCAACTTCTCTACAGTGGGGCACCAATTCCACAAGTGCCCGTTATCGCCGCGCTCAACATCGACACCGGACTCACCATTCCACACTTCATGAGTACGGAAAAAACACTCCACCATCTACAAGAGATACAGACCTTTCTCAAACCAAAAGGCATCTTTCTTTTGCAAACATATATTCCCGACAATCCCCTACTTTCACTCTACAGAAACCAGCAGATCAACGAGTGGTACGAAAAAGAAATGTCGAGTCGGAAGCGTTTCAACTATCCACCATTTAGTAAGATTCTCGTTCTCACATCAACTCGACGAGAAGGCGGAAAAGAAAATCTCGAGAACACGATAAAGTACATCAAGGCGACCCAGCCCGATCTCAATATCGAGCTCAACAAAAAACATATCGGCCATCGAGAAGTTTCATACATTATCATTCGAGGCGCAGATCCAGAAAAAGCTATGGAAACCATCAAAAGCATGCCTGACGTTTCCCTCGACATCGACTCACCGTATCTTATATAGTATCTACATGAAAAAACGTGTTCTCTCCGGTATTCAACCAAGCGGAGCCATTCATCTCGGAAACTATCTCGGCGCTATCAAACAGCACATCGAGATGCAGCAAAACAATAATTACGACTGCTTCTTTTTTATAGCAGACCTTCACGCGCTCACTACCGTTCGCGACCCAAAGAAACTCGCCGACATGACTCGTGACGTCGCGCTCACCTACCTCTCACTCGGACTCGATCCAGAAAAGGTCGTCTTCTTCAAACAGAGTGACGTTCCTGAACACACAGAGCTTGCATGGATTTTCAGCTGCATCACGCCAATGGGACTTCTCGAGCGTGCGCACGCATGGAAAGACGCCGTTGAAAAAGGAAAGAAGGAAAAAACAGCCGGACTCTTCATCTATCCAATTCTCATGGCGGCAGATATTCTCTTGTATAAGCCATCTCTCGTACCAGTTGGAAAAGATCAAAAACAGCACATCGAGATCGCCCGCGATATCGCAACACATTTCAATACAACCTTTGGCGAAGAATTTCCTCAGCCACAAGAGCTTACTCCAGAAGACGTGGCCGTCGTCCCAGGAACCGACGGACAGAAGATGAGCAAGAGCTATGGAAACACGATCGACATCTTCGCTCCAGAAAATATTCTCAAGAAACAAATTATGGGAATCGTTACCGACTCAACACCGGTCGAAGCCCCAAAAGACCCATCAAAATGCAACGTATTCCAGCTCTATAAACTCATCGCTACAAAAGAGGAAATCGAAGACCTCGAATCAAAGTATAAAAAAGGTGGATTTGGATATGGAGAAGCCAAGAAAATGCTTCTCGCAAAAGTACTCGAAATCTTCGCCCCATACCGTAAAAAAAGAATTGAACTGGAAGCCGAGGTAGGGTATGTTGAACGTGTGCTCCGAGAGGGAGCGAATCGAGCGAAAATAGAAGCCCAAAAAACGCTTGATGAGGTCCGAAAAATGATCGGCACACGCCCCTAAGTGCTTCTTTTAATTTATTGGTGTTATGCAAACGAAATACATATTCGTCACAGGTGGTGTATGTTCTTCCCTCGGGAAAGGCATTGCCGCCTCTTCCATCGGTACGCTTCTGAAAGCGTCCGGCTTCAAAGTCTTCATGCAAAAACTCGATCCATACTTAAACGTGGATCCAGGAACCATGAGTCCATTCCAACACGGCGAGGTATACGTCACTAACGACGGTGCCGAAACCGATCTCGATCTCGGTCATTATGAGCGATTCATCGACGAGAATCTCTCAACCTATTCTTCCGTAACAACAGGAAAGATTTACGCAGATATTATCAGCCGTGAACGTAAGGGTGAGTTTCTTGGAGGTACGATCCAGATCATTCCTCATATTACGAATGAAATTCAGGAACGAATCACGCTCGCTGCCAAGAAATCTGGTGCAGAAATTATGATTATCGAAATTGGTGGAACGACTGGAGATATCGAAGGTCAGCCATTTCTCGAGGCAATCAGACAGCTCCGACACAAACTTGGAAGCGACAATACGCTCTTCGTCCATCTCACGCTCTTGCCACACCTTCAAGCAACAAAAGAACTTAAAACCAAGCCAACTCAGGCATCAGTTCGAGAACTTCGTTCACTTGGTATTCAGCCAGATATTATTGTGGCACGAGCCGATCTCGCAATTCCAAAAGAAATTCTACAAAAAATCTCTCTCTTCTGTGACGTAGATCGAGAAGCCGTTATTGGAGCCTCAACCGTAAAATCTATTTACGAAGTTCCTTTGAATTTCGAAGAACAAAACCTCGCAACACTCATCGGAAAAAAACTCAAACTTGGAAACGTAAAACCAAAACTCAAGGAGTGGAAAGAGCTTGTTGAAAAAATTCACAAAGATCGAAAACCTCTTAATATCGGTATTGTTACGAAATATACCGGACTTGAAGATGCTTATCTTAGTGTTATTGAGTCGCTCAAAATCGCCTGCTATCACCAGGAACGTCAGCTCAACCTTCACTGGATCGATGCTGAAGACCTCGAGGCAAAGAAAAAGGAAACGGTCGCTATGCTCAAAAAAGTAGATGGTATTGTCGTTCCGGGAGGCTTCGGAAGTCGCGGAACAGAAGGCAAGATCGCAAGTGCAACCTACGCACGAACCACCAAAGTCCCCTATCTCGGACTCTGTCTCGGTATGCAACTTATGACGATCGATTACGCACGACAAGCACTCAAGAATCCGAAGATCACCTCAGAAGAGTTCGACGAAGAAGGAAAACTCGATCGATCAAATTACGTGATTCACTTCTTGCCTGGTCAGTCAAAGAACAGCGAAAAGGGCGGAACACTCCGACTTGGAGCGTATGACTGCGCTATTCAAAAAGGAACCAAAACCTACGACGCCTACAAGAAAACACTTATTTCCGAACGTCACCGACATCGCTACGAGTTCAACAACGACTTCAAAGAAAAACTCGAAAACGCTGGCATGGTTTTCTCAGGAATGAACCCAGCGCAAAAACTCGTCGAAATCGCCGAGATCAAAGATCATCCATTTATGGTTGGATCGCAGTTTCATCCAGAATTCCTTTCACGACCTAACCGTCCTCACCCACTCTTTGCCGCATTCATTAATGCAGCTATAAAACATGCCAAAGTTTAGTTACACGGTTATTAATCAAGAAGATCAGAAACTAACAGGAACTATCGAAGCCGATAGTGAAACGCTTGCGCGTGAGGCCCTTAACAAGCTTGGTTTTCCTATTCTCGATATTACGCAGGTAAACGAGGAAATCGCCGAGCAGATCATGGGCAAGAGTCGAAAGTTCGAGTTTCAAGCAGTTGACCAGAATGGCCGAAGAGTTATTGGAACTATCGCGTCAGAAGACAAGTATATGGCCTTTAGGCGACTCGTAACCGAGTACCACTTCGCAGTAGAGTATATTTATCTCTCATCTCTTTCTGTAGACGCTAAAGACGAAGAAAAGAAACGGGGCGTTGTCGAGCTCTACACGGCACTCAAAAACGAACAGGCAAAAATAGGAAACAAATTCGAAGAACAAGAACTACTTTCAAAAGAAGAAAACGAAAGAATGGCTACAGAACAAGCGGATTTCGTTTTGCAAAAGGTGACCACGCTCATAAAAGATTTCAGTGAGATTATTAAGCCAGAAGATAAAAATGTTATTCAGAAAAAAGCCGACCGGCTCACTCGACTCAAGACAAGTAAGAACATCGACTACGTAAAGCACCTCGCAGAAGATTTATTAATATACGTTCAAAATCAGGAGATTTATCTTACGAAAGAAAAAAGCGACAAGAAACTCCAATCTTTCAGGCTCGATGTTAAGCGACTTCTGAATGACATCCATCGCGAAAAGGTCGGAACATCATGGGATCAGGAAATTTTAGGTTACGTTAAAACATGGAATAAAAATCATATTGAAAATAATAGTGAACCATTTTGGTGGGAAAAGTTGGTCAAAGACGTATTCGACTTTGTAGAAAATATTCTCTCAGATCCACCAGAAGTCACTCTTCTGAAAGACAAAATTCGAATCATCAATCAGCAAATCTGGGACTACTACAAGATGTACTTCAAGGAAGACACCATGGAAACCAGAGCAGAGATCAAAGACAGTATTCGCAACTTGAAAGAGCAAAAAAGTGAACTCAAGGTAGAGCTTAGCAACCTTCGAAAAAAACTCGACGAAGAGGCGGAACTTACCGAACAAGAAACTCTTTGGGATAAAATTAACGACGAATTTATTTCCATCACAGCATGGTTTTTTGGCATATACTTCACGATTCACACGGTTTACGCCTTCATGCTAACCAAAAAACTTCCTATTACAATATCACTCCCCTTTTCAAAAGTTACCGAACTCCGAGGGTACTATATAACAATGCTGATTTTGCTCATTCTTCATGGAACATTTCAGATTCGAGTTCTAGCTTCAATGAGAAAGAGCTGGGGAAATATCATCCTCTACCCACTAGCAACTCTCTGTATCCTCCTAGCTGTATTTAACTTTTAAAGCATGTATCCTGTTCTCCTCGAAGTAGGAAACTTCTTCATATCATCTCTTTGGGTTCTCGCAGGTTTAGGCTTTTTGCTATGGGGGGTAGCTCTTATTAAACTTACGGAAGGGAAAAACATGAAAATGGCATTTCTCGTAAATACCTTCTTCAAAATGCTTATATGGGGAGCCGTTGGAGGAAGAGTATTGTATTCACTGGTCAACATAAGCGATGTTATAGCAGATCCAAAAGCAATGATCCCCCTAAGACTCATAAGTATATGGGATCATGGATTTAATTTTTGGGGGATAGTGGCTGGAATCTTTATCTACACATACTACGCTGCAAAACAGGAGGAAGAGAACGTGCAGAGATGGTTTGACATCTTAACGATGGCCTTTTTAACTGCAATTCCCTTTGGTCATATGGGAGCCCTTCTTGAAGGGATAAATTATGGCAATGAAACAAATCTTCCTTGGGGAATTACGTTTAATAGCTACACAGTACCATTTACCATCCCCATTCATCCGACTCAGGTATATGCACTCATATACACGCTGATCATTCTGATAACTATAGGAATACTTGCACTGAGAAAGCAGTTTAAGCAAGATGGAGACCTCACGCTTATTGTAGCTATAACCTACAGCTCATGCCGATTCATAGAAGAATTTTTCCGTGGAGACGAGGCCATTACATTTTTAAAGCTGAACCTCGCCCACTGGGTCAGCTTAGCAGTTCTTTTATTCGCTGGAATTTCACTCTTCATTCGCTATAATAAGCACGTTATTTTAAAATATTTACCTAAAAAATCATGAATCAGATCATAGACAAAGGCTTGGGTGCTCTTAGCTACTTCTTTTACCCAATTCCTGGAAGTAAATTCAACTATTACATTCTTTTCCTCGTCATTGCAGCTATACTCACAATAGGGGGCGTTGCGCTAAAGGTATATATAAAGAAAACTGGATCGAAGAATCGCTCATTCAAGAAGCTCTTTCATGGCGTTCCATACGCTCTTTTTTGGGTAGTAGTTTTTCTTCTCTTGAATCTCGCTGCACGATATGAAAGATTTCCACTGATTGGAGCAAGATTCGTACTTTATATCACCTGTCTCGCGGCAATCTACCTCGTAGGAAAAAACCTCTACGTATTTTTCAAGGTATATCCAACAGAGAAAAATCGTTTTAAAGAGACACCTTCTCAGAAAAAATATACGATAGAAAAGCACTCTCACCGCTAAAGAGTGGCAAGAAAAGAACTCTCTGGGCCTTGGAGTCGTAAATCATAATACCTTCTCGAGTTACGGCGAAACTATCGTGATCTGCAAGGCTTCGAAGAATATAGCAGTTTGTGAAAGACTCATCACAGAACTCTAGTTTTTGAGCAACCTGTAAAACAAAATGCTTCGTATCGTAATACCAGCTCAAGCGGTTAACCGTTTCTGCAAGACGAGTGAAAAGATGAGGAGGTTGGGACATGTCAGTTCGAATACTGGTAATTTCCCCTCCCTTTAAGAAAAGAAACTCACCAAAATTTTTCGAGAACTGAACAAACGAGAGGCCATCTCTACTATAAGGAAAAGGCTCTTCTTTCTGGACAGAGATACTTTTGGTCTTCAGGTCCATGGCAAGATATTTCAAAAAACCGTCACTGAAGCCGTAACCTTTTTGAGAGGTAAGATCAAAGACAGCTCCTTCAACATTTTTTGGAAAGAGAAGCTGCGTCTTCTTGCTCGTTAATATATCGACATAGGCATACGAAGAGCCGTCCTTGAAAAGCAGCTCGCTGCTCGAAGCAGCAACAAGTTCAGGATTATTTTTAAATAATTTTGTCGTTGAAAGTACTGATTTTGTCGTAGTGGCAACATTTTTCGGAAGAAGAATAACGAAAGGAACGGAGGTAACGAGACCGCTTGTAACCTGAAGATTCTGGCTCCATGAAAGATATCCATCTTTAACAACCTCCAATCGATGATAGCCTTCTCGAACACCAGAAATACTTACCGGTAAATTTCGAGCGATTATCTGTCCATCAATCAAAATTTGAATTCCACGATAGGTACCATCAATAGTGACAATACCGGTAGACTCAAGTTTATTCTCAGCACGATCCCATCGATAGCCGTAAGCCAAGAGAACAAGAATGACCACTGCAGCTACAAAGAGTGCAAGAATAACCAGCCTAACGAAGAGGCGAAAAAGAAAACGTCGAGTCATATGTCGAATTACTCAACTTTTAATATTTCATACTGAATAACACCAGATGGCGTATGGACGTCGAGCTTCTCACCAGCGCGGTGGTCAAGAAGAGCGATACCAACAGGAGATACGTTAGAAATCTTTCCTTTGATCGGATCTGCCTCTGTTGAACCAACGATCGTGAATGACATTGCCTCACCAGAAGACTTCGCACCAAGAATCTTAACAACAACTGTACTTCCGAGCTGAACAGAAGCCGTTTTCTTTCCACTCTCATCAATAATCTGAACAAACTTAATTTTCTCCTCAAGCTCCATAATACGACCCTCAACGAAAGCCTGCTCATTCTTTGCATCTTCATATTCTGAGTTTTCAGAAAGATCGCCGTATGAGATAGCCTCACGAATTCGGTCTGCAACTTCACGTCGCTTTACGTTTCGGAGATAGTCGAGCTCACTTACGAGCTTATCGTAACCATCCTTCGTAAGAATAAATGTCTTCTGCTCAGTAGTGTCTCCAAGCAATGCATCGCTGCTGCTTGCCTTTTTTGACTTTTTAATAACGTTAGCCATATCAGTAGAAAAGAAAAGAAATAAAAGAAAAATATAAAATTACGGTCGAATACGAACACTTGTTGGATGCTCCTTGAGTTTCTGAAGAACCTTTGCTTCGATCTGACGAATACGTTCACGAGTAACATTGAACTCCTTTCCAACTTCTTCGAGAGTATGTCCAACACCATCGATCAAACCAAATCGCATCTCAATAATCTTTCGCTCACGTGGAGTTAAGTACTGAAGCATTTCACGAATATTCTCTTTGAGGAGCTGTCGATTTGTGGCTTCTGCAGGGCTTAAAGCATCATCATCTTCGATGAAGTCACCAAGCTTGCTATCCTCCTCAGTACCAACTGGTGCCTCGAGAGAAACGATATCTTGGGAAATTTTGAGAATGTGTCGAACCTTCTTCACATCCATATCCATTTCAGCAGCAAGTTCTTCGACGAGAGGTTCGCGTCCAAGTTCCTGAACGAGACGACGCTGTGCATGAGTAAGCTTATTGATCGTCTCAACCATGTGAACTGGAATACGAATCGTTCGAGCCTGATCAGCAATCGCACGAGTAATCGCCTGACGAATCCACCATGTAGCATAGGTAGAGAACTTGAAACCTCGATCCGGATCGAATTTTTCAACCGCTCGGAACAAACCAATATTTCCCTCTTGAATAAGGTCCAAGAACGAAAGACCACGTCCGATATACTTCTTTGCGATTGAAACAACGAGACGAAGATTGGCTTCTGCAAGTCGAGTTTTAGCTGTCTGATCACCTTTTCGAATACGCTTTGCGAGATCGATCTCTTCTTTTGCTGTAAGGAGTTGAACCTTTCCAATTTCACAGAGATAGAGACGAATTGAGTCGCCTGCGATTTCTTTCATGTCGGTCTGCTGTGCCTTAGCTTTTTTTGTGGCTGCCTCAACGCTCTTGAGAGCCTGCTCTACTACTTTTTCTTCATCATCTTTTTTCCAAATCAAAGAATCCGACTCTTTCGGATCCATAACCTCAATACCCAAATCGAGAAACAATGAGTAGATCTCATCGAGAAGCATAAGGTCTTCTTCCGCTTTTGGAATAGCCTTCATGAGCTCTTGCTGAGTGACAAATCCTTGCTGTCGGCCTTTCTTAACTACCTCCTGAACTTCTGGAGAAAACGTTGCGAGTCGATCATCGGTCGGATGAACAATAAACTTTCTGGTTCTTGACGCCATTTCGAATGGATTATGAAGATACAAACAACAACGGGGACACTGTACTCCTATTTAAGCTTCTCGCGAAGCTGATCTAGGGCAATTAACATTTCAGATTTTTTGCCCTCGCTTTGAAAATTCTGTATGACTCGCTTCAAAGCTTCTAGCTGCACATTTTTACGATTTTGCACGACCTTGTCAAGAGCGGTTAGAACATCTTTTTCAAATACTTCAACTGATAAAGAGGCGTAGATCGCCTCGCCATAGAGAGCGAAGTACTCAACCTTGGCTCGAAATAACTCATCGAGACCCTGGGAAACAAGATCGAGACTTACTGGACGACCCAACTCCACAACATCCTTGATCCGTTTAAAAATAATGAGCGTCTCATCTTGAAAATCATTCTCGTCTAACTTTTGAATAAAATCCCCCGCCTTATCGACCATATTGAGCATATACACAATGAGCAACTCATGTGGTTTGCATGGTCGAAGCTGAAGGGCCGAGTCGGTAGACGGAGCTGGTGATTTTGGACTTAAACTTTTGAAAGACTGAGTTGTCGCACTTCGCTTGAGCTCATCATAAATAACGACTTCTTTGACTCCGAGCTTACTTGCAAGAGCCCGAATAGTAATATCCTGAAGAACTTTATTGGGAATAACTCGAATAAATCCAAGTGACTCGGAAAGAATATGGGCGATACGTTCAGGGGTAAGTGCTTCTTTGATAATTTCTTTTTCGAGGTAGACTTCAAAAAATGGTTTCGCCTCTTCAACTGCCTGGAGAAATAACTCTTTAGAATGAGAAATACACTCAGCGGGATCTTTGCCGTACGGAACACGAATCACTCGAACACTTCCCTCAACCGCCTGGAGAACTAAGAAGGCTCGTTTCGTTGCCTCCCATCCCGCGTTATCATTATCAAAACAAAGATAAAAACTATCGGTCATACGTTTGAGAATTTTCGCATGGTCGGGCGTGAGAGCCGTTCCAGATGTCGCAACCACTTCCTTGATGTCGGCCTCATGACAGGCAATCGCATCAAAATATCCCTCAACCATAATCACATGACCTTGGCTACGAATCGCCTGCTTGGCCTGAGGAAGGGCAAAAAGAATCTCACTTTTTTTGTATGAAGCCGTTTCTGGAGAGTTGAGATATTTCGGCTCCATGCCTTTTTTTAAGGCACGTCCACCAAATCCAACCGTTCGACCCTGGAAGTCCTGAATCGGGAACATGAGGCGCATTCGGAAGCGATCGTAGATATGCTGAGCGTCGGTATCTTTTGAGATGACGAGTCCCGACTTGATCAACGTCGTTCGATCAATTTTTTCTTGAGAAGCATACTTCAAAAAACCATCATATTCTTCGAGAGAGAAACCAATATTCCAATCACGAATTGTCGCATCCGTAAGCCCACGACCACGAACATAGTCAAGAACTTTTCGGCCATCTTCGGTGTCCCAGAGCATACTTCGGAAGTATCGAACAGCTAAGTCATGAACATCATTATACTGTTTCTTTTCATCTTTCGAGACGGCTGGAGTGTGTGAAACATGCTGATACTGAGACATATCGAGTCCTGTTTTCTCCGCAAGCTGCTTAAGCGCATCTTGAAAACCGATACCATCAACTTCCTGAAGGAACTGAAAAATATCTCCACCGCGCTGACATCCAAAACAAAAAGCGATCTGTTTCTCCACGCTAATATAAAAGCTCGGGGTCTTCTCGCTATGAAAAGGACAGAGGGCTTTGTAGTTTCGGCCACTTCGCTTGAGCTCGACATACTGACCGACGAGTTCTTCGATACTGAGACGTTGTTTAATGTCTGCGACAAGATCCATAAAATCAGTAGTTACTACTTCGCTTCGGTTTTGGCACCTCTACGCATGCGCCAAAATAGCAGAATACTGAGGAGGATCATAGTAAAGATAATGGCGAAAGTGGCCAACATCTTTTGGTATGAACTTAAGAAAAGCGCCATAACCCCAAAAGAGGCAGAAATAACATACATAAGAAGGATAACCTGCCGCTGACTGAAGCCAGCCCGAAGGAGTCGATGGTGGAGATGATCCATGTCTCCTACAAAAGGAGACTTACCCTTGAGAATTCGACGAACCGCCGACCAAATCGCATCAAGAAGCGGAATTCCGAGAACGATCAAGGCCGTCGCAATCTTCCCTCCCGCAAAAATCGCCGAAACGGCAAGCAAGAACCCGAGAAACATGCTTCCCGTATCCCCCATCAGAATTTTCGGAGTTGGAAAATCGAAGAAGACAAAAGCTCCAGAAATTCCGGCCACAATAATACTCAAAAAGATAAGTTGATTTTGATCGATCACATGTCCCGTTCGAAGACTCAGAAGAAAAAGAACAATAGCGGCAATACAGGAAATACCACTGAGGAGTCCTGGAACTCCATCAAAGAAATTCATACTATTCACCACAAGAACCACCCAAAAAATCGTAAAGAGAAGGCTGATAATAAGAACCTCATGTCCAAAAAAGTTGAAGTGGAGAGCGTCGAGAGCGAGCACTCCGCCGAGAGGATTCGTGATTGATCGAACCCCAACACCAAATAACGAAACAATCACCGCAGAAATCGCTTGCACTGCAAGACGAATAATAGGTTTCACCTGAAATCGATCATCAAGGAAACTTACAATAATAATAATGGTCAACCCCACAAGCACACCAATGAGCTGCTTCGTCACTGGAACAAAAAGAAAAACACTCGCAAAAAAAGCCACAATCATCGTAAGTCCACCATAATAAGGAATCGACTCTCGTGTAAGGCCATACTTATGAGGACGATCCATAAATCCAATCTTCGGGAAAAGCCAGAGCGCAACGAGCACAAGCACAAACGTAAAAACAAACGCAGTAATCCCTGCAAGAAAATACATTGGCTGAATAGGATTCAAGGAATACATAAGATTAAGAAAGCGGAATATTGAGCTTCTTATGAAATTTTAGCTGGTTAGTGGGAGTAAACTCAAGCACTCCTACGAGACGGTTGTCCAAAAAGGCGGGAAGTACACGATTCCCTTCCTGAGAAAGAAACTCGCGATCAGCTGGATCAAGGTCGATATAGAGACCCTGGGCGAGCTTCTCGTACTGAAGCGAAGTTAGGTCTTTCCGAGGGAAGTGACTGACGGCAAATTCGAGGGGGACGAGACGGGAGGAAAGGAAGGTGTCATCAGAACGGTCCAAAAGGTACTGCTCTAATTCCGCAACGGTAACCGCCTGCTCGACAGAAAAAGAGGCGATCTTTGTACGACGAAGCGTGTCGAGATAGGCTCCAACCTGCAACTCTTGACCAAGGTCATGTAAGAGGCTTCGAATATACGTCCCCGAACTGACCTGGCAACGGAAAGAAAGGCGAGGATAGGAGAAGTCGGTAATCTCGAATTCGTAAATAGTAGATGGTCGAGCAGGAAGGGAAAGGTCTTCACCTCGACGGGCTCGAACATAGGCAGGAACGCCACGAACCTTGATGGCAGAATGGGCTGGTGGAACCTGCATAATCTTTCCAAGGAACTTTTGCTGTATAATTTTATTGATCATATCTAGATCAACTTTTTTATTCACAGAATCAGAGGTGGAAGAAGCCGTAATCTCACCCTCACAGTCATACGTCGAAGAGCTCGCGCCAAAAACAGCCGTGCCGGCATATTCCTTTGGCTCAGATGGAATATACTCGAGGAGCTTGAGCGCTTCTCCAGTAGCGATGATAAGGAGTCCAGTCGCAAAAGGATCGAGCGTGCCACTATGCCCAACTCGCTGAGTATCAAAAACCTTTCGACAAAGAGAGACGACATTAAAAGACGTGCAAAGAGGCGGCTTATCGACAAGAAGAAATCCGTTAAATGCGTTCATAGATTAAAGTGATACCTCAGGAACACTGTTGAGGATTTCGCGAGCGACCGCGCGATCATCCCAGTCGCGGCGCTCACCGTGAATCATTTGGACGGGCTCAGCGCCTTTGCCGGCAATCAAAACGATGTCGTGGTCGCGAGCGACGGAGAGAGCGAGGCGAATAGCCTCGCGACGTGAAGGGATTTTCCAGAAATTTTTCCCTTCAGCTCGAGAAATACCTTCACTGACCATCGAAAGAATCTGCCACTCATCTTCTTCGTAAGGATCATCATCCGTCAAAATCACATAGTCGGCATACTCATGGAGAAGCTTTCCCATGACCGGCCTCTTCGCCTTGTCACGTCCTCCGCCCGTTGCGCCGAAAACAACAATCAATCTCCCCTTCCCCGCAACAATCTCTTTGTACATTTTCAAAATACTCGAAACGGCATCAATATTGTGAGCATAGTCAACAACCACATGAAACGGCTGACCTTCATTAATAAGTTCATATCGACCAGGAACTGGCTCCACCTGAGTCAAAACCTTCTGTAAAACCTTGAGTGGCACACGCTCATTAATCGCAACACACGCAGCAGAAAGAACATTATAAACATTTGGAATACCTGGTAGATTCACCTCTACCTCGATGTGATCATTTGGAACATGAAGAAGAAACTTTGTACTTCCTGGAAGAAGTTTAATTTCAGTAGCATAGCAGTTCCCTTTGCTCAAACCATAGCCATATTTCGTGTCGGCAAGAAACTGATCAAAGAAGTCAAAGTTCGCATCGTCTTTATTGAGAATCGCAACCTTCGGAACACTGACCTTTCGACCAGAAGAGATAAGATTTTGGAATAAAAGTCCCTTCGCGTGAAGATAATTTTCGAATCCCCCATGGTACTCGATATGATCGCCTGTCACATTGGTAAGAAGCGCAATATCGAAATCCACACCCCAAACTCGTGACTGCGTAAGCGCATGAGACGTCACCTCCAAAATGGCATAATCACAACCAGCATCCACCATCTGTCGAAGAAATTTCTGAATGAAAAAAGAGCTCTGTGTCGACATCTTCGTCGTATTCATCCAAGTGGTCGCTCCGAGCTGGAAGTTCACCGTAGATGCCATTCCAACCTTCGAACCATTTTCGGTAAGAATCTTGGCGATGAGATTTACGACAGTCGTCTTTCCATTTGTACCAGTCACGCCAATCACCTTGAGCTTCCTCGAAGGAAAGCCATAATAAAAAGCGGCAAAAACCGCCGTCATCTTGTGATAAAAAAGCAAAAGCGGATTCGTAGGAGAGAGAAACGGTCGAAGAAGATCTTTGAACATGGCTAGATTATAACGTAAAATATTGAGAAATGGCCAGCGCTTCATCCTTTTTCATCTGCTCAACCAGCGCGTCTAAACTTTCAAACTTCATCACCTCTCGGATTTTCCCAAGGACTTCGATATCCATCTCGCGAACTTCGAACTCATCAGCAAATCCAAGTAGGTACACCTCGCAAAAAATATTGGTCATATGGACAGACGGTTTGGGACCGAAGTGCATGAGAGCATTGTAGGTACGAGTGCCATCAACAGATGAACCACCAGCCCCAACCGACGCCCGGACCGCATACACCGCATGTGGCAAATCAGGAAACGGATCAACGTGTAAATTAAAGGTCGGAAAACCAAGTTTCTTTCCAAGACCAGCCCCTTTCTCAACCTCACCGTGAAACACAGGAAAATTTTCCATAATACATTACATAATTATGCTCGATATTTAAGTCGGGAAA
>JBAYUX010000027.1:0-17968 GCA_041674865.1 Candidatus Altimarinota bacterium
ACTCGAAAGGCAAAAACGGTAACCAAAGCTAAAACAAAGAAGACTTCCGAGATCACAAAACTGTAATCTTGAAGCCAAATCCGCTTGACTAATATGAAGCAGGGCCGTAAAATCGCCCTGCTTTCGTTTTGGAGGTCCAACAGATAATACAGCCCCAAAGCCGAAAGTGGCGTAATCAATCGCTCTCTTATATTTTTCTAACATGTATTATCGCATTTTTTTATATGGCACAAAAAGCTATGAAAAAGGAGTCTGTGGTCATGGACCAACTTCTTGGAAGTGCTTCGTTTGCTGTCCTGGAATTCAAACCAGGTATGCTTGTCGAAGGAACCGTTGCTCTCGTGAGCAAGGGTGCAATTCTCGTTGATTTCGGTGGTATTGCTACCGGTCTCGTCACAGGTCGTGAACTTCACGATAGCCTTAACACCCTCAAGGGTCTCAAGGAAGGCGATCCGATTTCTGCATACGTTATCGAAGATGAAAATGAAGATGGACTCGTTCTCCTCTCTCTCCGAAAGGCGAGCCAGGAACGACGATGGGTTCAGTTTATCGAGGCTTACGAAACAGGAAAGGTCATCAAGGTTGTTGCCAGCGAGGCAAACAAGGGTGGTCTTCTTCTCGAGCTCGATGGTATCAAGGGATTCATCCCAGTATCACAACTCGCTCCGTTACACTATCCACGTGTTGATGGTGCCGATCCAGGACTTATTCTCCAGAGACTTCAGTCTCTCGTTGGAATTGAGTTTGCAGTGAAGATTATTTCTATCGACAAAGAAAATGGTAAGTTGATTCTTTCTGAGAAGGCTGCCTTCGATGAAGAGCGAAAGAAGAGTTTGGTTGATCTCAAGCCAGGATCTGTCGTTAAGGGCAAGATCAGTGGTCTCGTTAAGTTCGGTATCTTCGTCGCCTTTGACGGTCTCGAGGGTCTCGTTCACATCTCTGAGATTGCATGGGGTCACGTTTCAAATCCAGCTGACTACGGTCGTCTCGGCGATCCAGTTGAGGTTATGGTTATTGGTGTTGAAGGAGACAAGATTTCACTTTCTATGAAGCGTTTGACTACTGACCCTTGGTTAGAAGTTGCTGCTAAGTATAAGGTTGGATCTGTTGTCGAAGGTGAGATCAACCGAATCACTCCATTTGGTGCGTTCCTCGCGCTCGAAGGTGAGATCAATGGTTTGATCCACGTTACTGAAATTACTGACAAGCAGATTTCTGAGCCAGGTGAGGTCTTGAAAGTTGGTGAACGAGTAAAGGCTCGTGTCATCGCTATCGAACCTGACGAGCGACGAATCGGACTTTCTATCAAGGCCGTCGACAACCCACCAGAAGGTATGACTGAGAGCGAAGAAGGTGAGGTCAAGAAGCCACGAAAGAAGGCTACAAAGAAGAGCGAAGAGGCTGCTGCATAGTGAGAAACTAATACGCGATTTGAAAAGGACTCCAGAGATGGGGTCCTTTTTGCTAGAGGAATTCTATCTTGCTCTGCGCCTCGGTTTTAGGAGTACTACTTATCTTCTACTACTTGTACATGCATCATAGTTTCTTTACTTCCATCAACCTTTACTACATCAGCACTCCCGTCATCTTTAAAATCCTCTACCTTGAGAAATTGAGGTTCAGTTACTTCTTCACCTTTTCTATCGATAAATCCCCATAGGCCATTCTTCCCTTTTACCGCCCTGAGTCCATCATGAGATTCTCTAACTTCGAGATATTTACCATTTTCAGGCATTGTTTCTTTTTTAGCTAACCCTACTCCTGCTCCGGCTATAAATGAGCCTAAGGCAAGTCCACCGATCCACTTTCCAAGTTTACTTCTTACACCTTTTGTTGCTAATGATATGGTGTTATTTTTTTCTTTCTTTGCTGTTTTTTCCAGCCTTTCTTCATGGCCGAGTATTTCTTCATGTGGCTTCATAGTTTGATTGTGTTAATTTTTATTATTTCTTATATTATACTATAATTTCTCTTTTTTATCAAGTTTTCTGTCCAGAGACGGTCCAGCATAGATAATAGCTTTGACATGAAGCTGTCGTCAACCCATCAGAAGCCACGAAAGAAGGTAGCGAAGAAGGGCGAATTTGTTTGAAGACGATGTATGTATTTGGTATAATGTGAACACTTTCGGGATTTCCCGCGGCCCCTACATGGTCACTGTGCGCACGGTGTGTAGGGGAACTTTTTATTGAAAAATTTGGATATATTTGATACAATAGGTTTACTTTTCGAGGTTACTCGCGACCCTGCCCTCTCACGAAGGCAGGGAAAATTTTTGTGTGGCTAGAGATATAATTTACCGAATCTTAGCTTAATTATTTCAAGATTTGGCTTATCAAGCCTACCAAATATCGCCTTCATTAACTTTTGGCGGCGCTGTAGGTTTTTCATGAAGATTTTTCTTCATATCTATCCAATCAGGAAATCGTTTTTCCACGGCTAGTTGATTAGGGGTAGTTTTTGCATGATAGCAGTCCGAGATTACAAATCTTTGAATAAAACATAACAAAAATATTACATTTTTCTGACATAGTTTTGAGCTCAAAAATCGGGAAAATATATGATATAGTGGCGATACTATGATTCTCGACGACCACTTTCAGAAACGGTACGAAAGCCTCAATCCTGAGCAAAAAAAAGCTGTCGATACGATCGAAGGCCCGGTAATGGTCATTGCGGGACCTGGGTCGGGAAAGACTGAGCTCTTGGGCTTAAGAGTCGCTAATATTTTGCGACTGACGGATACCCCGCCTTCTTCTATTCTCTGTCTCACTTATACTGAGGCGGGAGCGGTAAATATGCGAAAAAGGCTTACGGGACTCCTGGGGCTAGATGCCTATAAGGTTGCGGTTCATACGTTCCATGGTTTTGGAACGGAGATAATTAACAAGAATCCTGAATATTTCTATCAAGGGGCTCGATACAATCCGGCTGACGACCTAATGCGGTATGCTATTTTGGAAGATATCCTGGAACATCTAAAGTACGACTGTTCGCTGCGCTCCTATCATCCGGAACAGGGCTATACATACCTGAAAGATATTATTAGTAAGATTGGTGAGCTCAAAAAGGGTGGATTGAGTCCTGAGGATTTCAAAGAAATTCTGGAAGAAAATAGAAGCTTTCTTGAGCAGGCGAACGCCCTTCTTGAGCCGGTTTTCCAGAAAACCATAGGAGCGAAAACGATTGAGCAGATTCCTGAACTTATTGGGAATCTCAAAAATATCGCCTACCAGCCGAGAACTACGCAACTCCCCTACTCGAATATACAAGAAACCCTCATTGGAAAATTAGAAGAAGCATATGAAGAGGCCATGGCCGAAGAAAAGCCTAGCACTAAGCCCATTACGGCATGGAAAAATGAGTATACAAAAAAGAATAATGATAAAATAAACACATTCAAAGATCTCGAGAGAATCGAAAAACACCTCGAGCTCTGCGATGTATATGCGCAGTATCAGAAGCAATTGCACAAGGAAGGATTTTTTGATTATGAAGATATGCTACTGGATACCGTGAATGCATTTACCAAATATCCCGAGCTCAAATACAACCTGCAGGAGCGATATCTCTATGTTCTCGTTGATGAGTTCCAGGATACGAATGGGGTACAGATGCGACTTTTGGATCAACTTCTTGATAATGATGTCCACGAAGGAAGGCCAAATATTTTGGCGGTTGGCGATGATGATCAGGCGATTTACAAGTTCCAGGGAGCGAATATGGCGAACTTGATGGAGTTCCATAAGAAGTATCGAGATCCAGCTGTGATTATCCTTCAGCAAAATTATCGCTCTACGCAGCCAATATTAGACTTTGTGAGACAAGTTATTCTGAAGGGCGAGGAGCGATTGGAAAATCAACTTCCTGACTTGATCAAAAAAGAACTCTACTCGGCCAACACAACTCTTACTACGGGAGAAATTATAGAGAAAGAATTTTCTACCAGTTTGGAGGAGATGGTCTGGGTGTCAGAAATCATTCAGAAAAAACTTTCTGAGGAGAATATTTCTCCTTCGGCTATTGCCGTAATCGCGCGTAAACATGAGACTCTCGAACGTGCCGCAAAAGTCCTCGACTACTTCGGCATACCGGTTTCCTATGAGAGAAAGCAGGATCTCCTCGAGCAAAAACATATCAAAGAGCTTCTTACAATACTCAAATTTGTGAATACCATAGCCACAAAGAATCAGAGCGAGGCGGATGAATATTTGCCGGAGATTTTAAGTTTTCCATTTTGGGGCGTGGACCGAATTGCGATTTGGAACATTTCCACTGTCGCATTCAAGGAGAAAAAACTCTGGCTCAAGGCCATGCTGGAAAGTGACAATGAGCAGCTCAAGCAGATTGCCACCTTCCTCATTCACCTCGGCATCGATGCGAAGGAAAAAACGGCAGAAGAAATTATCGATATGATTACTGGTGTTGATGAAGATGAAACGGCTTTCCAGAGCCCATATAAGGCCTATTACTTCAACGCATCCAAATTTGAACATGAAAAATTAACCTATCTCAATCTTTTGCAAGCTCTGCAGGCATTGATTGAACAGGTGCGTTCGTACAAGGGAACCGGTGCCAAGACCGTCTCAGACGTCGTAGAACTCGTTGAGCTCCACGAGAAGCATAAGATCGAGATGCACTACAAAAATGCCTTTAATAACGAAGAAAAGGCCGTGAACCTCATGACCGCACACGGCGCTAAGGGTTTGGAATTTGAACATGTATTCCTCCTCCACTGCCATGACGCCGAGTGGACCAGAGGCTACTCCGCCGACAAGCTCACGTTCCCCTCTAACATTCCTCTCGCCACAGAGTCCGAGACCGCCGATGACAAGTTGCGATTATTTTATGTCGCGCTTACTCGTGCCAAGAGAAATTTATATCTTACCCGACATCAGTATAACGAGAAGGGAAAAGAACAGATCAGGCTGCGCTTTCTGGAAGACTCCGAAATTGAAAAGAAAGAGAAGGAAGATCTCGATTCAACATTGATTGAGCAGATGAACGCTAGTTTTGCTCAGGGAAAAGGATTAGAAAAACTTCTTCTATTGCAGTTAAAAATAGAAAAGCATGAGGTAGCTAACATCGAAGAGCAGGATATCCTGAAGGGGCTTCTCAAAGATTACAAACTCAGTGTCACTCACCTGAATAACTTCCTCGATATCACCAAGGGCGGCCCTCAGACCTTCCTCGAGCAGAATCTTTTGCGCTTCCCACAGCGCCAAACCTTACCGAGTATCTATGGAAGCGCGATGCATCACGCGCTGAACATGTTCTCCAATGAGCACAAGATGACAAAAACTCTCCCGTCCCTCGACTTCCTCCTCAAGGCATTTGAGTACGAACTTAAACAGCAGCGACTTAACAAGAAAGACTTCAGCGACTCCCTCGAGAAGGGACGAGATCACTTAAGCGTGTATTACAACGAACGAAAGAGTTACTTCAATCCCGAAGACCAGTCCGAATACGATTTCCGTGGCCAAGGCGTTGTGATCGAAAATGCCGAACTCACAGGAAAAATCGACAAGATGAGTTACGACGAAGAGAAACGAGAAATCCTCGTCTACGACTACAAAACCGGCAAGCCTCTCAAGGATCTGGAACATGGCTCCGACCACGAAAAAATCAAAGCCTGGAACTACCGCAACCAACTCGTCTTCTACAAAATCCTCGTCGAAAACGCGCGCGACTTAAAGGCAAAATATACCGTACAACAAGGCTTCCTCGAGTTCCTCGTCCCGGTGGATGGAAAGATAACCATTCTTCCTGTGGACATTACTCAAGAAGAGACCGAGAGGATGAAGAAGCTGATTGTAGCGGTGTACAACAAGATTACTGGATTGGATTTTCCGGATGTGAGCGAGTACGAGAAGAGTTTGGAGGGAATTAAGGAGTTTGAGGAGGGGCTGCTGGGAAATGTTTAACCTAAGCTCCCACAAAATGCTCTGCATCGATATAATGCTCGAATACGAAGTTGTACACTTCTAATCCCTTTTCCTGACAATCGGCTTCGGTATAAGTTGGATCGGGTAATTTAGGATATAGAACATCTAGAATTGTAGTTTTTACACCGGCACGTGTTGGTTCCTTTTCTCTCCAATCGAGTACCAATTTTTCGAACTTTAATTTTTCGAGCAATTCACGCGATACTGTACGCACTTTCTCAACTTCATTAGGGTTTAGCCCATCCTTCAATAATAAATCAAAAATCGCTAGCTCCTCTTCATTGAGCCCTTCCTTCACCGATCGCTGCTCCTCTTCATTCAAGCTCTTCGCCAAATCAATCAAATCATCAAAAAGCTGATCAATATCATGCGCTCCGCTATTATAGGTCTGCAAAATGCGCTGAAGACGATCCATGAATTTCGCGCGGCTTCTATTCCGTCGAACCATCTCGGTAATTTTTTGTTCGAGTTCAGCAGTCATCGCAGTAGTCTGTAAATTTTTATTCTCAAGGTCTGAGAAAAATGTATGCAAGGCATCGGCATCAAGTGCGCTCAAATCCTTCACTTTTTTATGCTGAGGTATGGCGTATTCTCCCGTCTGAATTGACTTATCAAGTAAATCTTCCAGATCTTTCTGGACGTGGGTAACGTCAATATTCCCAGTACCGACATCTCGCACACGTGAGGCAAGAACGCGAATAGCCGTCACTCGCAGATAGAAATCTTCAGCACGAGGATCTGGCAAAACTGATCGATACGCACTCTGGAGATCGACCGCCATATTCAAGAAGGCCTTCTTCGTCTTAATAGAGCTCAGAAGAAAATTCGCATAGCGCTCAATCAAAATCAATCTCTCCTGACTCGGAGCCTGAACCAACTTCGCAATATCTACGCCATGCCCAGTCAAAAATTCATTCACCTGAGCAAGCATAGCCTCTAATTCACTCACGAGCTCATCCTTATCCTGAATAATATCATCGTCATCTACACCACTCGCTGCATACTGCGCCAGTGCGCGCTCGATATTCTTGAATACACCAATATAGTCGACAATTAAGCCATTTTTCTTACCTTCGGCGACTCGGTTTGCACGGGCAATCGTCTGCATGAGCGTATGATTTTTCAAAGGCTTATCGAGATACAAAGTCGACAAGTTCGGCACGTCAAATCCCGTAAGCCACATGGCGCAGACAAACACGATCTTCAAATCAGAATTCTCCTTTTTAAAAACATCCTCAAGTGCGACACCGTTGATTCCCTCGTTAATCCGCTTACGAATCGGCCGCATATCAATATCAAATGGCTCCAGATCAGCAATCTCATTCTGGCTCTGGCTCACTACGACTGCCATATCCACATTTTCGTGCAATCGCAACTCTTCAGAAATCTTCGCATGTTCCCGCTCATCCACGGCTCGCGACAAATCCATCCTCAACTTCGCAATATATCGATCCCACTCGGCTCGAACCTTCACGTACATACGCACCGCCGTTTTCTTATCGACAGAAACTACCATCGCCTTGCCGTCGTATCCACGTCCGACGAAGTGCTCCACGATATCCCTAGCAATCGCATTCAAACGATCTTCACGAGTCACTAGCTGATAAAACGTCGAGAACTCGCTCTCCAACTTCTCCTCTTCCTCATCATTCAAATCATAAAAATCCATCACCTTCTCGATTTCTTGCTCCAGATTTACATTCACGTTTTTCAGTCTTGGAACGCGATTTTCATAATACAACGGCACGGTCGCTCCATCCTTAACCGACTGACCGAAATTATACACCGACACATACTCACCGAACGTATCTCGAGTCTTCCCCTCTCCTTCGCTCATCAGTGGCGTTCCGGTAAAACCAATAAATGACGCATTAGGAAGCGCTTTTCTCATATTCTGTGCCATACGATCATATTGAGTACGATGCGCTTCATCCGTCATGACAATAATGTCGTCCCGCTCCGAAATCGCTCCCTCGATATCCTGAAATTTCTGAATGGTGGTAAAAATCTGTCGATGATCCTGCGCCAGCAATATCTTCAAATTCTTCACACTATCAGCCTGTACCTCTTCGCCATACACCGCACCCACATAGGCAAAATTGTCATAGGCCTGATCGTCTAGCTGCACTCGATCCGTAACAATCACAAACGTAAAATTCCCCGGAACCTTCCGCAAAACCTTCTGCGACAAATACACCATCGAATACGATTTCCCGGATCCCTGTGTATGCCAGAAAACTCCCAGTCGACCCTTATTCTCCTTGCGGTCCAAAACATTCTGAAACGCCTTATTAACGCCATAATACTGGAAGTACCTTGGCACAATTTTCTTCACCTCTGCCTTCGACTCATCAAACAATACGAAGTTCTCAAAAATATCCAGCATACGTCCCCGATCACACACACCCAGAATCATCCCACCCAGATCCGTCCTCGGCTCTTCATCCTCACTTGCCACCTTCTTCCAGTCATTGAAATACTCAAACGGCGACGTCATCGACCCAAATCGACTATCCGTCCCATTAGAAATAATAATTCCCATATTGTACCAAAAGAGCTTCGGAATCGTGTCTTTGTAATCTCGAATATTATCCTTCCAAGCATCCACCAAGCTCTTATGCGACGCCTTCAACTCCAGCAACATCAACGGAATCCCATTCACAAACAGCACCACATCCGGCCTCCTCGTATACATCTCCCCCACCACCCACAGTTGCGTCACACACAAGAAGTGATTATTCTGTGGATTATCAAAATCAAAAAACTTCACTCGCTGCGTAATCTTCTCTCCATCTTCATCCGTATAGTGCACATCCATCCCATCCTTCAACAACTTATATATCTCGAAATTCGCCCTCACCAAACTCAAATGCGACCTATCTCTCATCACCTCCGCCACTCCCTGATTGTACGCATCATCCAATAACCCTGGACTAATCCTCTCCACTGCTTCTCGTAGAAACTTCTTCAGCACCACTTCGCCTCTATTATTTCTGCCTAATTTTGCGTCATCAGCATCGGTATAGGCATTAATATGACAGCTAGGGTCATTCCAGGCCTTTTTAATGAGGTCTATAACAGTTTGTTCGACGAGTTGATCTTCGGTGAAGGGGTTCATGGAATTTCAGGTAAATAAAGTTTGAAAATTTCGATCAGCTCTTTTCTCTTTTCGGATAACAAAAAGCTAAGCACTAAATTTTTGTATCCATTCTTTGAAAACTCGAGTTTTCCCTGTATCTCATAAACAAGGCCCTTATGTGGGTAAGCTCTTAATATTTCAACTAATTCAGCGTCAATGTCTGGAAGAACTATCGTTACTAGCTGATCTAGCTCAGAAAAAATATCTTTCTTAAAATTATCATAATCATCGTTACTCTTTACCGTACCAAATTTTTCACCTAAATGTCGGTGCATTCGATTTTTTGAAGCAGTAAAAGCCACCTTTTCCTTATCCCTAGTATAAATTTTCCTAATCTCTGCAATAATTTCTTCCTTTTTATCAATCTTTCCCAAATGAGTACAAGTAATTTCAATTACCTCGGGAACAAGAAATAAATTTTCAACTTCATTCAAGTCAATACAAAATACTCCATCGGCTTTCAGCGAAGCTAGCTGCTCATTAGTACGAAAATCTTTATCAATAAGCCCATAAACATTCTTATCATGAAGATGAGGATGCGCCTTAAGTCCTTTTACTGCCTCTATGACTTTTTCGCAGGAACCACAAGGAATCACTGTAAAATTTTCGTAATACGCTTGATATATCTGGATATCAAGAGAACCTCGATCTCCTTCTACAAATAAAATTGGCTTTCTACTGCCAAGGATTTCGAGAAAAAGATTTTCAGGTATAACCTTATTGGAATCAAGCTCAATCCAATTCCAAATATTATTCTTATAATTTTTTATCCAAAGAAGTTTGCTTGACGATTTAGTAACGGCAAAATCCAAATCATGAGTAATATAAATAAAAATACAATCACTTCTCGATTCTTCCAATTTGTTCCACAGTCGAACCATCAACGCTTTATGTAAATGTAGCTCGGGCTCATCAATAATCAAAATAGAACTATCTGCTGCTAGTAATATCTGGGAAATTAAGTATAGGCCAACTTTTTCGCCATCGCTCATCTCAATTGCGGAAAACTCAGATGAATCATCAGTAACGCGAACTCTATCTCTATCAAGCTTAAGAGGCCGGTACGGAAAAATGAAATTCCACACATCAAGAACCTTTTCTTTAATTGATAAAGGTAAATTTTCTTGATTAACTACAGTACCTGCCTGGATTGCCTTAATACCGTCCTCATTTCTTCGTGATTCCTGCGCAAATAATGAAATTAGAACCTGCTGGTAATCATTTTGGGGCTGAATGGAAGGCTGATTCTTATAGTTGTTATTAAGTGTGCTAACTGCGGTCTCATAATCCTGTTTCTGAACAATTTCATTCAGCTGCAAGTATCGTTGTGATGATATTCTTTTTGATGAGGCATTAAGTTGCTCAATTTTAGACCCCAAGCGCGATTTACCAGCCCCATTGGATCCAATGATTATCATACTTTTCTCTACCCCTAGATTAATCTGCGAGCCATCACCAGTATTTGGTATTTGAATATTTTTCATAAATATTATTTTAATGCTCTAACCCCAGTGACTAGCTGAGAAATTAAAAGGTCTCGCACATTAGACAATGTTAAATTTCTCTCTTGCAGAAAAACCAACAAATCAAAATACTCAGCAGTGAGACTACTAAATTCAGCAAGAATTTTTGATTCAGGAATAATTATTTTTACCTCTTTCACCTGTATTGGACTTAAATTCTGCTGAGCTGCCCCATTCGACATAGATTCCATTTTTTGCTGAAATTCTCGTCGTCGAAACATGGAATAAACAAACTCTCGAGCAGCAGGAATGACCGGATCCAATTTAGCCACACGTTGATTCAAAAGATGATTATTTCCATACACAATACAAACGCGACCGACATTGCCCGTTAGCGAAAGCAAAATATCGCCTCGATTTAATAAGCATGGTTTCGGCAAATTCGTAGGGAGATCATTTATGAACGAGGTAAAATTTAGAATAAATTCCCCATCCTGAACATTTTTGATAGTTACAATTTTATATTTTCCATCCTCCTGATATGTCGAACTCTTAAACGAAAAACCTGAAATAATACTTATAAGACTGTAAAGCTCCTGCACCTCCCACCCCTCCGGAATCATTCCATATTCAGTGCCGCTATCGACCATTTCAACCTTTTCGTGGCCAGGAAAGCGGAAATGTACAAACCACTCAGTATAGAGCCGCTGCGCCATTTCCTCCAGCACCTTGATGCGCTTTTCGTTGTTTTCGATCAGGTCGTCGTAGGCGGAGAGTACAGAGGCGATGCGGGATTGGGTTGGGAGATCGGGAAGAGTTATATCTATTTCATCTAAATGATTTCTATTTAGCGTTGGGACACCTGCTCCTGCGTTAAACTTTTCTAAACCTAGGGTTTTAAGCTTATAGTAAACAAACTTTGGGTGATTACTTTTAAAATCTTTTACCCATAAGGTCGTGTTGAGTGGCCAGCAGTCTTGATTGATATATAGAACCTCCCCAAGAGCACCGCTCCTTCCAGTAGTCACACAGGGCGCCTTTACCTTAAAGGAATTATGATATGCAGTTATGGAAGTTGAAGCAATGATAGGATATTTGCCATATATACGATCCTGTTGGGGCAGGTCAAAACCTCTCTGTAGTTGTACAAAATTTTTAAATTTCACTTTCTCCCAAGTTGACCTAGTCTGACCCGACATCTTTATTGATTTCTAAAAAACTAAAAAATGAGTCAAATCTCTGTGGAATATATTCCACAATACTCTGCTTAAATATTGACTGAAGAGTGTAAAATACTTCTTCTAAATTTAATATAAGCTTTTCGGACTCAGAAAGATTAACCTCTGGCTCCTTGTTTGACGGTTGATTATTAGGAGGTGTCCCTCCTTCGGGAAAATGGATCTTATCGCAAGTTTTTCTGTGCATAATTTTCTTCCTAAGATCCCGGAGCTTCAATATGGACTGCCACTGCTTAGTAAGAAAAAAATCTTCAATACTAATTATATCTACTTTTTTTACACCAATCATACGCCCTGGCACATCTCCATGAACTCCGTCGCCTTCATGACCAGAAAGAAATCTCACAGCTTTTTCAAATCTTGGCTTTAGTGCTTGCAACTTGTCGATCTCCTGATATGCCGCAGGCTCCAAATAAAACTCAGATATATTATTAAAAAATGATTCGAGCGTATTTAATGCCATTACGACAGCATTCATTAGAAAAGCTTTTCTTCTTTCGTCATCGTATATATTTGACTGATGCAAACTAAACTTCACTAAAAACCAAAAATTAATTTCATCAGAACGACGGGTTGTAGCTGTTACTGATTCAGATATTTCTATTTTTTCTGTGACTTCCGTCTGCATTTAATATATTTTTACATGATACTTTTCCAATCCCCCTGAATCTTTCCTTCCAATACATGCGCTTCGCGAGTGAGCGAAGCGAATTCACTCATGAGTTCTTTCATACGAGCTTCGAAATCAACGTCATCCATCTCTTTCTCTACTATTGCAATGTATCCGCTTGGATTAAGAGAGAAATTATTATCTTTTACAATATCTAATGTGACGGCGCGGCAGCGACCTTTGATGTCTTCGTATGTTTCGTAGCCGTCTTCTTCGCGGTAGCGGCGGACGATACTGGAGAGTTCGGCGATTTGGGCGTCGGTCCAGGTGTTGTGGGCGCGGTCGATTTCGGTGTAGAGGTCTTGGGCGTTAATGAAGAGGATCTTGTTTTGGCGAGGAGTTCCTACTTTTCGCCTGTCAAAGAACCAGAGGGTGCAAGAAAGTGTTGCGTTGAGGAACATGTTGGTTCCGACGGAGACGATGACGTCAACAATTCCAGATTCGATGAGTTGCTGACGAATCTTCTTCTCTTCATTGCCGGCATCACTCGCACTATTTGCCATGACAAATCCTGCACGGCCCTGAGGAGAGAGGGCGCTGGCAAACATTTGGAGCCAAAGGTAGTTGGCGTTAGTGATCTCGCCTTTTTGGGTGACGGGGAGACCGAGGTTGTATCGTGGGTCGCCCTTGATGCGAGCAGGGTCGATGATGAGCTGGCCATTTTTGTCTTTACCTTTCACATTGAATGGAGGATTGGCGAGGACGAAGTCGAATTTACCAATACTGCTGTGAATGTCTTCGTAGAATGAGTTTGCGAGGGCGATTTTTCCAGAGAGGCCGTGAATGGCGAGGTTCATTTTTGCGATGCGGACATTCGTTTCTCCTTTTTCTTGGCCACAGATGGCTACCTCTTCCATAACTTGCTTGTTGCCTTTCACGTGCTGGGCAACGAAGTGAGCGGACTGGACGAACATTCCACCGCTACCACAGGCTGGGTCATAAATTCTTCCATGGTAGGGCTCGAGAACTTCAACGAGGAGTTTTACAATTGGTTGTGGCGTGAAGAACTCTCCTCCACCCTGACCTTCTGAACGGGCAAACTCACCAAGGAAGTATTCGTAGATACTACCGAAGGCGTCGAAGTCTATATCGTCGGGAATTTGATTGAAGGTTTTGAGGAGCGTGATGAGAATTTTACTGTTCTCGTCGGTTTTTTTGGAGATAGCGGTGTAGTCTTGTGGGAGCACACCAGCGAGTTCACGGTTTTCGGTTTCGATCGTTTTCATCGCCTCGTTGATTGCCTTACCGATATTTTCGGATTCAGGAAGACTCATGAGATAGGTATAGGTCGCCTTTTCTGAGATGTAGAGGACGCCTCGGGATATATAGTCGTCGGGAGAAGTTGGACGAGAACGGGTAGTAGATACTGCGTCGCTCTGGCGTGCTTCTTCGATTTCTTTTTTAGCTCGCATAAATCGAACGTCGGCAAATTTGAGAAAAATTAAACCAAGAATCGGCTCAGAAATTTCATTGAGCTTTAGGCTTCCATTAGCACGTAGATGCTCGGCTGCTGCCCAGAGTTTTTCGTGGAGGTGTTTTTGGGAGGTCATGGAGTGTAGAGACTTTAGGTTTGCCGAAAATTCAGCTAAGCGGAGTATAGCTTATTGGTGGGGCATGCTCCAGTAGAACAAATTGGAACAAGGATTGAGCTTTTCTTAAATTCAAAAAAATGGCTTATGTAAGCCATTAAATATCTATTTTTTCTATTCAGCAGTTACGCTGCTGCTTCCGTTGAGATGCTGTTGTAGCAGCAGCGTAACTGCTGAATTATATATTGTCAATAATAGCACCGTTATAATCGGGGCCAATAATAATTTTGAGAGCCAGGATGTGGGAGATTTGCTGGACATCATAAGGATGTTACTTGGTGATATGATACCGAAAAGGCGCAGAAGAATCAATAAAAAGTGACTTTTCACTCATTAAAAGTTTGTATCTATCTCTTGACTCAATGTATACAAACCTATATACTTTGTATACATCTTTAGAAAAATAGATACAAACTATGGAGAATATAAAAATGGGAATATATAGGCAGCAGAAGGAAGGATTTAAGGCATTTATACCAAATGCATTCCCACCGAAGGATGAAATTAGCTTTGGATCAGAAATTTTAAAGAAGAATGATCGAGCGACAAGGCTACTTGGGAAGCTCGATGGAATCACCAAGCTTTTACCGGATGCCGATTTCTTCTTATTAATGTATCTGAGAAAGGATGCTGCATCTTCAAGTCAGATCGAGGGAACACAGGCAACAATGATTGATGCAATCGAGGCAGAGGCAAAGATCAATACAGCCGTACCTGCGGATGTTGATGATATTTTGCACTACATTAACGCGCTGAACTACGGAATGAAGCGCGTTACCGCGGATGACTTTCCTATATCCCTTCGATTCATTAAAGAGCTACACAAGAAGCTCATGGATCATGCGCGAGCCACCCATTTTTCTGACCCTGGTGAATTTCGTAAAAGTCAGAACTGGATTGGCGGGACACGTCCAGGCAATGCCAGTTTCGTACCACCACCTGTTCATGAAATGCACGAGTCACTCACGGATCTCGAAAAATTTATGCACGCAAGTGATTCGACACTTACCCTTATTAAAGCGGCCCTTATCCATGCACAATTCGAGACTATCCACCCTTTTCTTGATGGCAATGGACGAACAGGCAGAATGCTTATCACCTTTTACTTATGGAAAGAAGAGTTTTTGGAAAAGCCTGTTTTGTTTCTCTCATCGTTTTTCAAAAAACACCAGAAGCTATATTACGAAAAACTCTCTGGATATAGAGATGGAGGACTTATTGACTGGGTAGATTTTTTTCTGGATGGCGTTATTGAAATTGCCAATGAAGCAATTGATATTGTTGGAAAAATTACCATGCTTCGCGAAAAAGACATGGCAAAAATTCAAAAACTTGGAACACGAGCAGCAGAGAGCGCTGCGCTCATACTTCCTAAATTGTACGGGCAACCAATCGTAAATGTAGCCTTGATCCAACAGTGGACTGGATATACGAGAGCAGGCGCACAGCATGTAATTGATCGGTTCATTGATATTAATATTCTTCAACCAAAAGACAAGGATGCAAAATATGGTCAGTCCTATTCATATAGAACATATCTCGATATCTTTCGTGATTCGAAGAAATAAGGAGCAATAAATACTAAGCTAATCCTCCATGTCCCAATACTACAACTCCCAACGCACCCGCAATCTCTACGATCCTTATTCGACGACACCGTTTCGGATTAGTCGGTCGAAGATTGATCTGTATTTGCAGTGTAAGAGGTGCTTTTTTTATGATCGGCGACTTGGGGTGGGGCGACCGCCGGGGTTTCCGTTTTCGTTGAATTCGGCGGTGGATGCGTTGCTGAAGAAGGAGTTTGATATTCATCGGGCGGAGGGATCGGCGCATCCTTTGATGAAGGAGTATGGGATTGATGCCGTGCCGCTACAGCATGAGAGGATGGATGAGTGGAGAGATTCATTGCGACAGGGCGTGACGTATCATGTACCGGGAACGAACTTCCTTGTGACAGGAGGCGTAGATGACGTGTGGGTGAACCCGCAGGGCGAGTTGATCGTGGTGGATTACAAGGCGACGGCAAAGGCGGGAGAGGTGTCACTGGATGCCGAGTGGCAAGATGGATACAAGAGACAGATGGAGGTGTATCAGTGGCTCTTTCGGATGAATGGGTTTCGTGTTTCGGATACGGGGTATTTTGTGTACTGCAACGGAGATATGAATAAGCCTGCCTTTAATGGGAGGTTGGAGTTTACGGTGAAGTTGATCCCATATACGGGGAGTGACGGGTGGATCGTGGGGACCGTAATGGAGATGAAGAAATGTTTAGATGGAAGTGAGGTACCGGAGGCGGGTGCGGAGTGTGATTATTGCGCGTACATGGAGAGCTTGAGCAAGGCGGAGGTGAAGGGAACGTTGTTTTAATTGGCTTAATCCCTTGCTTTCTCCCCTGCCAGTTCGTAGAATGCGGACGGTTTCTTCAATATAATCAACCTTTTTATGGATCTCGCGTCTTCAACTGTAGCTGATCATGAAGCTGTACCTACTGTGGAAACTACCGCCGGAACTCAAAAACGAAATGAGGTTCTTATTTTTGATGACAACCTTGAAAGACGAGTTGCCCTTGCTGCGCAAATCAGAGAAATTCGTCCTGAGGTAATTATTCATATTTCAAGCACTCGACGTGATGCACTGAATCATGCTGAACTCGACCATAAAGATATTGGTGTGGTTATTGCCGATGCATCTACTGGAGCTCGCTCAAAAGGCGGACATGCTCTTCAGGTTGCCGGAACTGCTGATATTATGGGGATTCCGAAAATTATTGTTCTTGCTGACTCTACCTCTCTATTTACTCATATTAAGAATGTGAAAATCATAGAAAGAGCTCTATTTACTCGTGAATCCCTTGAGCAACTTTTCCTTCAGCAATAGTCACTGAGATTTGGCAAGATGAGTGTGGGTTTTGGTATTGACGGTGAGTAAACACTCACCTATAATAGGCGCATGGTTGAAAATATTTTTGAGCGGATAAAAAAGGTGAATGAATATGGGTCCGAGTACTGGAGTGCACGGGAATTGTGCAGGCTTCTTGGATATACAGAGTATGGAAAATTCATTCCTGCGATTGGGAGGGCGAAGGAAGCCTGTATAACCAGTCAGCAATCAGTAGATGATCATTTCGCTGAGGTGAGCGAAATGATAAAAATCGCTTCAGGAACTGAAAAAGAGACATTACGAAAAGTTGATAATTATCACCTTTCTCGCTACGCCTGCTATCTCATTGCGCAAAATGGAGATCCAAGAAAAGAGGAGATTGCTATGGCGCAAACTTATTTTGCCATTCAGACGAGAAGACAAGAAATGCAAGATCAGCTTACGGAAGATGGTAAGCGGGTCTTCTTAAGAGAAGAGATGAAAGAACATAACAAAAATCTGGCTAAGGCGGCGAAAAAGGCTGGAGTTGTTCACTATGCGAACTTTCAGGATTACGGATATGTTGGACTTTATGGCGGCTTGAGAAACCGGGATATTCATGCGAAGAAAAAGCTCAAAAAGACCGATTCAATTTTGGATCATATGGGTAGCGAAGAGTTAGCTGCTAACCTTTTTCGAACGACACAGACTGAGGCGAAGCTACGACGTGAAAGTATTTATGGTGAAAATCAGGCAAATCGAACACACTATGCTGTGGGCAAAAAGGTTCGACAGACGATCAAGGAGCTTGGAGGCACTATGCCCGAGAAACTTCCTACGCCAGAGCATCTTAAAGAAGCTAAAAAGAGATTGAAAAAGAACAAAGCTTCTTCTGATAATAACTTAGGTTCGGGATTAGATCCCTTTTTGAAACCCTGAAATACATGATACTCTACGGTCGCAGATAGTAATTCTCTCATTTGTTCATATGACTTCTCTTCTTATTCTTGTAAGTGTTCTGGCGATTGCTGGTTTTGCATTTCTGTTTTATAAACAGATGAGTGG
>JBAYUX010000028.1:0-17551 GCA_041674865.1 Candidatus Altimarinota bacterium
AACAAAAAACGACCCCTCATTGCTGAAGGGTCGCTCCTAAATTCAAAATGAATTCAAACAATCACGAATTACCATGATTGCTCGTCACGCTGTTCGCGTGGTGCGAAGCTGCGTCGTGGACGGTCGGTTCGTGGCTCCATTGGGCGAGCCTCGTTAACGATCATCTTTCGTCCATCGAAGTCCTGGTTGTGGAACATTTCGATAGCCTTAGCTGCTTCTGCCTCTGTTGACATTTCAACGAAACCAAAGCCCTTTGAACGGCCTGACATTCGATCCATGATAACAACAGCTGTCTCAACAGTTCCTGCCTGTGCGAAAAGTTCGCGCATTGAGTCTTCTGTTGTTCCGTAGGACAAGTTTCCTACGAAGAGTTTCTTTGCCATATTGCTTAGAAAAAAGTGGGAAATAAAAATGTAAGCCGACCTTTTTCTTCTAGAAGATCAGTTTCATATATAACCCAAGGGCCTAACGAAAACGCGAACTAGAAGGAAAACTTACGGATATTAGTTTAGAGATAAACGACCAAAAGTCAATGAAAAGCCTGATTTGAAGCTAGAAAAAGCCATATATATAGGCTATAATCCAGGCCAATGGCTACAATCCCTCTAACCTGCAAAGTAATTCGGTCCAAAAGGAGAACGCTCGCCGTCCAGGTAGATCAGGATGGAGCGGTTATTGTGCGTGTTCCGAAATACGTTCTGAACCTCCAAATCAAACGCTTCGTTCAGAGAATGCGAGGTTGGATTGAGAAGCAGCAGGAAAAAATGCAGAAGCGCCCAAAGATTACTCCAAGGAAACTTGAGCATCCGATTGGGTGGTACAAGAAAGAAGCTCGAAGAGTTTTTACAGAGAGGCTGAATTATTTTGCACAGTTACATGATCTCACTTATAAAACCTTGAGGCTCTCAAGCGCTCGCACTCGCTGGGGCTCGTGCTCGCGCCGCAAATCCATCAATCTCAACTGGCGCCTCATCCTCGCGCCGCCAGAAATTCTCGACTACGTCGTCGCACACGAACTCTCGCACACGGTTCATATGAATCACTCGAAGAGATTTTGGGCACAGGTTGAAGCCATGATGCCAAATCACAAAATTCAGAAAAAATGGCTCAAAGAATTTGGGCCGACGCTGCACACAGAAGCAAGGTTCCAAAAATAATTCGGTACCAGGCAAATCCCTTGAACGAGTGCGTCGAAATAAATCGCATGAATGTTTTGATCGCGACCATGCCACTCAAAAATGCGAACACAAAACCAATCCCGAAAATAATCACATCGCCTCCTCCGGAAATGGCGCCGCGACTTTTCACCAAATCAAAAAGCGTTGCTGCAAGCATTGTCGGAATAGCCAAAAAGAATGAGTACTCAGTTGCCGTCTTTCGATCGAGTTTCTGAAGTAAACCTCCCATAATCGTCGCACCTGACCTCGAAACTCCAGGAACGAGTGCGAGAACTTGCGCCATACCAATCCAAAACGCCTGCATATGATGTATCTGATGAAGACTTCCGCCTTTCGCCTTTTCTTTCACATACGCCTCGACGCCAAGAATGACGATACCTCCGCCGATCAACGCGAGCGCAACGGTTTCAACAGTAAACAAATGCTCTTTAATATACGAATGGAATAACAAACCAATCACTGCCGCCGGTAAAAAACTCACAAAAACCTTTGTCCAGAACGTCATCCAGCCTGCCGCTAGCGAAGCATCCCCTTGGGAAAAATCAAAAATCTTTTTTCGATAGAGCCAGACCACGCTCAAAATTGCTCCCAGCTGAATAAATACCTCAAAAACCTTCGCCTTCTCACCAGTAAAATGCAATATATCCCCTGCCACAATCAAATGCCCCGTCGAAGAAATCGGGAGAAATTCCGTAACACCTTCAACGACGCCAAGAATCACAGCTTTGCCAGCTTCTAAAAGAGAAATATCCATGTGAGTGAAAAATGATACTAGCCGCATCATAACACAGGCGCCACTCACCAAGAAATAAAGCTAAAAGGCCAATTCTAGACAACATGAAAAAAAACGACTACAATCCGCCTGCGCTCTAAAACTGCGCCAGCCTATCTCATGCGGAGAGATACCCAAGTGGCTGAAGGGGCGGGATTGCTAATCCTGTAGTAGGGTTTCGACCCTAGCGAGAGTTCGAATCTCTCTCTCTCCGCCAGTTTTTCAAACCCGAGAAATTGACAAAAGAACAAAAAATGATAGAGTTAATACTCTATTTTTTTGTGCCCCATGGACCAAGTACAATCATCACCATCAAGCCAAGACTTATCCGAACTAGGCCCTGACCAAAAACGAGAATGGAAAATGTTTTTCGGTGGTCACTACGGTCGCGAGTATAAGATGCCATTTGTTCGACCAGTATTAGCTGAACTCGATCGTCAGGGAGAGTTGGAGGTGATTATTGACGTGGGTTCTGGGGTGTACCCGCTCAGTTACGAGTTTCACGGTAAAAAGAAGACGATTCTCATAGATATTGCCGCACCCGATGTACAAGACGGAAATCTCATGTACATGAAATTCGATATCGATCATTTAGCAGACACGACGAGAAAAGAGACGCGAGAGGCGCTACAAAAAGCTGGTGACTTTTTAGAAATCGACCGAAGCGCAGAATGTAATCCGGAGCAGGCGGATTTAGTAATTTTTTCTGACATATTGAACTACGTTGACTACCAAGAAACGATAAGAAACTTTCTCAAATATCTCAAGCCAGGTGGAAGAATCATGATTTTCAACGGACAGAATCGTGGAATACACAGGCTTTTCTCTCCAAAAGGGGCAAAAGATAATATAGAATTAATAAAGTTTTTATGTGCCGAAGGTCTCAGAGCGGAAGACATTGTGTATCCACGAGAAGATGGAGATCCAACGGGAGTAGTTTTTCTTGTTTTTAGAAAACCAAAGACAGTTTCGGTAGAAAGATAGATGCGCTATACTGTGATCACAGAGCCGCATTTATATAACGCAAAAACACATGATCAGAAATAGTGATCCCAACGCAACGATTCGAACCGCAAAAAAAGCCTTCGATCTTTTTCGACAAGTTCAGAAAAACGCAACACCAGAGCAGCGCGCCGCATGGGGTAAATCGACCTACGAGAATCGTTGGAAAAATCTCGCATGGATGGTTCTTTTTAGCATCATCACCTGTAGTGGACTCTATCTCGAAATTATCTACCGTCAGCAATTCTTCGATCCAGTAGCATGGGTCGTCGCCATTGCTATAACCGGCCTCCTCTCGCTCGTCGGAGTCGCCTCAGTTTTTGGATATATTTGGAAAATTATTAACCCAACAAACAAATGATCTCTCTCGTTCAAAAAACCATCACCATTCACGCCGATCCAAGAAAAGTTTGGGAAGCGCTCACTGAATCAGAATTTACAAAGGAGTATTTTTTTGGTTGCCACGTGATATCAGATTGGAAAGCAGGCAGTTCAATTATTTATAAAGCACAAGAAACGGTACATGTGAATGGAGTGATCATTCGTATTGAACCAGGAGTATTTCTTCAGTATCAATTTCCATCGCCGACCGGAAACATCTACAAAGTTTCTTTCGATCTCGCGCCAACAAAAGGCGACACGGTTTTGACCGTCACGCAGGGCGACTTCGACGACGAAGACCGCTACGAAGAAACTTCCAAAGGTTGGGACTACGTTCTTCACGGGCTCAAAGAAGTTGTGGAGAGTCAGTAGATCAACACAAGTCGAAGCTAGAATAGCTTAGGAGAATTGACATAATATAAAATATATGTTAATATAGCAGAGCATATAACTCCTAATTCTCATTCAATGAGCAACGACGTACATCAGCCAAATATACATACTCCGGTCGCTACTTCTCCATCAAAACCTGGAATCGTAAAAACAGCCGCAAAGCGCATAGTCGCACTCGGTTTATCGACAGCAGCAGCTATCGGAGCTGTTGGTTGTTCAACGGATAACAACGGCATGAGTGGCGCTCAATCTTGCGATATGGCCGAGCAGGCCGAGCCAGTGAAATCAAGCATTCACAAATTCACTTATCAGAGTGAATATATGTTCAACCCAGTTGAGGGGATCAAGGTGAATTTGGATATCGACGTAGGAGGCATCACTAATAAAATGAAACAAGCATGCGGTGGTCAACCACAGTTGCAGTTATATGGAACCATCGATAGGGATCATGGCGGAGGTAATAATATTCTCAAGGAGCCAGGAGTATTGCTTTCAACAAAGGAAATTGTTACAAACGGACGACAACACTTAGAGGTTTCTTTTGATAGACCACAGCAGGGTTCAAAAACACCGTATGTTATCGGCGTAGAAGATTTCGAGATAAGAATTACCGGACCAGGAGGTAATCCAGTGTTTCAAAAAATTACTGCCGAACCAGAACAGCATTTCGATTCAAGTTGGGGTCCAGATACTCCTTACGACGACACGCCGTAAATATACCAAACAAACAAATAAATACTTTATACCACACGAAAATGAACAAAAATACACCTCAATCACACTCAGACGTTTTGGCTGTTTCTCCAGTTTCAGGGTCAAGGCCAGGGTTAATGAAAAAGGCTACTAGTAAGATTGTAGCATTAGGCTTATCAACAATTGCAGCTATCGGAGCTACAGGTTGTGTAACAAATGTTGGCGGCAATGGTGGAAGTGGTTATTCTGAAGCCTGTAGTACTGCAGAACATATCGAACCAATAAAAACGAGTATTCATAAGTTTACGTATGAAAGCGAGTATTTGTACGATCCAGTTGAGGGAATTAAAATAAATCTGGATATCGACGTAGGGGGTATTACAAGCCAATTAAAAGAAACTTGCGGTGGTCAGCCACAAGTACAACTTTTTGGGACAATCCATAGGAATTACCAGGGGGTTCAACCTCAACAGGGTTTACTTTCAGCAAAGGGGATTGACACAGATGGCCGACAGCATCTAGAGGTATCACTTGATGGATCGGATTCAGAGAGTAAGCAATATAATGATATATACATAGATAATTTTGAAATAAGAATTACCGGACCGGGAGGTAATCCTGTATTTAAAAAATTTTCTGCCAAGCCAAAAATGGCCCAGATGTAATAGATAAAGTGTAGGTTTAACGTTGTCGTAGGCTTGCTTTGCGCCAGGGCGTTCTATACCATGGAGACAATCTCCTAAATTTCACGTATGAAAAAGACAAAAATTCTCATCGCGATGTCTATAATGGCACTCGTTCTTTCGGGCTGCAATATGCCATGGACCGCCAAGCAAGCAGTTACACCATCAGCGAATCAGCCAGTGGTACAGGCGCCAACACAGTCATCCTCAACAACTCCTACTGCAGGAATAGAAGCTACTTTGCCACAAGAAACAGCCCTCAAATTTGTTGAGATCGATGTGAAAAAGAAAGATGCCATTACGCAATTGGGATCTGGAGTCGTTGCTCGTATACGATCATTTAGCGATACAGAGAATGGATTGAGTGTTACTATCGTCTTTGAACAGACGGCCGAGAAAGGAAAGGTAGCAAAAAGCCTCGGGGTCATGTCATTCGAGAGCGCGTATAAAGTTTTTGACGGTGCAAGCGCATCCGGACCTAGCGCTGTGGCCGCCAGCCCAACAGAAGTTTATGTCACCGATGATTCTGGTTTTGAATCTATTTCTCAGCATAAATACTTCCATGGTGGATTATCAATGAATTTTAATGATGTTCTCGCTTGGAAACTCCGGTCATCATTCTTGGCTGATGGAATGTTCCCTCCATATAAACTCACCGTTTATCCAAGCTATCTTAAAGTTGAGGAGACGAACTACTGCTGCGACATTGTCTACAATCCAGAAATTGCCGACAGAAGGGGTTACCGAAAAGTTTTCTATCTTGATCGCACAACATTAAGCACACTTAAGGAAGAAAAGGTTGCGCGAGGAAAAAAGTAGAATCTATGAAAATGAGTAAATATAAAAGGTCTGCACATGCAGACCTTTTTAAAATACTTTTCAAATCATACAATTATTCACATCAATACTTTATTTTCCCAGCCTCTCCTCAATCGCCAATAACCGATTATACTTTGCGACGCGTTCGCTGCGGCAAAGTGATCCAGTTTTGATGATTGGGCAGTTGAGACCAACGCACAAGTCGGCAAGAGTGGTGTCTTCTGTTTCGCCAGAACGATGTGAAACAATTGGCTTCCATCCAACGCTTTGTGTGAGCTTGATCGCCTCGATCGATTCCCAAATCGTACCGATCTGATTCATCTTAATGAGAACGCTGTTTGCAGATTTTTTCTCGATACCAGTTTTGATTCGGTCGACATTCGTAACAAATAAGTCGTCACCAACGATGATAATTTTATCGCCAAGTTGCGCAGTCATTTTTCCAAATGCATCCCAATCATCTTCGAACAAAGGATCTTCGATAGAAACGACAGGATACTTCTGAATCAAACCAGCGTACCACTCGATCAGCTCATCAGATGTCGCCTTTCCACCAGTTAAACCGCTGCCAATTTTGCAGGCATATCCACCGTCTTCATAGAAACTTGATGCAGCAACATCCATCGCAATTTTGACCTTGTCAGTTGAGTATCCGGCTGCCGTAATGGCCTCAATCAAGACCTCAATCGCCTCTTCATTCTTTGCGAGACGTGGAGCAAATCCACCTTCATCGCCAACGCTCGTAGCCATGCCACGTGCTGCGAGAATTTTTTTCAACGCATGAAAAATTTCTGCACCTGCGCGAAGTTTTTCTTTGAATGTATCGATTCCAATTGGCATCACCATGAACTCCTGAACATCGAGTCCGCTATCAGCATGCTTACCTCCGTTGACGACATTCATAATTGGAGTTGGCAAACCAAAGACGGTATTTCCAGCAACCTTGCCGAAATACTCATACATCTCAAGTCCCTCAGATTTTGCGACAGCTCGTGCAAAAGCCATAGAGACGCCAAGAATCGCATTTGCGCCAAGTCGTCCTTTGTTCGGAGTACCGTCGAGTGCGATCAAAGCCTTATCGATCTCTTCCTGTGAAGCCCACTCTTTACCAAGAACCGCGGTAGAAATTTCACCGTTTACATTATTAACTGCCGTGAGAACGCCCTTGCCTCCGTATCGTGATTTGTCGCCATCTCGGAGCTCAACCGCCTCATGAATACCAGTAGAGGCGCCACTTGGTACACACGCGACTGCGTGTGCTGTTCCCGTACCCGTATTTTCTAACACTAATTCAACTTGAACCGTCGGATTACCGCGTGAGTCGAGAATTTCACGAGCGTGAAGCGAAGCGATGCGTGCCATAAAAATGGGGGTCAAGGATTCAAAAAGGAAACCGCGGATATGATAGCACAAAAAACGTTTCAGGAAAGAGGAAGAGCCTGTACAATAAAGCCCATGAAGCACTACCTCCGAATCATATTTTTCAGCTTAGTATTAGTTTCTCTTACGAAAAGCGCCCACGCCGTTCCCCACCAGACTTTATTTTTAATGTTGGGGCACAGATTATCCAGGTCTTTTCAATTGCCGTCTTATTTCTCACGGCGATTCTCGCCTCAGTGAGGCAGTATGCACGAGTGTATTTCGATGGCATGAATCACAAAAAACTTTTTTGGATTGGAACGGGGCTTGTCATAGTCGTGGTGGCCTTCGGTGGAGCGTATTATTATGGGCAGTACACGCAAGACGCAGAGTATAAAAAATGGCTTACAGATAGTCAAAATAACACTGAGTCTTTCGCAGTAAAGAATAGTCCGCTTGATACATTAAAAGACGATGGCACGAGTGATGTAGTAGACGATAAAGGTAATGCAGTTATAGATCAGCAACCTTCATTTTTACAAAACAACACGCCGAAAGAAAATAAATATATTGCGTTTATTCGTGAGTATTATGGAAATATTGGACATGGAAAAGTAGAAGACGCATACAACGTTTCAAAAAAATCAGTCTCACTGAGTACATTTAAAAGTTGGTATGCAAAAGTAACTGAAGTCAGCGTTGATGATGTTCAGCCAATCGATGACAAGAAGTATTCACTGAAATTAACGCTCAAAGAAGGCAAAGACATAACAAAATATGCGGTACTGATGACCATAGGAGAAGATGCCAGCGGAAATTTAATCGTTCAGAATTCTCAAGTAAGAACTCTCCCAAATGTAGATGGGGTTGTCGCCCAAGGAGTGAAGGACGAGACGGTAATATCGGTTTCGAATCAAGAATTTCAAAGTGCGATACAGGTCAATGCTTCGACGTATGTTCTCGATGCGAGAGAAGATGAGGAGTACGAGATTGGACGTTTCCCAGGAAGTAATCACATTCGATTTGCCGATCTCGTTGCAGGACGATGGATTGATGTTCCGACAGACAAGACAGTCTTTGTATTTTGCTGGTCAGGGATGCGAGGAAAAGATGTGGCAGAATTCCTTCGAACAAAGGGAATCAAGGCGCGATACATAGAAAAAGGCGCGAGTGATTGGGTAGAATGGGGTGGAAAATGGGATGGCGGAATCAAGTTCACATCGAAATATGGAAACGATAATTATGTTCGGATTTTTTCAACAGACGAGACGAAGAAAAATGTAAACAATGGAGTCGCGCTCGTAGACTCGCGCGACCCAGAAAAATTCGCCAAATCTCACATACCAGGAGCTGTTAATATTCCAATGATCTACACGCCAACGAGTAAGGTCGAAAACGCGCTTGCGCAAGTGCCTCCGGGAAAGTCAATAATTACAATCTGTGATGACTTCATTAGCTGCTTCGACGCGAAAGTCACTGGAATTAAGCTTGAGAAGAAAGGGCACGCATTTCTAGGACGATACAATAAACCATGGGAATATTAAAACTCCTCGCATCAAGCGAGCTCGATCAATTTCGTAGCGAGATAGGAGGAAAGACCATGTCGCTCAAAAGGCTTCAGGATGCCGGATTGAACGTTCCGGATTTTAGAGCGATTCCATCATCAGTGATCACGTCTCTTGTAGATGAAAATGGAAAATGGAACGACACATTCCTCACGAAACTTGCACAGAAAATCACCGACGAGTTTCCAAAACCTCTCTACGCGATCCGCTCAAGTGCTCTCATCGAAGACACGTCTGCGCACTCATATGCGGGCCAGTTCAAAACAGAAATTCATCAGTCGGGTGAGCAGCTTGCCGACGCAATAAAGTCAGTTGTGCAGCATGCGCATATCCTGCTCAAAAAAGACCTCACGCAATTTTCCCTGATCATTCAGGAATATATCGAGGCCGACTATTCGGGCATTACGTTCACGCGCAATCCTCTCGGCGGTCGCGAACTTGTCATTGAATATCACAAAGGTATTGGCGAAGATATTGTAAGTGGTGCCGTGAAGCCAAAAAGATATAGTCTGCATTGGAATCAGATGCCAGATAATATTCTTCCAGAGATACATTCCGCATTGGGAACCTTCAAAAAAATCGAGCAGCTCAGCGAATTTCCACAAGACATTGAGTGGTGTATTCGAGATGATGTTTGGTACTTTCTTCAGTCGCGTCCGATTACGACACTCACGAAAAATGACTACGAACAAAGCATATATCTCGACGATTATTTCAAAGATCGTTCAGAATATATTCTCGAAAAAACAGAAATTAGCGAGATCGCTCCTCGGCCAACTCCGGTAACGCTCGATATTCTTCATCGCATTTATGCCGCAGGGGGACCAGTAAAAAGGGTTTATAGAAAACATGGCATCATTTATAAACCAATTAAATTTTTAGAAGTCATTGGTAATGAGCTTTTTGTAAATCGAGAGCAGGAGATTGCAACACTTCTTCCGTCATATAGTTATTTCGGAGACATGAATTATAAGCCAAAATTTATGCGTATTCGAGGTGCATGGAGAACGCTTTTTAATATGATTCAGCTCCAAAGAATATCCGTAGAAACTCCATCGAAAATACTTGAAAAACTAACACACGCGTTTACGTCCGACATGACGACAGTTGATGCATTCATGGTAAATTACGAACTCATTTTTGAGATCAATCTCTTGGCACAAAAAGCTCTCAGTAAACTTCAATTCGCTACACAAAAAGAATCTTTATCTTCTGCATCAATGCTTTCGCTTACATTTGAGAATGATGCTCCGGCGAATCTTCCGGATGGAATTATCGATGAAAAATCCCTTCAGGGAAATGCTCTCGAAATTGCTGACACATCGCCATTTGTTGCCGCAAATTTTTCTGCACAAGAAGCCCCAGAAGCCCGCAATTGGTATGACGAACTTCCTGATTGGAAGAAAAAATATTTCACGCCAATTATTCAGATGGCAAAGGTCTATAGCGCCTTACGAGAGTATGGAAGATGGCTTACAGTAGCCCATATATCAGGTATCAGAAAAACACTCCCCCAATCAGATATGAATGAATGGGATGGAAAAGATGAGTATCTTAGATATAACAAATTTCATTTCCCTGCCCGCCTCACCGACCGATACATTCAAGAAAATCGAGAACTTCAAGGCGTCTCGGCGGGCACCGCAACCGGCGTTCTCGTCGACCGAGAATATCTTCTCAAGAATCCAAGCGAAAAAAACACCGACACCTCATCGGCACCACCAACGCAATTATCAAACATCATCCTCTACACCAAAATCCTCTCCCCTGATCTCACGGAATACTTCGGCGCGATCAAGGGTATTATCTCAGAAGACGGCGGACTTCTTTCTCATCTCGCCATTATGGCACGCGAAAGTGGAATACCCGTTATTGTCGGAGCTAGTCTCACAAAAGAACAAATCCAGCTCGGAGATATGGTAGAGATCAACGGCTCCACCGGAAAGATTCAGAAGATAGATTCCAAAGCTGCCAAGTTGTAAATATATTGCAACTCAGCTAGAGTATCTCTATTAAATCTCCTAACTTATTTTCTATGAAATGTTGTGCTCCGAAATGGATCTGCAATGCTCTCGTTCTCGTTGGAGCCCTCAACTGGGGTCTCGTCGGATTTTTCAGTTTTAACCTCGTAGAAAAGCTTCTCGGTAGCTGGCCTATGGCTATCACAGTAACATACGACCTCGTCGGTGTCGCTGCAGTATTGTGTGTCGTTCATTACTTTGCTTGCCCATGCGACAAGGGTGACGAAAAGGGCGGTTGCTGCGGAAAGGGTGCATGCAAGAAGTAATACCTCGAGATAGTCTTCATTAGATGTAAAAGATAAAAGAGGAAAGAGCTGGTGATCGCAAGAAACATTCTGCAGGCTGCTTGCAGCCGAAGCCGTTTCTGAGAGATCCAGACTTTCCTCTTTTTGTTACTTCTTCAACACCTTCATCGCCGCATCAAGCTGAGGGTCGCGATCTTTTTTCAAATCGTCGTCAGTTAACTTCACGACCGTGTCAGGTATAACACCAACCTTATCGATCGATCGACCAAGTGGCGTGAACCATTTTGCGATAGTGATACGGAGAGACGCACTTCCTTCCAAGTTGTCTTCGATTTCCTGAACCGTTCCTTTGCCGTAGGACTTCTCGCCCATCACAATGCCACGCTTTAGGTCCTGGACGGCCCCAGCAACGATTTCAGAGGCAGATGCCGACGAACCATTGATCAAGACAACGAGAGGGATTTTAGAGAGTCTTCCACTGCCGCTTGTTACATCTTTAACATCATCCTTCGTGTCACGTCGGTGAATGCCAACAACCTCTTTTTTGCCAGATAGGAATTCTGACAGAACATCGATAGAAGCTTGGAGATATCCACCACCATTATTACGCAAATCAAGAATGATACCTTTTGGTTCCTTCAAGATAATTTTAGAAATTGCATCATCAAGCTCCATCTTTGTACTATCTGTAAACTGATGAAGTCCGATGTAGAAAAGGCCATTCCCCTTATCTTCGAAGGTAATACTATCGAGTCGAATCGTGTCACGAGCAATAGTTACTTCAAAGGAGTCACCTTTTTCTTTTCGGTACATGAGGAGTTTGACCGACGTTCCCTTCTCACCGCGAATCTTAGTGATCGCCTGATAAATCGTCATATCGGTTGTGACCGAATTGTCAATTTTTAAAATAACATCATTTGCCTTGAGTCCAGCCTTCTCTGCTGGCGAACTTTTCAAGACACTCATAATAACAAGATTTTTGTCCTTCACGCTGAGTTCTGCGCCGATGCCCTCAAGGGTTCCCTGAAGATTGTTTTTGAACTCCTTGCTCTCAGTCGGATCCATGAAAACCGTATAGGGATCATTCAAAGAAGCGACCATTCCCTTGATGGCCCCATAGAGCATTGTAGACGAGTTGAGGGCTTTCGGATCAACGTACTGGCCTTGCAATCGATCCCATACATCCCAAAAAAGAGAAAGACTTGGTCGACTACTTGGAATAGTTGAATCAATAAATGAAGAGAGAGCCTTGTCGCCAGTGCCAGTAGAGTTCACCTGCACTTTTCCGACTTGAAGACCAAAAAGAAATGAAAAAACGATAACAACGGGAATGAGAATACTTAAAGATCGTCGGCTCATAAAATATGAAAAATAAAGTCAAAATTACTACATGAGTATACGTGAGATGAAGAAAAATGTCACAGTACTCACTACGTTCCGTGCATATATTCTTTATGGAACTTTTTTCATCTGCGGAGGGAAGCTCTGTACCTCAGCAAAAAGACCAGGGGTAACCGTCGTCTGAACGGTAACAGATGGATAGCTTGTCTTGTATCGAACATTCGAAATTGGTTGAACGGTCAAAATGATAGTGACACTTGGTTGATGAATATCAGTCTGAAGACCGTTGCTATTTCCCTCGGCAAAGGCCTTGTGTGGATCTTCTGCAGGAGAGAGAAAGAATTTGATATTCTGTATATCAACGCGCGATGGAGTGAAGGGAATAAAATCCTTAGCATATGCCCGCGCGATCGGCTTCTGATTATTATCAGTCGTCGCAACACCCTCCATAATACTCACCTCAAGATCCTCCTCTCCAGAGCTATTCGATGGATAGGTTACGGCCGCCGAACTCGCTCCAGTGAAGTTGATGATAGACCCGTTGTTGATCGTCGTGTTTTTCGTACAACTTCCAGAAATCGCACACGTAAAAATGCGAGGAATCGTAATTGGCGGAGAGACAGACGTATCTTGATAAGAGTTCATAACAAGCTGACTGAGAACGTGGGAAATACCACCAGCCGTATCTGACCAATCGAGTTTTTCGCGTCCGATCATTATTTTTGTATTGCCGTCGCCATTGATCAAGAAGAGCCGCTGAACGCAGGCGTAATATTTCGATTTAACTTCAGAAGGAAGGAAGGTGTCACAGAGAATCTTGTCTGTTTTAGCTACATCGCCCGTCATGCTTGTATAAAACGCATTGGCACCATCCGGATCAAAATCATTAGCAGGATTTTTCCCCGTATTCACGCAGGATTTTTTTCCGTCATTCGTAGAAAGATCGACACAGTCCTCATAGGCTTTATTTGTTTTCAAATTATAGTAAAACTGCGCAGCATAATGCCCGAAGTTCATGCCTGGAGGACCACCTAAGACGAGCTGATTGTAGTATTCTTCGTAATCAATCGTATTCGAAGCGATCTCACGACTGAGCTGATCAAGAATAAATTGCGCATCGTCATAGATGAGATTTCGTGAGACAATTTTTTGTTTATTCTGACTGAGGTTGATATAAATACTCGTAGAAAGCATTCCAATAATCGCAAAAATACTAGCAGAAATGAGTACCTCTAGAAGCGTAAAACCCGGTTTTTTGATACGAAGATTCATGACAGAAAACGCTAGTAATTAAGCAAGTACGAGGTATATTCTCGGGAACCAATATTGCCTGTGCCACCACGATCCCAGGAGATATGAACCTTCATCTCAATAGCATCAGCGTATTTTTTTGTAAGCGTTATCTTGCGACAAAACTGTGGTTTTTGATCGACGGGAGCGACGGGATCGGGACTATACATAATGCCGTTATAGATATCATCCGGGTTAGCGGTTTTGTTGAGATAGATAGCGAATGGGCTCGCTGATCCAGCCGTAAAGGCTTCGCATTGCGCAAGTTCATTATTACTCGTCTCGTCGAGATGGTAGTAATTATCCCCAGGTTTTCCTGAGAGGAGGGCGTAAACATATTCAGTGTTGATATTGCTAGCAAGCTCTTTCGGATTCACCTTTGGACAGTCTTTTTCTTCGAAACGAATATCCCAACAATTTTTATTATCAGCAAATCGAATCCAGTTCGTATCACGAACCATTTTCAAATGTTCAAACGCCTCACGGGCAAGGTATCTCGCCTGAAACTGTCGCTGAATATCCGTGCTCGTCCGATTCGACTGAATAATCATAAACGTCGCTGCACCACTCGTCGTCGTCAACACAAAGAGTGCAATCAAGATTTCGAGGAGTGTCTCCCCTTTTCGAGTCTTCCGCCAAGACGCACAAAACGTACGCGCAGCCACACCAATAATATTATTCAGGGACGCCCACATTCGAGTAGAGAGTTATGGATTTTTTGAGAGCGGTGTTGTTACAGGTAGATCCATCGCAGAACTCAAGAATGATAGCATTAACACCTTGAGAGTTATATCCAGGATTGAACGTACCAAATGGAGTCAGGTAAGAAAATTGCGTAATGAGTGGCGCAGTGACGCCAGCAGGATAGGTCGGAGTAATGACGGTTTGAGGATTGCGGCAATAAGAATCAAGAATGTTCTTCGCAAGAATATTCTTTTCCGTATCATCTTCGAAGAAAAATTGGACAATTTTTTTGCCACTTCCAGCGCAAGTCGCATCGTCAATAATAGCTACACCAAAGCTTTTTGGGACACATAGCGTTCCAGCATTCGGAGCAAGCGTGCAATTAACCTGTTTCCCATTAAGAGAATAGCTTCTAGCTATATCAAGAAAACTCAAAAACCGATCGCGCATATCATTCACACGCGCACTTCGCTGAACATTAATAAGACCACGGAGTCCGGATACCGTAAGAATCGCCATAATCGTAACAACGAGAAGGACTTCAATAAGGGTGAACGCTTGACGTTTCGATGAGTGACGCACGAGTGAGGAGTCAGTGAGTAGGTTCAGTGTAACAAATTTTTTAGGAATTTGTTAGAAATTTGTAAGGTTTTGGTAATGTCGGTGCGCTAGAGTTACGGTATCTCGAAAGAGCTGTTCTTTGAAACCAGCGGGAAAATGCAAGAAAAGCAAATCCTACTGGTCAAAAGGGCCTTACACAATAACCTACATCACATGGAGGAACAGAAAATGGAACGGAAGAATTGGAAGTCGTACTGGAAGCGCGCGGTCACGGTGCTCGGCATCCTGATCGCCTCGGTCATCACGGTACTCACGCTCGCTCAGTGTCAGAGTCCTGGCTACGAAGGCATGTTCGCGAACAAGGATGATGTCAGTGCAGACAAGCAGGGCAACATCAAGGACGCGACGGACAACAACAAGAGCAGCGAGGTCAACAATTCTGGCACGAGCCAGAACAAGGAGGATCCGAAGAACGACATCACGGCAGATCGTGATGTGAAGAGTGGCAGCAGTCAGAATTCCGCAACGCAGACGCCGATCTTTCAGAAAGACGAGACAAGCAGTTCGGTCTGGTTCAACAGTGAGCCGCACAACTACACGGTCAAGTTTCCAGACTGGATGAACAAGAAGGTCACGGAAGACGACGACTTGGTGTTGAGCGGTAACTCGGCTGGGAAGGAGGTGCTCGACGAGAGTGAGAAGTTGGTCACGCCACACTTCACAATTTCGACAAAGTACTTCACCTACAGCAAGTACACCGACGGCGAGTTCGATACGTGGTTCGCGAAGTTGCAGGGTTCGCCTGATGAGACGGTTAACTACAAGGGCATGGTGCTCAAGTTGGCCTCGGTCGATTCCGGTGGACCATACATGCGTCGCACCCTCACGCCTATCACTATGAGTGGTGCCGTGCAGCTCGACTTGGTCTATTACTCGAACCCCGACATCAGTGATGAGAACTTCAATACGAAGGTCAAGGAGGCTTTCTACTCGATCATCAATCAGACTCAGGAGCTCTACCTGAGCATGTAACGCTTTCATGAGCGTTCGGAGGAAGTGTCATGTTGCACGGAAAATTCGGCAGTCGCCTGTTCATCAAGGCGCTGGTCTGTATCAGCGTTATCTTCAACCTCAGCCTCGCGAGCATCTTCACGCCCATCGCGTACGCGCTCCCCTCCGCCGATCCAACGAGCATGGTCTTCACCGACCCGATCTACGAGGAGTGGAAGGACACGTGGCAGAGTGGCACGACGGCGCTCTACGATCTCAACACGAAGAAGGGCGAGATCAAGGACGTCTGCGGCAAGGTCACCGACTGGTCGGCTGGTCACGCCTACGACGGCCATCAGGGTTGGGACCGGAACATCCCCAACGACAACGGCGTGTATCCGGTTTTCGCCATTGGCCCTGGCATCGTCGAAAAGATGGCGGACGACTGCATCAAGGGTGACAAGGGTTGTCATGGGGGCGCGGGTAACTACGTCTTCATGCGGCACAACAAGTCGGTCGTGAGCAAGTTCTTTCATCTCGCGCAGAACAAGGTCTTCGTCAAGTCGAGCCAATGGGTTGATCGTTTTCATCCTATTGGTCTCGGCGGTTCGACGGGCAACTCAGACGGCGAACATGTTCACGTGCAGATTGAAATCGATGGCGTCGCTGTCGATCCAATCTCGCTCGCTGCGCAGTGGTCACCGCCACTCGTGGTCGATCAGAATTCGTGCAACGTCGACCCTCAGCACAATCTCATTCAGTATCAGTCGCTCGATCAGTTCGTCGCAGAAAAATTCAAAGCATTCTCGACGACACTGAGCAATAACGGCTACGCGCTGAGTAAGAAAAAGTACTGGCTGCTCGACTCGCACGGCGTAGACAACAAAGACATCATCATCGAAGAGTACATCAAAGGTGGTGATAAGTCGGCGCTCATTTACGATTTGGTTGGTCATGGCGCGCAGGCAATCTTCATACCGCATGCGGTACTGAAGTGGTGGTTTGAGCAGGGCTCGGTGTATGGGTATGGAAAGCCGCTCGCAAGCGTTGCGCTTGCGAGCGGCCCCAACATCTACACCACCGAGTTTTACTTCGAACAGGGCTCCGTCAAAATGACCTCGTCATTCCCTGACGATCCCAGCGCCACGCTCACCGCATCAGCCTACCCAGACAATGTGGCTCCAGGAATGTTTGCCGACGGATGGTATGCCGGAAAGTCCTACGCCTTCATCAACTCCTTCGTGAAAAACGGCGGGAGCAAGAAGGTTGGCTATCCGACTACTCAGAATTCGACAACACCCTTTGTCCACGACTGGTCCGGCTACAGTGTCCAGGTTTTCAGTGGTGGTTCGCTCGGATCATGCGGCATCATGCTGCAAAAGACGAACGATAACTTCCAGGCATTTCTCATCCCGGGAAAGATCTGGACGACCTACCACGCACCAACCCAGGGTCCCGACATCTTCGGTGCGCCGATCAACGATGTCTACTTCGACACGCAGTTCGCGATGAATCGCCAAGACTTCGAAAAAGGCATGTCCATTCTCGAATCCGGCGAAGTGATCACGAGCAGC
>JBAYUX010000029.1:0-16962 GCA_041674865.1 Candidatus Altimarinota bacterium
AATAATCTGACGTGATTACGGTGTTGAGAAGAGTGGTAACCCTATTGCATTTGGCGCGCTTCCGCTTATTCCTGTGGGAATGTTGCTTGGAATCGGAGTGTTAGGATCTATCGAGATTGGTCCAGGTCCTATAGGTGCCACTCCGGCAGTTTTTATCTGTACGGTACCTTCACCGCTATAGCCGTTTTGATCATGCACTACGACTCGAATGATATATGGCGTTCCCGGTAATGCATTTTTTGGAACTTTTATTGTAGCGGAATCAAATGGCGCTGAACTTTGAGTAGCGCGAATAATATCATTGAAGTAATACGAGACATCTTTTATTCCATTATCCGCTTTATATTTTATTGATACGTTGACCGAGCTGTCTGTGAGTGTTTCGTATGCCGATGGTGATGTAATACTGACCACAGGAGCCTTTTCTAGTTTATTCTGGATACAGAGAGGGGACGCTTCTGTTGGAGGCGCTACGGTGCCTGTGTCTTCCTTGTCTTTGTTCGCGTTGAACCATTGATATACGCCATCTCTCCATGCCGTATTGTCCGACGGATCACTATAGAGTTGATATGCTTTTTCTTGAACGTATTCTGGTGGACAGAATTCGTTTGCGAGAAGATTGTTTCGTGTGTCGATATTCACCTTTTTGTAGGAACTTTCTACTTCCGTTGGGATCGCGAAGCTTGCGAATACTTCTGTTCGCAGCTTGTCGGCTGGAGTGTTCTCTCCTGGAAGAAGTCCGGTAAGTGTTGAGATGGTTATATCCTTAATTCCTTCTGGTCGAGGAAATGCTTCGTCAGGTTTGTCCTTAAGTGCGGCTGACATAATCTCTTTCCAGATTGGTGCGGCGACATTTGATCCATCTGCATTTGCGCCGAGTGGATCGCCTCGATTATTACCAACCCAGACTGATCCAACGATTGAAGGGGTATAGCCCATAGTCCATAAATCCATTGGGTAGGCGACTCCCTTTGATTTTGATTTATTGGTAGATGTTCCTGTTTTTGTAGCAACAGTGTGACCGGCAATGTTTAAATTCTGGCTTACTTTGATTGCGGTATCTGAAAGAATACTATCGATTAAATACGAGACTTCTGGATCAAGAGCATCTTCCCACTGGTTAACAGAATTTGGATCGAACTCTTCGATCGTCTTTCCCGTTGCATCTTGAATCTTGAGAATTGCAGTCATTTCTGGACGCTTTCCCATATTTGCAAAGACGCTATATGCCGTAACCATGTCGATCATCTTTACTTCTGCAGCACCGATTGCGAGAGGGTATCCATAATCAAAATCAGGTTTGAGTGTTGTGATGCCCATCTTTTGCGCAAGCTCGATAATTGGCCCTTTCTCTCCATCGAGATAGTATGCTTTTATCGCTGGAATATTGCGTGACTGTCCAAGTGCCGTACGAATCGACATTGGTCCACGGAATGATCCATCGTAGTTTTGTGGCTTATCTGGACCAATACTAAGAGGCGTATCGTAGAGAACCGTTGCTGGAGTGTAGCGCTTTAAGAAGGCTTCGGCATATACGAATGGCTTGAATGATGATCCTGGTTGACGTGCACGAGTTGTGACATTTACATTTCCATCGATGTCGGCATTCCAATAGTCACGTGAGCCGACCATGACGAGAATTTGTCCTGTCTTTGGGTCTGCGAAGAGTGCCGCTGCATTTGATGCCTTGTAGGTTTTTTGATAACTTTCCGCTCGTTTTGCCATACTCTGTTCTGCGACATCTTGAAGATTCCAGTCGAGAGTTGTGTATACCTTGAGTCCACCCCTTTGTACGATTTCTTTTCCATACTTTTCTTCGAGGTAGTTTTGAACGTATTCTACGAAGTGCGGAGCCTTTCGAAGTGATTTGTATGGCTTAAATTCCATCTTTTCCATCTCCTTCAGTGCGGCAGCCTTTTCGGCGGTTGTGATAAATCCGAGCTCATTCATGCGTCTCAATACGACATCTGCGCGTCCAGGGAGATAGACCTGATGTTCGTTGTCGATAATGTTCATTTTTCCAATGAGTCCTGAGATGTACTCATTCTCCTTGAGGTCACTTGCTGTTTTTATTGTTCGTTCTTGCAGTTCTTCAGGAGTGAATGTTTTATTTACGAGACTGTAACGGTGACTTCCGTATGGATTGTAGTAAGTTGGTAATTGCGGAATACCTGCAAGAATAGCGCTTTCTGCAAGCGTGATATCTGCTGCATTTTTTCCAAAGTACATCTGAGCTGCCTTCTGAATTCCATAGGCGCTGTTACCGTAAGGAATTTGATTAAGGTACAGTTCAAGAATTTTTTTCTTGTCGTATTTTTGCTCAACACGAACTGCCATGATAAGCTCTCGAATTTTTCGAACAATGCTGTGTTCTGGCGTCAAGAAGGCATTTTTTACGTACTGCTGTGTTATGGTTGATCCACCTCGTGCCTGACCAATTCCGAATACCTGATGGAGTCCGGCTGCTGCAATACCCGTCATATCAAAACCTTTGTGTTCCCAAAACTGACTATCTTCAATTGCGATTGTGGCGTTTAGGGCGTAAGGAGCGATTTTGTCATACGAGATTGATTCCCGATTTTCTTCTCCGTGAATTGTTGAAAGAAGTGTCCCGTTTCGATCGTAGATTTCTGTCGTGAGTGCCGTTGTTGAGCCGATATTATCTACACTTGGGAGACCAATTGAAAGTATTGCGATCGATGCGAAGAAGAGGAATGTTCCGATTGCTACGGCTGCGATTCCTGCTGTAATAATCCAGGCAATAACCCGTTTTGGAGTCCAAGGTCGCTTTGGTCCTGGTGCGAAAAATGTTGAAACTTTATTCATGACCGTTCCTGCTGCATCGCCCATACTGCCACGTCGTTCAATGGCGTTTTGATACTTATCGTGAATTTTTTTATGAAGATCCATGGTGTTGAGTTGTTGGGTTGAATTTTCCCTTAAGTATACCGATCCGAACCTTTTCGGTTACAGATTCAAACAGTACTATACTGAAAAATTTTAGCTTTGTCGAGTGGTCGGCAAGCTTATAGGCGATAGTTCTTTTAACGTATCACCCCTCCCATGCTTTCTATCTTCGCCGTGATGGCTTTTTGGGCAGTTACCATGTCTTCATCGGTGAGTGTTCGATCTTCTGCTTGAAGGAGAATGTTGAATGCGAGAGACTTTTTGTCTGCCTCAATCTTGTCGCCTTCATATTGGTCGAAGAGGTAGGCTCGTTTGATGAGTTGTAGGTTGGTATGCTTAATTGCCTTCTCGAGTTCGCCAGCCGTTACTTTTTTATCTATAAGGACGGCAATGTCGAGTTCGATACCAGGGAACTTTGGAATTGCTTTGTACTTTGCGTCTTTGATTCCAAGCGATTCCTTGAGGAGTTTTGTAAGATTAATTTCAAAAATAGCGATGTTTGATGGGAGGTCGTTGGCACTTGCCACTTCTGGATGGAGTTCGTAGATACGTGCGAAAGATGGCTCATTGCTCAGGTCTTCTGCTGCTGTTGCAAGTTCTGCATATCGGTTTGGATGTGCGGTAGGGCAGAACGTTATGCCTTTTTTCCACTCTTGAGTAGTCACATTGAGGGAGTTGCAGTATGTTTCAACGATGCCTTTTGCTGCGAGAAATGTTGAAGGATATTTTGAACTAATAATGGCACCCGTAATAATAATTTCTTCTCGTGGGAAGAATTCCTGCTCTTCATTGTAGGTTCGTCCGATCTCGTAGATTGCCATTTCTTTTTTGAAACGGAGGTTGCTGATGAGGTTTTTGAGGAGGTTTGGAACAAGACTTGTTCGAAGGTGCGTCTGTTCTGACGAGAGATAATTTTCGAGCTTCAGATGAATATCTTCTGGAAGGTCACATTTTTGAAGATCTTCTTTTCCGTAGAATGAGTAGTTGTAGACCTCGGAAAGTCCGAGCTTGAGAGAGAGAATGTCTCGAGATTTGTGTTCGAGTTTTCTCTGCTCGTTTTCTCGTGGAAGATTGATTGGGAGAGATGGAAGTGTTGGCGCAATTTTTTCGTAACCGTGGGCACGAGCAACTTCTTCAAGAATGTCATCTTCGTTGTTAATATCTTTTGTCGCTCTAAATGACGGGACGGTAACTTCAAGTAATTTTGGCTTACCGGAGAGCACTTTTACGCTGAATTGGAGCTTCTGTAGAATCGACTTCATGTCTGCGAGCGAGATTTCTACTCCGATTTTTGCTGCAATTTTTTCTGGATTTACGGTGATAACTTTTGTTGGAAGTTTTGTAGAGTAGATGTCTACAATTCCGCCTTCGAGTTCTGCTTTTGGACAGAGTTTTTTGATGAGTGCTGCCGCGCGAAGGAGTGCTGGCATCGTCATTTCCGAGTCGAGAGACTTTTCGTAACGCTGTACGGCATCGGTTCTGAGCCCATGTCTCTGTGAGGCTTTTCTGACAATTCCCGGCTGCCAGTTGGCCGATTCGAGAATGATTTCCGTTGTTTCCTTGTTGATTTCTGACTGCGTGCCACCCATAACTCCTGCGAGCGTGAGGACGTGTGTCCCATTGGTAATGACAGGATCTTCTGTCGTGAGGTCGTGTGATTTGTGATCGATGGTTTCTAATTTTTCGCCTTTGTGAGCGTATCTGATTTCGAGCTTATCGGTGCCAACTACTTTTCTATCATACGCATGCATCGGCTGTCCAAGTTCGTACATGACGTAGTTTGTGATATCTACGATATTGTTTACTGGACGAACACCAACGGCGATGAGGTCTCGCTTAAGCCAATCCGGAGACTCTTTCACTTGGATATTTTTGATTGTGAGAGACGTGAATCGAGGACAAATTTCTTTGTCATGAACGGTAATTTCGAGAGGGGATTTGTGAGTTGGAATTTCTGTGTCCTTGAGAATTTTTACTGCCTTCTCGTATGGTTTGAGTTTTGTATCGAAGATTGCCGCCATTTCTCGCGCAATTCCATAATGCCCCCAACAGTCTGGTCGGTGGGTGAGTGATTTATTGTCGATTTCTAAGATGACATCGCTTTTTCCGAGGAGGGTAGCTATGTTTTGGCCTGCCTTGAGTGGAAGCTTGCTCGTTGGTTTGTAGACTTTTAGATCGAGAACGCCATCAGTTATTTCTGTCTCAAGTCCTACCTCGTCTCCTCCACAAATCATTCCATTACTTTCCATGCCACGTAGTGATGCTTTTTCAAGTGTGATGAGATCGCCTTCGCCGTGCCATCGGACTTTGCTTCCTGGAAGTGCGATGATCACCCACATGCCTTCTGTGATATTCGGAGCCCCGCAGACAATTTGTAATGTGCCTCCATTTTCTGTGCCAACGTCTGTTTGTGTGACACGAAGTTTATCCGCATTTGGATGCGGTTGAATTGATTTTATTTGTCCAGCTACGATGTGCTTCCATGCTTCTCCTTCATTCATAACACCTTCTACTTCTGCAGTTCGAATGGTAAAAAGCTGTCCGAGTTCGCTCGGATCAATATTTGGAATTTCTACGAATCGTTGTAGCCAGTTGAGAGAAATTTTCATTGAAGTATCTTGCTTAAAATTGTTCTAAGAATCTAAGGTCGCCGTTCATTAAGTGACGAATATCGTCGATACCGTATTTCATCATAACGAGACGAGTGAGTCCGAAACCGAAGGCCCATCCTTTGTAAATTTCTGGATCGATACCGCCTGCTTTCAGGACATTTCGGTGAACCATTCCTGCCCCCATGAACTCCATCCAGCCGGTGTGTTTGCAAACACGGCAGCCAGTTCCTGCGCAAAGGAGGCACCACATGTCGAGCTCGATTCCTGGCTCTACGAAAGGAAAGTATCCTGGTCGGAATCTCACCTTTGTTTCTTTTTTGAAGAGTCGTGTGAGAAATTCTGTCATGACACCCTTGAGTTGCGCGAGCGTAATATCTTTATCCACGAGGAGTCCTTCTACCTGATAAAAGGTTGAGTCGTGTGATGCGTCAGTTGCTTCGTAACGGAATACTCGTCCTGGCATAATTGCTCGAAGTGGAGCGCCATACTTTTCCATGGTTCGGATCTGTGTTGGTGAAGTCTGTGTGCGAAGAACCATTTTTCCATGCTCCGCGTGCTGCTTGTCGCTGACGAAAAATGTATCCTGCATATCTCGTGCTGGATGATCTTTCGGTACGTTGAGCGCTTCGAAGTTGTAATGTTCTGATTCGATTTCTGGGCCGTCCATAATAGCAAAACCCATCTGTCCAAAAATCTCCTCTACTTCTTTTTGTACCTGAGAGAGGGGATGAATATGACCTATTGCGAATGGCACGCCTGGTCGAGTGATATCAAATGTATCGTCGTTGAGTTGCTTCTCGAGTTCTTCTTGTTCGAGATTGTACTGTTTTGTTTCGAGTGCTTCTTCGAGTGCCTTTTTCCCGTGATTAAGCGCCTGACCTGCGAGAGGCTTTTCTTCATTTGGGAGATCTTTAAGTCCCTGCATGATCGTCGTGAACGAACCTTTTCGTCCAAGATACTTCACGCGAAGTTCCTCGAGTTGCGCGAGTGTTGATGCACGTGCAATCTCTTCTTTGCCTTCCTGAACGAGTTTTTCGATAAGTTCTTTCATGGGTTTCTTTCGGGGTTTTGAGTCTGGCTCATTGTAATACGAATTTGCCCGAAAGGTAAGAGTTCTTTATGATGCCTCCATGAAATCAGACTTTGATGTTGTTATTGTCGGGGCAAGTTTTGCTGGGTTGACATTGGCTCACCACCTACCATCCCATTTACGGACTTTGATTATCGATGTGAAGCCGGAGGCGCTCCATACAGTTGAATCTACCGGTCTTATTACCGTTCGGACTCGTGAGGAATTTTCCGAGTTTTTCCCTATAGATCAATATATTACGAATCCTATTACGACGATTTGTGTCGTGGCGCCTGACTTCCAGGAGCACTTTTTTTCAACAACAACTGAGCCATGGATTTATCAAACTGATACGAGGGGATTGATGAAACATCTTGCCGAGACGCTTCCTGCTCATGTTGCCTATGAATCATCGGCCTTGCTGGTTGGTGTGGATCGAGCCGAAGATGGTTCGGTACAAGCTGTGGATATTTTGCAGGGTGGAGTGAAGCATCGTGTCGCAACTCGTTTTCTTGTGGGTGCCGACGGTGGGCGATCGAAGGTCGCCAGTCTTGTGAGTGAACTCGATCGTAATACTCGTTTTTTGATGGGCTGCGAAAAAGTTTTCTTTGGTGAGGTGCATCTTGGTCCAAATCCCGAAGAAACGATTTATCATTTCTGGTTTGGAGAGTTTTCTCTTGGTTATGGAGGATGGCTTTCTCCTACGGTTATTGATGGAAAGAAAGCGTTCCGTATCGGTCTCGCGAAGTTGCAAAAAGATGTCGGAGAAATTCAAGAGTTGCTTACGAAATTTGCTAAGTTGCTGGTTGATAATGGAACGATTACGATTGATGGAGATCCTGAAAAACCTCATTATGCATTCGGAAGTCCTATTCCGATGAGTGGCGCTTTGTCTCGAGTGTCGCATAAAAATATTCTTTTGATTGGTGATGCAGCTGGCTTGTGTGGTGCATTTGCAGCCGATGGAATCAAGGGTTCGGTTGTTTCTGGAAAGGTGGCAGCACCGCTTATTGAATCTTTCTTAAATGGAAATGCTGGCGCCTTGTCGGCGTTTCACGATCGTGTGAATGAGCATGGAAATCTCATGGAGTATTACAAAAGACAGGTTCGATATCGTTGGATCTGGGATCGTATGAAGTCGAATCGAACGTTCCGTGCGATGTATAACATCATTGCCGCCGAGCGAGATTCATTTCTCGATCAGTTCTGTGACAGTAAGGACAAGCGAAAAAGTTTGGTGTGGGTCGTGTTGAAGGTGAAGCATCTTTGGAAACTTATTGTGTACAGTTGGTATATTTTCTTGGATTTTTTTGTGAGAAGGTAGAGGTGTGTTTTTTATTTTGGAGCGTGGTCTAATCTAACAAAAAAACCTGCCCTTTATGGGGGCAGGTTTATATTGTTTAGAAAAATCCTTCGAGGATTTGTCCGATAGAGACTATCGAACTGCGTCCTTAAGTGACTTACCAGCCTTGAAAGCAGGAAGCTTCATAGCTGGGATCTTGATCTTCATTGAAGGGTTTCGTGGGTTTACACCTGTTCGAGCCTGTCGCTTTGAAACACGGAATGTTCCAAAACCTGTGATTGTTACACTTTCGCCACGCTTAAGTGACTTAGTGATGTGAGCGAGAACTGCATCGAGAACCTCGCCTGCAGCTTTTTTTGTAACGCTAGCAGCGTTAGCAGCTGTGTTTACCAAATCCTGTTTTGTCATAGGATGATGGGGATAAAAAAATAATTTTTTGAATGGGGGATGTAACTGTTGGTTCGAAAACCAAGGGCCACATCACGAAATTCAAAGGCATTATAATTTTCGCACGTTCTTTTGCAAGAGATTTTGTTTTATTTGCGCTGAAAACATGTTGTTGCGACATAATTACAAAAATATGTAAATCTGTTTTTGGCTTGTTTAAGCTGAAATCTTGAGGTGCCTTCCAGACAAAAAGTTATGCACAATTTGACACGCGGCGAATTCTGAATACAATCAGAAAGTATATGGGTAAAGATTTAGTCATTGTCGAGTCTCCTACAAAAGCGAAAACTATCTCGCGTTTTTTGGGCGACAAGTACATCGTTCGTGCCTCAATGGGTCACGTGCGCGATCTTCCGAAATCAAAAATGGGAGTCGATATTGAGCATGATTTCGAACCTCAGTACCTGATTCCACAGGATAAGAAAAAAGTTATTGCCGAACTCAAGTCATTTATACAAAAAGATACGAAACTTTGGATAGCGACTGATGAGGATCGAGAGGGAGAGGCAATTGGCTGGCACCTTCTCGAGGCACTTAAGGTTGATCCGAAGAAACATAAGATTGAGCGAATTGTCTTTCATGAAATTACGGAAGGAGCTATTAAAAATGCCTTAGAGAACCCAAGAAAGATCGATCAACATCTTGTTAATGCTCAGCAGGCTCGACGTGTTCTCGACCGTTTAGTTGGTTACGAACTCTCTCCTTTATTATGGAAAAAGGTTCGATATGGTCTCTCGGCTGGACGTGTTCAGAGTGTCGCCGTTCGACTCATTGTTGATCGCGAACGAGAAATTCAAGCGTTTACTCCCGTTGAATATTGGAGCATTGTTGGAAATTTTGCCACAAAAGAGCATCAGCAGTTCTCTGCGGCCCTTACGAAAATTCACGGAAAAGAAGCGATTGTCAGCAACGAAGCTGATGCCATGTCTATATATAATAAGGTAAAAGACTCGCCATTTCACGTTGCGAGTATCGATGAAAAAGATGTTCGTCGTTCGCCAGCTGCTCCATTTACGACTTCAACACTTCAACAGGAGGCTTCTCGCAAACTTGGTTTCTCGGTGAAGAAAACGATGATGATTGCTCAGCAATTGTACGAAGGTGTGAATATCGGTGGTCAACCTACAGCGCTTATTACTTACATGCGTACCGATTCGACGAACTTGTCGCAAACGGCTTTGGATCAAGCAAAACACGTGATTGCTGATTTGTACGGAAAAGAATATTTGCTCAGCGAGCCGCGACGATTTAAATCGAAAAAAGGTGCGCAAGAGGCTCACGAGGCGATTCGTCCAGTTGATATGGCGATCGATCCGTCACAGGTTCGAGATGATTTGAATAAAGATCAGATTCGATTGTATGAACTTGTTTGGAAACGAACGGTTGCTTGTCAGATGGCAGAGGCCGTCTTGAAGCAAGTCGGTGCGGACATTACACCAGACCGTGCTCCTGAATATATTTTCCGTGCGACTGGTCAGACCGTTGTCTTTCCTGGATTTATGAAAGTATATATGGAAGGAAATGATCTCGAAGATGATGAACAAGAGTCAAAAGATGGCGAGAAGTTGATGCCAAAACTTTCTGCACACGAGGAAGTTGATCTCAAAAAACTTCTTCCTGATCAGCACTTTACCAAGCCACCTGCACGATATACGGAAGCGTCACTCGTGAAGAAACTTGAATCAGAGGGGATTGGTCGTCCGTCAACATATGCTCCGACGATTTCGACAATTATGGCTCGTGAGTATATTGAAAAAGAAGGAAAAGCCTTGAGACCAACTGATCTTGGAATGCTTGTCACGGATCTTCTTGTTGCACATTTCCCAGCGGTCATTGATTACAAATTTACGGCAGAAGTTGAAGAAGATTTGGATAAGATTGCTGATGGCGAGAAGGAGTGGGTACCTGTTATTCGTGCCTTCTATGAGCCATTTCATAAGCTTATTGTTCAGAAGGATACTGACATTTCCAAGGACGATGTCGTCAAAGAAAGAATCCTCGGAGTTGATCCGAAGACGGGACTTGATGTTATTGTTTTGAGCGGACGATTCGGTCCATATGTTCAACTTGGACACCTTGAGAAAAAAGAAAAAGTTGAAGTAAAGAAGGTGAGTACAAAGGGTATGTCGAAGGAGCAGAAAGAGGCTTTGAAGGCGGAAAAACTTGCTGAAAAAGAAGAGGCGAAGAAAAATAAATTACGAAGCGCATCACTTCCGAAAAATGTTTCTCGTGAAGTTGTGACACTCGACCAGGCGTTGAACTTATTGAGTTTTCCAAAAGAGCTCGGAGCAATTGATGGAGAAAATGTTATTTTGCTTCTCGGACGATTCGGTCCGTACTTCAAAATTGGCGAGAAGAAAAATGTTTCCGTTCCGCCAGATGCCGATCCATTGACGATTGATTTTGAACAGGCGAAGGTGCTTATTGCTGATAGTGATCAGAAAAAGGCGACTGCCGGTGCAGCACTTCGAACGCTTGGAATTGATCCAGTAAGCGGTGGAGAGGTGAGCGTGAAGAGTGGACGATTCGGTCCATACGTTACTGATGGTAAGACAAATGCATCTTTGTCGAAAAAATTTGATCCAGAAAGTATTACTCTCGAAGAGGCCGCAGAAGTTTTGGTAAAAAAACGCGAACGTGGTCCAAGTCGATGGGGCGGTCGTGGAAAAAAGAAGTAGCAGCGATCTCATATTTGTAAATGCATATCAGAAGTTACTGATTATATATTTTGTTGTTTCCAAAGCAGCGTTAGAGTATAATTGGCCAAGTGAATCACACCACCCCTCTCACTCATGGTGCTTTCTTCAAACGTAACTCTTGGCGAGTTGCGAGCATTTTTGTGATCGGATTATTCGCCGCTGTTTTATCTTTTGGTGGGGTTGATGTTGCGAGGGCTGCTGATCCATTTGATGGACTTCCTTGTGTATCTATTGCTGGGAATACCGCACAGCCTGCCTTTTTGGGCGATACTGTTCCGGTTAATTTTGGCTTGAAGAGTTTTGTTGATATCAATGGTTTTGCTACATCTTCTATTTATACCAATACGGGGGCTATGTATTTCGGTACATATGATGCAACTAAGCCTACTGTTAGTTTTTATAATACACAGATGACGCTTAATCCTTTAACAGGGGTTAAAACTTACAATCCTCCTCAAAAGCCTGTTTATTATGCTCCTGCTGGTAATATCGCTTGTGCGACCGTAGCAAAGGATTCTAATGGTAAAAATAGAGTTTATTTGCAGGGATGGACTTGGAATGACAATCTTGGTTGGATAAGTTTGTACTGCCCTGGTTTTGGATCAGGTGCTAATAATTATAGTGGTAAAAATCGTGGTGTGAGCTGTGGATCCGTAAAGTATGGCGTAGAGATAGATCCTCTTACTGGTAATTTTTATGGTTATGCCTGGAGTAATGCTGGTTGGATACGAATAACATGTGATGCTTCTCCTGGTTATGGAGATGCTATTTATTGCAATACGAGTCACCATGGGGTTACGCTTGATTTACCTACAAAGACGGTCAAAATTCCGGTTACTGATCCTGTTAATCCCGCTACACTAAATGCCTCAACTGCAACCTCTTGGGCTTGGACAGACGCTGCCCAGTGGATTTCTTTTGCTGGAATGAAAGTTCCCTTTGATACTGTTTGCGCTCTCGATCCTACCAAGTGTGACAGCGATGATGCTACATTCGTGACGTATGAAGGTGATGTTTTGGTGGCGAAGAAGATGGTTCCAAACCAGGAGGCTACGGTTTCGGTTACGATGAAAAATAGTGGTACTTTGACCTGGGTGCCAGGACCTCAGCCAGACAAGGGTCATTATATGCTTTTGCCTGATCCAGCTGCTGCTGTGTGGCAGGTACCTTCAGATCCAAACCCTGCTGTTCCAGGTCAACTCCAGATGATTACGAGTTCGATTGTTCCTGGAAAATCCAAGACGTTTACTTTCAAGATAAAGGCACCTGCCGTTAAGGGTACTTACAACTTTCAGTGGCAGATGAAAAAGGATAGTGCTCCTGGTCTTTTTGGTCAGAAAAGTGACTTAGTCCAGATCGTCGTCGACGATGCCGCAGTAAAGAAAGTTGGACCATTTGGAAATCCTGGGGAGTTTTTGACGGTAGTTCGTCCGCCTTGGTATCTCAATAGTAATGGTAATTCTAATGACATTACTGCTACTAGCGCTAACCCTGCCGTTAATCCTGTTACTCCAGCTCAGATTCGTAATTTGGTTTATCGCAACGTTCAGAAGTGGAAGAAGGTTGCATCAACGAGTTGTGGTCAGAGTGGTAGCCTGCTTCTCCAGAATGAGAATTCTAAAGATGAGGTTTATTACTGTAAAGGCGACGTAAATATTCTTCCTGGAAAGTGGGCGGGCAATAAAACGATCATCGTCGATGGAGGTAATGTGCATATTTTGGGTAGCCTCTATTCTACGAAGGGCCAGTTGGGAATTATTGCGTTGCGAAGTAAGCTTAGTGACCCTTCACAGGGAAATGTGTATGTCTACCCAGATGTCCGCGATCTTCGTGTTCAGATTTATGCCGATGGATCTGTGTATCCTGTTGTAACTAAACCTGGCACCGATACTGCCTTTGTGCAGAGTAACGGATCTCCAAGTGTCTCGGCTCTTGATTATAAAGTTGCTCCGGGCAACACACTCTTCGGACAGTTGTATATTCAGGGAATGATTATTTCAAACAATAGTGCTACTACAGGTGGCGATACAGGAGATGAACAGCTTAAGAGTTTGGGATATTTGAGATCGGTACCAACTGATCTCGATGGTGCACCTATTTCGTGGGACGAGTATTTTACGAATGTTTCTTTGGTAAAGGGTGGCACTTTTAATGTTACTGATGACACGGAAGAGGTTTCCGCTTCAGTGAAGTATACAGGCTATCCCGTAAATGAAGAGAAGGGTAAGCGATCAAGCTCAATTTATAAGCTTGATCCTACCGACGTGTCAGATCTTCCGAAACATTCAGTCTTTATTAACTACGAGCCACCAGCTCAAAATCTTCCAGGATTCGATGGTATCGTTGGCGGGGGAGTTAAACAGACCGGTGGGCAATAGAAACAGTCTTTTAGCGTACGTAAAAGAGATGTGATGATCTACACCACAAACTTTGCGAATAAGAAGTTTCTTTGAAGAACCTATTCTATTGGTTCATCTTTTCCAGTGAGTTCCTTGCGACGTAATCGGATGGCGGCTAGAAGAGCGGCACCAACGATAAGTGGAGTCGTATCACGAACACCGTTTGTACTTACCGGACTCGTAGAACATCCTTCTGGTGGTTTTGCTCCAGGTTTTGCCGGTGGTTGAGAGGTGATTTCTGGACCATTGATATTGTTAGCATCTGGGCCTCCCTGTGGCTTAGAGCCGTCTGTTCCTTGCTGTGCTGAGTCTATAGCGGTACCGCCTGCATCTGCTGCATTTGCGTCTGTTCCTGCGTCAGGCTTATCTCCAGCATCAGGAGTGCTTCCTGCATCTTTCTCTGCTGTTTCTGCTCCATTGTCCGGAGGAGTTTCAGTATCGGTTGATCCTGCGTCAGGCTTATCTCCAGTATCAGGAGTGCTTCCTGCATCCGGCTTGTTGCCTGTGTCTGTACCAGCATCTGCGCCAGGTTGTACTACGACGGCTTCCGCGTTCTGTACGAAGTCAGAGATGCCATCTTTGTTTGTGTCTCTCATTGGGGAGAGAATAGGATTTCCTCCTGAATACTTACTCTCTGTTAATGCTCCAGCGGCATTTGGTGTTGCTACGGTATGTGGCATCGTGAACTCCTCGATTTTTAAAGGGGATTCACTTGTAATTTTGAGAATAGTAAATGTGTTGATTCCAATTCCGAAGAATGTTTTTGGGCTATCTGCGATCTGCACAAAACCCATGTCTGTATCAATATCGAGATTCTTTGCAAGTGACACAACTTCACCTGTCTTGCTCTTTACCTTTGCGCAGCCATCTGTGTCATACGAGAAGAGATAATTTCCGTTGTCGAAGGTTGTTACATGACTATCCGGAACGGTCTCTACTGTTGTTAATTTCTCATCAACCACAAGTGTGTCAAGGCTTTGTAATTTTGCATTTGCCTCTCCATTTTTACCTGCGAAAACTGGATGAAGTTCATTCTTAGCCCAACCGGATACGCTATTTTTCCCCATGCTTTTTACATTTATTTTCCCCCATACTCCATTCATATTTTTACTTGATACTACAACAATCCCATCCGAGCTCGTTGATACTAGTACGTCTTTAAATACACGGTGATGATTTGTTGTTTTGAAATCAGCATCATTGTTCATGTCAGTTATGGCGACCAATTTCAAGTCCACAATATGGCCCTTATCGTCTCTTATCGGTTGGTATGTTCGAATTAAATACGTTGGCTCTTTATCGTGTTCGCTAATTCCAATGATTTGATCTTCGCTTGGTACTGCGCCTTCGGATAATTGGAACCTATCATTTTCATCATATATTCCAAACTTAGCTCCCGATCCGTCTGTTGTTGCATCCTGAATATTCGTACCGTCAAAAATTTTATCTGACTTGGTTTGCGGTTTGGTGAATGTTTTATCAATGTAGTTTACGTGAATCCCTGGGCCACTGTTTGGTCCATATCCCTGTGCCGGTTGGTGCGCGATGAGGTTGTTGCCTGATGTCATATGATCATAACCGATCTTTGCGGCTTCTGATTGATCAATTGATTTACTGGTTATGATTTGTGAACTTAATTTTGCTGCTCCTGGATTTTTTGGATCCCAGTCGAGGTCAACACGTTCTGCGAGCATTCCTCCTCCACCATTTCCAACACCTGTTGCCATGGCAACTCCTTTCACGATGTCGGCCTGTACATCTTGAACACTTCCGGAAATTGCTCCTAATACGACGGCACTTCGAAGAGCTAACTTGGCAATTTTTTGCCCAGCTCCTTCTAATCCAGATCTTATTTTGCTTCCAATATTGTTATTCATAAGTTATAACTTAAGAATAGGTTATGATTATACGATTGTTTTAATGCTTCTGCAAGTTTATTTTCCAATCAAAGCATAGCCATAGGTTCCAGTCTGCTTTGTAAGGCTAGACTCTAGATTAATCGTATATCCACCATTCTGTCCAGTGGAAGTGACGGTTGGGTTGGTGATAATAGCTTTGTCGGGTGCTCCGCCACTGGGAAGGGTTTTGTACAGAATTTGGTATTGGATGTATGGAATTTCTCCTTTGTTGATATTTCCCTTTAGCGGAAGGCTGCTTGCGATTGAGAGATGCATGGTTGGGTTGACCATATCTTTCCAGGGTTCGAGTTGTTTGATGAATGAAAGGATAGAGGTGTAGAGATCTGGTTTAACGGGGGCAGATGTTTGTCCGTAAACAGATTTTGTGCCATTTGTGAAACTTAATACGATATTTTTGAATGGGTTTGAATTAAAATCAGGATTTCCGTTATTAAGAAAAATTTTCTGAATTATTGATTGTTGCAACTTATCTACTTTTGCGGCTTCTGTAGATACTTCTTTTATAAAACATGCCACCTGTTCTATTGAGGATTTAGAACAGTCGGCGACGATGTCCCAGAGGATTGCCCTATTTATTTCTTCGGATTTTGATACGTCTACCACCATCCTCTCATCACTATCTCTACAAACTGTGCCGCTGTTGCAGGGCATTCTTACTCTTAGCCAGAATTCGGTGATGTCTTTGGGGCTGGTGATGAAGCCGTTGTAGAGGGGGATTTCGGCGGAGACGCCAGGTTCGAGTTTGTTCCAGAGGCAAGGGTGGTCGAGGGTGGTGAATTTGGAGCTGTTGATGTAGGCGACGGTGGTGAACTCGTCCCACTGATCTTTTGGGGGTTTTGTACTTGTGCTGTTTGGGTTGGTTGGATTTGCTCCGTTGTCTGTTTTTTTCTGACTTAATTGGTCGTTTCCTGCGTACTGTTTTCCGGTGATGAAGAAATACATGTCGCGATACCACTGTTCGTCTTTTACGATGGGTTGCGTTGCGGCGTTACAGTCGTTGCCACCCATGGTTCCAGAACCCGGGAATGGGTAGACGTAGTACATTTTTTTGTTGGCATTGCATGTGCTTTCGGTTGGGCTGCTGTCATCGCCACACACTTTCCCGCCATTTGAGAGGGTGTCGGTGACTTTGAAACTGATGACGTTTTGTTTTTGATTGTTCGGATCTTGGTTATTACCAACGGTAATTGGTTGGCCAACTTGATACGAGCTTGATCCGGTAATTCCATTTACCAGAGCGACGAATGTTGAAGGCTTGTTCTGTTGATAGAGGCCGAGTTCGAGACCAGTGACGGCGTTTAAATAAGCCTGATCTGCGGCGGCGCCACCTTGTGCGATTTTGAGAGAGCGTGTCATGGCGATCATGACGCTAGACATCGTAAACATAAACGCAAGTACCATGATCATGGCAATAAGCGCTGAAACACCTGGTCGAGTGCGTTTGAGTAGTCGGATTTCCACAGTGAGGCGTGTGAATGAGTGAGGCTATTGTAGCATTATCTCACCTTTGGTGTCACCTGGTAGTCGAGGCGTTTGTTGAGAATGAGTCGGGTTTGAGATTCGATGGCGGGGATTGAGACGAGGAAGATACTCGTAATTGGAACGAA
>JBAYUX010000030.1:0-16834 GCA_041674865.1 Candidatus Altimarinota bacterium
GTGAGTATAATTTCCCATGTTTTGACCCTATACTCCTATGTTTCAGCCTGTAAATCCACGTCAGTCTTTTCCTGAGTTAGAGCATGAGATGCTCGATTTTTGGCAGCAAAATCATGTTTTTGAGCGATCGGTAGAGCAGAGAAAAGGACATAAAAAATATGTCTTTTTTGATGGACCTCCATTTGCTAACGGCCTTCCGCACTATGGTCATATTTTGGCTGGTTCGTTGAAAGATGCCGTGACGAGGTATTGGACGATGCGTGGGTATTATGTGCCTCGCCAGAACGGCTGGGACTGCCACGGCCTTCCGGTTGAATATGAAATTGAAAAGGAACTGAAGCTTACTGGACGAAAACAGATCGTCGACATGGGTGTTGAGAAGTTCAATAATGCCTGCCGAGAAAGCGTGTTCCGTTATACGCATGAGTGGGAGAAGTTGATCAAGCGTCTTGGACGATGGGTCGATTTTGATAATAGCTATGCGACACTTGATAACTCGTACATGGAGTCGATCTGGTGGGTTTTTGGGCAGATTTGGGACAAGAAAAAGGTGTATGAAGGTTACAAGTCGATGCACATCTGTCCTCGTTGCGAGACGACACTCTCGAATTTTGAGGTCAGCCAGGGATACAAAGACATCACGGATTTTTCAGTGGTTGCTCGATTCAAGTTGGTTGATATGGAAAATACGTATGTGCTCGGATGGACGACAACTCCTTGGACACTTCCAGCGAATATCGCGCTATGTCTCAATCCAGAGCTTGCGTATGTAAAGGTTTCTTCTGTTGATGAAAATGGAAAGGAGGAATTTTATATTCTTGCGAAAGATCGCGTTGCTGCAATCTTCAAAGAAAAACCATATACGATTGTTAGTGATGTTGATCAGGATGAGCTCGAGGGTAAGTCATACGAGCCACTTTTTGATTTCTATAAAGATGTTATTGCCGCTTCTTCAAGCGAAAAGAAACCATACGTTATTGTGCTTGATTCGTATGTTACGACGGAAGATGGTACGGGTGTTGTTCATCAGGCTCCGATGTTTGGCGAGGATGATCATCGCGTTTGTGCGAAGTACGGACTTACGGAGTTTTTCTTTCAGCATGTGAAGCTTGATGGATCGTTTGTTGATCGCGTTGCTCCTTGGGCAGGGAAGTTTGTGAAGTCTCAAGATCAGAATATCGTGACGTATATGAAGGAGCACGGACTTGTTTTTGATGCGTTTAATATTCGACATAGTTATCCACACTGCTGGCGTTGCGATACGCCTTTGTTGAACTATTTCACGACGTCGTGGTTTATTCGAGTGACCGACGTGAAGGATGATTTGATTCTCAATAATAAGAAAATTACGTGGCAGCCACCACATATTCAGGAAGGTCGTTTTGGAAAGTGGCTCGAAGGTGCTCGCGACTGGGCTATCTCGAGAAATCGTTTCTGGGGTTGTCCGATTCCGATCTGGAGATGCGCAAATGATGTTTGTAAAAATGTCGTCTGCGTGAGTTCCCAGGAAGAGTTGTCAAAACGTTCTGGCGGAAATCTTCCAATGCGTGACGGTGAAATTGACTTACACAAGCCATATATTGATGATATCGTTTTTCCATGTGAAAAATGCGGTACAGAAATGAAGCGAATTTCTGACGTCTTTGACTGTTGGTTTGAGAGTGGAGCCATGCCATATGCACAACTTCATTATCCGTTTGAAAACAAAAAAGAGTTTGAAGATAATTTCCCGGCTGACTTCATTGCCGAGGGTCTCGATCAGACACGTGGATGGTTTTATACACTTCATGTTATTTCAACGATTCTCTTCAATAAGCCCGCCTTCAAAAATGTTATCGTGAATGGAATTCTTCTTGCTGCTGATGGTGAAAAGCTTTCGAAACGAAAGAAGAATTATCCTGATCCTACAGAGCTTTTTGACAGTAGAGGAGTTGATAGTGTTCGTCTTTTTCTCTATACCTCGCCGGCAACACTTGCTGATGATGTGAGATTTTCTGAGAAACATGTCGATGAGATAGTGAAGCAGTTCACGCTCACGATTTGGAATGTACATTCATTCTTTATGACATATGCGTCGCTTGATAAGTGGACGCCGATGAAGGATGCTTCGAAGTTTAAGCCAACTCATACTTTGGATCAGTGGATGCTTTCTGAGCTTAACACGCTTGTTCAGACAGTTACCGACTCTATGGATTCCTATAATTTGATGGCGGCAACTCGTCCGCTCATTGCATTCGCGGACGACCTCTCCAACTGGTACGTTCGACGAAGTCGACGACGTTTCTGGAAGTCAGAATCCGATGAGGATAAGCAAAGTGCTTACCAGACGCTTCATACCGTTCTTCTCACACTTTCGCATTTGATTGCTCCATTTATGCCATTCATGGCGGATGGTATGTATCAGGGTCTCGTAAAGGGTCAGCCAGATGTTGCCGACTCGGTACATCTTGCCGACTGGCCAACGGTTACGAAGAATCTTCTCAAACCACTTCTCAACGAAGAGATGCATATTGTTCGACAGATTGTAAATCTTGGACATAGTGCTCGCGCTGCCGCATCCATGAAGGTTCGTCAGCCGCTTTCGAGCGTACAGATCGCCTGTCCGGACATGGTGAGCGAGGATGTTATTGAAAAATATCGCGATGTCATTCTCGAAGAGCTCAATGTGAAGTCGGTTGATTTTGTAAAGGATATCGGCGAGTCGGTTACGATCATTTATACTCCGAAGTCACGAGTTCTCGGTCCGAAATATGGTGGAGATGTTCAGAATATTATCAAGATGGTAAAGAGCGGTCAGATTGAACTTCTCAAAGATGGTACCTACAAAGTAGGGGATTTCACTCTTACAAGCGAGGAGCTTGAAGTTGGTTATAAGGGAAAAGATGGCACCGGTGTTGCGAGTGAAAATGGATACACCGTGATTCTTGATACGATTCTTACGAGCGAACTTATCGAAGAGGGAATTGCTCGTGATGTGATTCGTCTCATCCAGGATATGCGAAAGGAGGCGAAGTATGATGTCAGTGATCGAATCGTGGTGTTGATTACATCTGAAGACGCTGCGCTCAACGCTGCTGTGGAAAAAATGGCAAACGTTATTCGTAAGGAAACGCTCGCCGAAGAACTTCGTCAGTCTGGCGACCTCGAAGATAGTGATCTTGCTATGGACCAGGCTATTGAAGAGATGAAATTCAAAGTATCTCTTCGTAAGGTTGCGCGATAAATCTCATCCTCACTCTCTCGTCTCATGCTCAAAAGTATCTTTATCCGTCTCGGCCTCAATGCACTCACCTTATATCTGGTGATCTATATGATGCCAGATATTCGTTATACGGGTGGACTCAAGTTCTTTCTTGTTGCGGGTTTGATTCTTACAATCCTCAATATGTTTTTGAAGCCGCTTTTGAAGATTTTGGCGTTTCCGTTTCTTGTTGTGACCGCCGGCCTTTTTATGGCTTTCGTGAATGCTTTTCTGCTTTGGATTTTGACGTTTATGCTTCACGCCACCTTCCCAGACGTTTCACTTGTTATTCCGACCAAAGGAAGCTATCTTATTGCTGGCCTTCTTTTCGGACTTTTGAACTGGGTTTTGAATACCATTTTCCGAAAATAGCTCTCTTATATCACACATCTTTATGCACACATTTCTCAAAGTTTTCCAGATTCTTGTTTCTATTCTTCTCATCCTTCTCATCCTTACGCAGGAGCGAGGAACGGGACTCAGTCTTACTTTTGGGGGTATCGGACACGTATACCACAGCAAGCGAGGTGCTGAAAAAGTTATCGCGATTGCTACGGTTGTTCTTGCGGTTCTCTTCGTGGGATGCTCTATTGCTCTCTTGTTTGTTTAAGGTTTAACCTTACCTCATGTTTAGGGATTTTTTCCGTACCATTCGTTCGTATACGTTTGGTGAAAAGATAACGTCTGCCATGCTTCTCGTTGTTTTTGTCTTGAGCGGCTGGGGTGCTATTCATGCGTCTCCTGGAGCAGGGGATAACAGTACATATGTGGAAGGTACGGTTGGGCGTATTCTTGTGCTCAATCCTCTTTTTGTAAATTTCAATGATGTTGATCGAGATGTCGGGGGGCTTATTTTTTCCGGCTTACTCAAGTATGACGCATCAAAAGGAAAGATGGTCGAAGATCTGGCGACTATGAGTCTTAATGATACTCAGACTGTTTATACGTTTACCATTCGTGATGGAGTATATTTTCACAATGGCAAGCCTGTTACTGCTGATGATATTTATTTTACTTATCATGATCTTATTCAATCTGAGGATTTTTCCAATGCTGCACTTAGGGCAAATTTCGATGGAGTTACTATAACAAAAAAGGATGCAAGAACAGTTCAATTTCAAATTTCTCAGCCGAACTCTTTCTTTCTTACTAATTTTAGTATTGGGATTTTGCCGAAAAGCGTTTACGAAAAAGTTCCACCAGGAGATTTGCTTACAAGCGACCTTAACAAGAATCCTGTAGGAAGTGGTCCTTACAAGGTTTCTGATGGATATATCCTTAATAGTCGTGGCGATGGGAAATTGTCACTTAGTCGGTTTGATAAGTATTACGGGGGCCTTCCTCATGTTAAACAGATTGTTATTCGAACATATGCCTCGTCCGATCGTCTTCTTGCTAATATTTCCGATCTTGATGCAGTTTCAAAGGTTTCAGGAGACTTGATTGCTCAACTCAAAGATACGAAATTTACACTTCATCCATACGAACTTCCTCAATATCGTGCGGCATTTTTTAATACGAGTCGTCCATTTGTAAAAGAACGCAGTGTTCGTTTTGCTCTCGAAAAGTCATTAAATAAAGAAGACCTCCTTAAGCAACTTCCAAGCAAGGTTGGGGTTGATACTCCGTTCATGGAGCTTGACCAGCAAGAATGGTCTTCGAAATCTGACATAGCAGCAGCTCGTTTGGCATTATCGGATGCTGGATATAAATACGATAATCCAAAAAATCCCGATGTTCGTAAAGATAAAAAAGGAACACCTCTTGCAATTAGGGTCGTGTATTTTCAGAAGTCTGATAAAAATCATGGTACCGATGAAGACGAGATTACTGCTCAATTTTTGAAAAAGTCATGGGAGGATATTGGCATTAATGTTCAGCTTGAGCCACATTCTCCCGAGGAACGGGCTGATATTGTGAGCCAGCATGATTATGATGTGCTTTTGACTGGAGAGAGTCTTGGATACGACCTGGATACCTATTTCTTCTGGCACTCTTCTCAGGCGACAGATGGGGGCTCAAATCTCTCAAATTATCGAAACTTTTCCGCTGATGCTTTGATTGAGGATATTCGACGATATGTCGATGAAGACCGAAAATCAAAGAGATTGGTTCAGTTGGCGAAGACCGTGAGCGGCGATATTCCAGCAGCATTCCTTTATAGGCCTGTTTATTTCTATGCTACGGATGATAAGTTTAAGGGCTATGTCTTGACTCATTTAGCCTTCGCGGCGGATAGGTTTTTCAATATTCAGCTTTGGCAGTAGGGAGGGGGCGAAGGTGATTTTCGCTTTACAAGCCTGCTCTTTTTGTATAAATTAGCCTGGCTTTATTTAGGTCTTTACTTTACGTGTTATGAAAGTTGTTTTTACAAAAGCTGTATCAAAGGTTGCTCGACGAGGCGAGGTTAAGAACGTCGCTGATGGATATTTTCGAAATTTTCTTTACCCACGAGGCTTAGCGGTTTTCGCTACTAAGGGACGTATTAACGAAGCTGAGGTCCGACGAGGACGAGCTACTGCTGCTGTTGAGCAGATTCGAAAGAATGCTGCTGAAGTTGCAAAGAAGCTCGAAGGCGCTACGGTTACTGTTGCAGGTAAAGCTACTCCAAAAGGAAAGCTTTACGCAGCTATTACTGCTGATATTGTCCTCAAGGCTGTTCAGGAACAGCTTGGACTCAAGCTTACTGATAGCATGCTCGTATCTCACGATCCGATCAAAACGGTTGGAAAGATGATGCTTGCTGTTCAGCTTTCTGATGAGGTTAAGTCTCACATTTCTGTTGAGATTACTGCTTCTAAAAAATAATTATGGGTGAAAAACCCGGTCGCATCTTGGCTCTAGATTATGGGCTGAAGCGTATTGGTATGGCGGTTACAGACTTCGACCGTACCATGGTTTTTCCACGTCCAGTTTTGGAGAATAAGGGACACGGCGCGGTTGTCGAATTTTTGCGCGTGTTTTGTCGGGACGAGCAGGTGAGTTTGATTGTCCTTGGTTGTCCGTATGATGATGCGCATGTTGAGAATGAACAAACTGATAAGGTTCGTTTGTTTGGGGAGAAGGTTCGTGAGGCCCTTGGAATTGAGGTTATGTATGAGGATGAAAAATATACGACAGCTGAATCAGAGGCGCTTTTGGATGAGTTTGGTTTGGATTTTGGAGAGAAGAAGAGCCGCCGCGACGGAGTCGCGGCGATGCTTATTTTGCAGTCTTACCTGAAGAAGGTATAATCCTCCTGTTACATTACTTTACAGATGACTCTCACTATTTTATTTTCAATTGTTGGCGGTTACGCGCTCTTCGCTATCCTCGTTATTCTCACTCGTTGGTTTATCATTTTTCAGCAGTATCGTGTTCGACTTACTCAGAAGTGGGTTGTTCTTGCGGTACGAGTTCCGAAAGAAAATGAACTTGGCCCGATTGCGGCTGAGCAGATTCTGACGACATTTCACAGTATCAATAAAGAATTGAGTTTTTTTGATATGCTGCTTGGTCGAATGCCTGAACAGATTAGTTTGGAAATTGCGAATATTAATAATGTGATGAGCTTCTATGTTGTTTGCCCGCTACGACTTCGAAATCTCGTCGAGGGACAGATTTATGCTCAATACCCAAGTGTTGAAATTGAGAGAGTAGAGGATTATTCAGATTCTCGATATGGCAGGCTTATGAAAAAACGAGGTGGAACCGAGGATGCTGATCGATATGCCTTTTTTGAGAATGGTGTTGGTGTCGAAATGGAACTTGAGGGTCCAGATTTTGATCCTATTAAGCGATATCCGCAGTTTGAAGATCGTATTGCTCGCGTCTACGTCGATCCAATGGCTGGTATCACTTCTGCGCTCGCGAATCTCAACAACCCAAATGATCAGGTATGGCTCCAGCTTGTGATGCGCCCGCTCGCGGACAAGTGGCGTCTCTGGTATACCCGATCGGCTTGGATTATGAATCAGGGCGTTTTTGGTAATATTGAAATTCTTCAGGATCGGTATGCCGATATTCTCTGTACTCGAAAGATCTATCTTCGTGCCATCTTTTTTCCATTGTATTTTATCTTTTGGGTGAAGGCTGTTTTTTCCGGCACAGGTAAAGACCCATTTGCCGTTCTTTCAGCCGAGAAGGCTGACCTCCTCGATGAAGCGACTTCCAAAATGCACGAGAAGGAAACTGCTGATTCTGCCCGTATGGATAAGATCGTGAAGCTTCTTTATGAGGTAAATATGCGTGTTGTCTATGTGCCAAAAGAAAAAAACGAGGCTACCGATGAGGCGAAATTGCAGGAAATTCTTGGCTCGTTTAAACAGTTCAACTTGCCATTCTTGAATGGAATCACTGATCGAGAATTTATTATGGATAGGTCGATAGTTGAAAAGTTCCGTATGCGATGGATGAAGGATCCATTTGTCTTGAATAGTGAAGAGCTTGCGACGATTTGGCATCTTCCAAATCAGCTCGTTCAAACACCTTCTATTGCCTGGGTTCGTTCCCGAAAATTGGAGCCACCTTCCGATTTACCAACACCAAAGACGGTTGATCTCAGCGATCTTACGCTTCTTGGAAAGACCGACTTCCGAAGTAATCATCAGGAGTTTGGTGTTATGAGCGAAGATCGACGACGACATGTCTACGTCATTGGTAAGACGGGCATGGGTAAGTCCACGCTTCTCGAAAATATGATTTATACAGATATTCTCGCAGGAAAGGGTGTTGGTGTTATCGACCCGCACGGCGATCTTGCTGACCGTATTCTCGACTTCATTCCGTCGCATCGCACGAATGATGTGGTGATTATCGATCCTTCCGACCGTGAGTTCCCAGTTGCCTTCAATATGCTTGATAATATCGACGAGAGCCTTACCTCTATTGTCAGCTCTGGACTTATTGGTATCTTTAAAAAAATCTATGCCGAGAGCTGGGGTCCACGTCTTGAGCATATTCTTCGAAATACCATTTTGACGCTTCTGGACAATCAAAATGCAACGATGCTCGGTATTACTCGTATGCTCCAGGACAAAGAGTTCCGCGAGAAGATGATTCGAAAAGTTGAGGATCCAGTTGTGAAAAATTTCTGGCTGCATGAGTTTGATAAGCTGAGCGAGAAGCAGCGAATGGATGCTATTTCTCCAATTCTCAACAAGGTTGGGCAGTTCCTTTCGAGTTCTATTGTTCGTAATATTGTTGGTCAGCCAAAGAGTGAGATCGACCTTCGATATGCGATGGATCACCAGCGAATTATTATCGTGAAATTGCCGAAGGGAACGATCGGTGAGGATAACTCAGCGCTTCTCGGTTCGATGATTATTACGAAGTTCCAGCTCGACGCCATGAGCCGTGCGAATATTCCTGAACGCGATCGTGTCGATTTCTACCTCTACGTGGATGAGTTCCAGAACTTTGCCACTGATGCGTTTGCCACGATTCTTTCCGAGGCCCGAAAGTATAAGCTCAATCTTACGATCGCCAACCAATATATCGCTCAGATGCCCGAGACGGTTCGTGATGCGGTCTTTGGTAACGTTGGAACGGTTGTTTCCTTCCAGCTCGGATTTGACGACGCTCAGCTCATTTCTTCTCAGTTTGGTGAAGAGGTTATGCCGCCAGACCTCGTCTCTTTGAATCGTTATACCGCTTATACGAAACTCCTGATCGACGGTATGCCATCCAAGACCTTCTCAATGTTATCTCTTCCGCCTGTTGACGTGGATCCAGATCCATCTCGTCGTGAGAAGATTATCAAAATTGCTCGTGAAAGATTCACCCAACCACGTGATGTTGTGGAAGATAAGATTCGAAGGTGGTCGAATAATACTCTCGGCGGGAATGGTGAAAAGGGAGAGAAGGGAGAGAAGGGGGCTTAGGCTGTTTAGAGTGTGATATGATTTTCCCTGATAAGCGGGGACTTACGCCTCCGCGCGGAGGCGGCTTTTAAGGCTGAATCTTGACATATTCACAAATTAAGTGTAATATTAGCACATCAGTTTCTAAAAGATAATAAACCCCCTAAAGCATGTCTACTCCCTACGAAGGTCCAGAAAATCGTATCGACCCGAAAAATAAACTTTTCACTCCTGACCAAGAGGCTGCACGTGCCTTTGGCCGATTTGAAAAGCTCGATCCAGCTGACCGTCGAGAAGCCATTGCAACGGCAACCTTCCGTGAGGGCGACACAATGCGTGCAAAACTCACTCAGTATCTCGACCAGATCGAAGGTATCAAAACTCCTGAGCAGATAGAGCTCGTCAACAAAGTTGCAGCTCAATACGAATCAAGTGTTGCAACCTGGACGAAACTCAAAATTCCAACAGAAGGTATTCAGACAAAACAAGAAGTCACGGCTTGGCTTAACAGTCTTCCAGCGAAAACTCTCGAAAATCTTGCAGCCTACGGAGAGGTTCGCCTCAAGTTCATTCCTCCAAGAGAAGCCTTGGAACTTTTAGAAGCTATCAAGGGTCATAGCTATTGGGATGAGGGATGGAAAAACGTCGGAGCAAAAGAGTGGGAATTCGGTCTTACGGTCGATACTGAAGATATGCCACAAGATCCAAAAATATATTATATCAATGGGGTCGATAACAAAGATGGAACTCGAAAGAACGAGGCAATGGTTGATCTTTATGAGCAGAAATATCAGAATGAAGGATTGGATATTATGCCACAGAAGGCTGCTGTTCCATCAGCTGCAGATGCCCTAGCTCAAGGAAAAGTACTTGATCGCAAATTTTATACTGCATTTAAGCGTCCAGAAGGAGCTGACGTCCTGCCGAACGCGTGCTTCGCCAATGGTCGGGTGGACTTGCTCAGGAACGATCCTGACAGTTCGAGCGGCAACTTGCGTGCGCGGCCTTGGGTGAGGGGAGAAAAAGTTTAGTTTTTGGTTTTTAACTTTTCCTTTCTCTTTTATTTTTTCTTCGTAATCTACTAAGATGCTGGTACGTGGTGAATAGCCACCTCAGCATCTTTTTTTGTTGGGGCTACCACAGCCTGTTTACTCTCAAAAAGACTTTGCATGAAAGAAGAAGTCTCGAGTAAATAATCAGCACATCTCCCCTCACGTTTGAGCCAGATAGACTCCTTGGTAGGGTGTAAAAAGCAAGCCAATGCCAGCACTGTGGTTGCGACTGCAGATGTGATTTGTCTGAGTTTCAATATAAACTTGAAGAAAATCTTTATGGATTATTCAGTGATTTGGAAGCGGGACGTTATAAACACGGTTCGTATCGAACCTTTATGGTATGCGACAATAAGAGAAGAGAAGTGTCGGTATCGACCGTTCGAGATCGGGTAACTCATAGGCTGATATACGATTATTTGAATAAAATATACGACAAAACCTTCATCTATGACGCATGGTCATGCAGAGTTGGTAAAGGATTGACGGGGGCGATAGAGCGTGCTCAACAGTTTCTGAGGTCGTATCCGAAACGTTACATCTGGAGAGGGGATATTCGGAAATTTTTTGATAACGTGGATCAGGAAGTGTTGCTCCAGCTTCTTTCTCGAAGAGTGAAAGATGGGAGTGCTTACGGCTTGATGAGTGAAGTTATCAGGAGTTTTGCGCTCCACGCACGCACACACACACGGCGCGGGGCATGCCGATCGGGAATCTCACGAGTCAGATTTTCGCAAATGTGTATTTGAACGAGCTGGATCGATTTGTGAAGCATAGTTTGAAGCCATAGGAGTACATCCGATACGGTGACGACTTTATCTTAATTGCTGAGAAAAAAGAAGAGCTCGAGATTTTTCGTAATAAGGTGATTACTTTCCTTCGAGATTCTCTTGGGCTCGAGTTGAATGCGAAAAACGACAAAATTATTAAGGCTCGTCATGGTCTTCGATTTCTTGGCGTTATCATCTGGCCTCGTGGGAGAAAATTGAATACACGTTCAGTCGGACGCATACATACTCACCTGAATGAGAAAAATATTGCGAGTTATCGTGGATTACTGCTTAAGCACATGTCCCAGAAGAAAAAAGAATTTCATTGGAAAATCTACGAAACATTTTTGTCAGAAATTTGTTAACTTTTTGTTACGAATTTGTAATAAATAATTTAATATTTACGTTTTATATAAGCCATTTTTTGATGTATTATGGTTGATACCGTAATCAGAAAAAATGGCGAAAGATTTTACAAATTGGCATAAATTTAAGGCCCAATTAGATAGCAGAAAAAGACCTCCAACATTCAGCGAAGGAGAGATCTGGTGGTGTTCCGTTGGGGTAAACGTAGGAGTCGAAGCTGATGGTAAGAATCTCTATTTTGAGCGTCCGATTCTTATTATACGAAAATTTAATGACGAAATGCTTTGGGCGCTTCCACTCACATCAAAAATGAAAAAAGGTAGATTCTATTCTACTTTGGAAGTGAATGGAGTAATCGAAACAGTGATGCTATCTCAAATAAAAACTCTAAGTTCAAAACGTCTACAGAGGCCTATCGGAAAAATTAATAGATATGCGCTAAAAAAGATTAAGCTGGCAGCAAGAATTTTATAATTGAAAAGACTCCTCTTACGGAGGAGTCTAGTTGTGCTTTGCTAGCCATAATGCCTACATTCACAATAGCCGTAAGCTATAGATGTGAATGTAAGACCACGGAATCCTTGCGGAAACCTCGAGTGCCTTGGCTGGCCATAATGTGCTTATTTTATCAGAGTTGCCCTGGTAAGTCAAAAAAACTCTCCGCCTTTGGCTTGTTTTTATCTTAGCTTTGAGCTATTGACATTATTATTTTTGTTGTTATAATGGGCTTCTGTCTTTGTAACTCAACATTGTATGGTACGTACTTCTCCTACTTCTGGTACTCAATCTGCTGTTAGTGCTGGCCCTGCAGTATCTCCTACTGCAAGTTCCGTATTTAGTCGTGAACATGCTCTTGAGTTTAATCGTCTCATGCCGAGAGTTCTTGTACGTAATTTTTCCCCAGAGTTGGCCGCTGATTTTGCAAAACTTATTGAAGATGTGGCTGTTTTGACGCCGATTCAAAAAGTTTTACCAGCTGTTCTTGATAAGGTTCGGGCAAGTGTTTTTACTGCTCATTATGGGCCTCATATGTCGACACTTGAGCGTACTTCGGATCGTGAACTTGCCGCTCATGCTCGCGCTGATGGAGCTAGAGATTCTCTTAAAACAATCCTTCTGACTCATTTTGCAAACGAGGCAATACAGCTCAAAATTGCACAGGCTTCCGTAGGTGCAACAATCGAAGAGACACGATCGTCTTTAGAGACAGTATCTGAATAGATATATTTTTCTATCTGTACAATACCTCAATCCCCGGCAACTTCTTGCCGCTGAGAAATTCTAATGAGGCGCCTCCGCCTGTGGAGATGTGGCCGAAGTCGTCTTCGGTGAAGCCGAGAGTTTTGAGGACTTCTGCTGTGTCACCACCACCGAGAACGGAGAAGGTTCCGGTTTTTTTGGCATCAGCGACTGCTTGTGCGACAGCTCGTGTTCCGTTTTGGAATGGAGTGAATTCGGTTAAGCCGAGTGGGCCGTTCCAAAGAATGGTCTTAGACTGAGCAATGATTTTTTTGAAGGCTTCGACGGACTGTGGGCCGATGTCGAGAATCTTGGCATCTGCGGGAACAGCGTTACTTGCAACGACTTCCGTAGCGGCTGTGTTTGAAATTTCTCGTGCGATGACGACGTCTGTTGCGACGATAACTTGTGATGGGGAGGTGGCTTTTGCGAGGAGTTCTTTAGCGAGATCGAGTTTGTCTTTTTCACAGAGAGACTGGCCGACTTCATTGCCTGCTGCGGCGATGAAGGTATTGGCGAGACCTCCTCCAATCAAGATATTTTGTGCCTTACTGATAAACTGATCGATCATGCCGATCTTGTCTTTGATCTTTGCACCACCGAAAATGACGGTGAATGGCTGCTCAGGAGACGTGAGAAGGGGCTGCATCGCTTTCATTTCTTTTTCGATGAGGAAGCCGGCGTAGGCTGGAAGAACGGTTCCAAGGCCGCTTGATGTTGCGTGAGCGCGGTGACTGACAGCAAAACCGTCGAGAACAAAAACTTCTCCAAGCGTTGCGAGCTCCTGAACAAATGCTGGGTCGTTGGCCTCTTCTCCTGGATAGAAACGTGTATTTTCGAGCATGATCATCTCTCCATTTTGCATCTGATCGATCGCGCCTTTTACCTCATCACCAAGGCATTCATTGAGCTTTTTGACTGGCTTACCGAGAAGTTCACTGAGACGCTTGGCGACTGGATCGAGACGCATGGACTCGACAACTTTTCCATCTGGACGGCCGAGGTGGCTCAAGATAATAAGCTTGGCACCTTTTTCGAGGAGGTAGGTAATTGTTGGAAGTTCTTTTGTGATGCGGTTGTCGTCTGTAATATTTCCTTGCTCATCTTGTGGCACATTGAAATCTGCACGAAAGAGGACTTTTTTGCCCTGTGGGTCAAAGTCTCGGATGGTCTGAAGCGTTGCCATGATGGAAGGGGTGAAAAGATAGATGGGAAAAATATGTAGAAAAAATCAGTCGTATTTTACGCACGAAACTGCGCCATTTCAACTGCTGCCCTGGCGAATTCTGCGCCTTTGTTCATCTTGTTTGCTCGTACTCTTTCGACGGCCTGCTTCTTGTTTTCTACTGCGAGAATACCAAAAATCACTGGAACGTCTTCATCGAGATTTACCTCCATGAGTCCTTGATGCGAAACTTCTGATACAAGGTCGAAATGCTTCGTTTTTCCGCGGATAATAATTCCGAGAGCAATGATAGCGTCGTATTTTTTTGACTTAGCGATTTTGAAGGTGGCGTAGGGGAGTTCGAGTGCTCCGGGAACACGATAGAGCTGTGTCGACTTCACTCCAAGAGCGGCGAGTTCATCGATGACATTCTGAAGAAGTTCACCTCCGAGCTCGTCATTGAATCGCGGAAGGATGATGGCGATATTGAGGGATTTTTTTGCCTTCTTGATGGTGGATTGATTGAGTTTCATGGGTGTGTTGTTTGATTTCGATTAGATAAGATTTCGCTCTTTGAGGAAGTTATATTTTGCCTGGCCGTCTTGTGCGTCGAGCATTCGTTCGAGGTAGCGGGCGATGAGATCGATTTCGAGGTTAACCGGATCTCCGACTATGAGCTTCCCAAGGTTTGTTTCCTGGAGCGTGAATGGAATGAGTGAAACTTGAAGTGAGCTGTCCATGAGTTTTGAAACGGTGAGGCTGACGCCATTGATGGTGATAGATCCTTTGAAGGCGATAAATCGAGAGAGTTCTCTCGGAAAAGAAATCTCGATTTCGCTTCTTTCGTTGATCGATTTTATGGTTCCAACTCCGTCGACGTGCCCCTGAACGAGGTGACCGCTAATGCCTTTTTGGAGGGTTAACGTGAGCTCGAGGTTTACGCATGTGCCTTCGTGGTAGTTTTTGACGATCGTTCTTTCTTGAGTCTCTGGAATGGCCTCTACGGTAAAAAGACCCTCGGATATCGAGGTTGCGGTGAAGCAGGCTCCGTCGATCGCGACAGAATCGCCCAAATTGAGTTTTGAAGCTGTTTTTGGAGCGGAAATGGTCAAAACAAGGATAGTATCCTTCTTTTCCAGCTTTGAGACGGTCCCGAGTTCTTCGATGATTCCTGTAAACATGTGCGCCGATTGTAATCTTTTTTTTAACTTTTGTTGAGAGAATTTTAATGTCCGACTGCTACCCTTAAGATATTATTTCTTAACTTTTTCTTATGAAAAGTTACAACAAGGCGATGCTTCTCGGTCATTTAACGGCCGATCCGGAGCTTCGCAGTACTCCGACAGGCAAGACTGTCACTACTTTTAATCTTGCGATTAACCGCCGGGGCGGCAAGACGAGCGAGGAGTCCGTCGACTTCCACCGGATTGTGGCCTGGAACCAAAAGGCCGAGTTTTGCTGCCGAAACCTCAAAAAGGGGATGGCGGTCTTCATCGTGGGTAATCTCATGAATCACTCGTTTGAGGGAAAAAATGGGAAGCAGTACGTCACCGAAGTTATTCTTCAGGATGTGAATATTCTCACTTGGAAGGGTCGAGAGCAGGCTCCTGAAGTTGACGAACCGACTGAGGATGATGTCCAGATTGAGGAAGTTGATGTGGCAGAGGACGACATCTCTGCTACAATGAGTGCGTGATAAGTATTGTTATTCCTACCTACAATCGGGCAGATGTTTTGAAGGAGTGTCTCGAGTGTCTTTCTCGTCAGACATGCGCTGCAACTGATTTTGAAGTTGTTGTAGTGAATGACGGTGGCACGGATGCGACTGCCGACGTGGTGAATTCGTTTATCACTCAGGGAAAAATATCTGTCCGATACTTTGAAAAAAACAATGAAGGACAGGGGATTGCGAGAAACGTAGGCGTGAAAGAGGCGAAGGGCGAGATTATCGCCTTCATCGGTGATGATATTTTTGTGAAAGAGGATTTTGTGCAGAGGCATTTGGATATGCATAAACAGCACCCTGAGGAAAATGCCGGTGTTCTCGGTTTTATTGATTGGGATCCGCGAACTCCTGATATGCCGCTTTATCGATTTATGACGAATGGATCGATTATTCTCGGTCGATTTGGTGGTCATCAATTTGCATATGAGAAGCTCGACGGAAAAACTGAGGCGTCATATGATTTTTTCTACACCTCAAATATCTCTCTCAAAAAGTCACTCCTTGAGAAGTTTCCTTTTGATGAGTCGTTTTTAAAATACGGCTGGGAGGATATTGAACTCGGTTATCGTTTGGCTAAGGAGGCTGGATTTCAGCTTTTCTATGACAGGCAAATTTTCGCTTATCACTACCATTTAATGGATGAGGAAGGTTTGAAAAAACGAATGTTTGCAATAGGGAAGGCCGCGGTTCTTTTTGATCGAAAGTATCCGGAACTTGGCAAGGTTCCTTCTCCTTCGAAACAATTTCTGTTCACCATTTTTTCGTCGACACCTCTGATAGTTCTCTTTGATTATTTACGTAAGACTTTCGGTGGAAGTTTTTATTATTGGTACTATTACGCAATTTCTAAAAAATACTTCTTAGAAGGTTTGCATCAGGGCTTAAAGGAACTATAATGCTTTCGAAGTTTCTTTTGGAAGTCTTACCTCACCTCATTATTTATGAAAAAAGTTCTAGCCAATATCTCTCTTCTTGCGATTCTCGCAATGCCTCTTTCTGGATGTTCTCTTTTTCTCAAAGAAAAGGCTCAAAAGAAGGGTGCCGTTGAGCAAATGACATTGAACTACTATCGATTTGGCGATGATGCAGAGGTGATTAAGCCACTCCTTGATAGTTATCAAACAGCTCATCCTGGACTTACGATTCGTCTTTTTACTCAATTCCCTTCATACGCTCAATATGAAGATCAAATTATTAACGAGATGGCGGAGGGCGGTGGTCCAGACTTGTTTTCAGCTCCAAATGCATGGATTTATAAACATCAGAAAAAGATCGCTCCTTTGCCGACTGACATGATGTCGGTTGATCAGTTCCGTCAGACGTTTGTCGCTGTAGCTGATCGAGATCTTGTTCGCCCGGATGGCGGTACTCCTGCGGCTCTTCGTATTTATGGTATTCCACTTTTTATTGATACACTTGCCCTTTATTTTAACAA
>JBAYUX010000031.1:0-15203 GCA_041674865.1 Candidatus Altimarinota bacterium
GCACCAGCGAGCTGCTCAATTGATAACGAAAATAAAGGAGCACCGTTATCACCTGTAATGCGTAGTATTTGCTCAGCAAGAGTCGATCCGATTTCATAAGGAGTTACTCCGCGCGCAGCGCATACAGCTGTAAATGCTGCAGCAGCATCAGGTGAAACCTCAACAACAAATCCACCAGTTTCGCTAAATAATTTTTTATCTACGCGCAGCATAGCTGTGCGGCCGCCCGCATCCGTTCCCGCATTTCCAACAATCTTTGTCGTATCGATCGACGCGCCAACGCATCCAGAAAGTCCATCAGCCGTTTCAGCATAAGGTCCAACGCACATCTCAGAAACTGCAGCGAGAAGACCTCCTTCGCTAATCGCATGCGAACTCAAAACGAGTCCAGCTGCAACCGCATCAGTCATTGCGAAGATTTCTTTTTCAACCGTTGCGAACTCAGGCATCGGAACGTTCTTACCAAGTCCAAGTCCAGCCACGCGATAATACTCGCTGGCACCACACTCATCTTTTCGCTCACCAATGACAAAAATCTTACTACCAGCTTTTTTGAATTTCATCGTGACAGCTTTTCGCGAGTCATCGATTTTTCCAAAACACGCGAGCACCGCCGAAGGCGGAACTGAGCCCCCTGCACCTTCGTTATACAAACTCACATTTCCTGAGACGACAGGTGTTGCAAATTCTGGATGATCCTTGAGATGAATTCCTTCGAGAGCTTCTTTGATACCGCGAATACCATCAACAAGCTCCGCCATCTGAGCAGGCTTCTCTGGATTTCCATAATTCAAACAGTCAGTTAAAGCCTGTGGATAAGCACCAACAGCGGCATTTGCACGCATAGAAGCCACAACCGCATTCGCACCCTGCCAGTACGCGCTGATATCTCCGTAGAACGGATTACCGGCAACGCTCGATGCGAGACCAACATATTTTTTCTCACCAAGTTCTTCGTTATCGAGAAATGGTCGCATGACCGTTGCGTCAGACTCACCACTTTCGATCACCATGTAACCCTGAACATTCTTATCATATTTTTCATAAATCGCTTTTCGGAAGGCGACATTTTCACTGCTTAATACTTTCAAAAGTACGGAGCCAAGATCTTGAGACATCTCAAAAGTTGGCTCAGAAAGCGACTTTACGGCTGTCTCATATGGACGATCATACAAGAATCCTTCGGTGATGTGTTCTGACTTTGCATCACACATAACTTCGCCGTTGTACTTCAAAACATAATTTCCATGAGCAACTTTTCCAATCTTCGATGCGCGTGCATTTTCGCAAACGAGTGGAAGATTCCACTTCACATTGTAGTGATCGAGAACGAACTGAGAAATGTCAGGATCGACTGCCCACATAAATCGTTCTTGAGTCTCACTGCAGGCGATAACCTGAGCAGGAATACCAGGATAAGCCGTGTGAATCTGCTCCAAATCAACTTGTGCACCGAATCCTTTTTTTGCAACGAGCTCAACAGTTGAACAGATGTTTCCACCAGCGCCGAGATCTTTGAAGGCAACTTTGTTGATCCAGCCACGCTCGCGAAGTTCTTTGAATAAGTCGTATGTACTGACAAGAAGATGTCGTTTGAGAAATGGATTTGGTTCTTGAACAGCAGATTTTTTTGATTCAAGTTCTTCTTCACTACCTGCGCCGAAACTTGCTGATGCAAAAGATGCGCCACCCATACCACTTCGATCTGTTGGCTTACCGACGGCAATAAAGTCATATCCGCGATCCGCTGCTTCGTCAGGAACGTATGAATGAATCACGTCGGACTCACGAACGGTTCCAACCGCAACGACGTTTACGAGACAGTTGTCGTTGTATCCAGGGTGGAAAAAAGTATCGCCTCCGAGGTTTGGCACACCAATCGGATTTCCATAACCAGAAATACCCGAGAACACTCCGCCAGCGATCCACTTCGATTGATTTCGTGTAATATCTCCAAATCTAAGTGAGTCCATCGTTCCAATGACGCGGCCACCCATACAGCAAATATCTCGAACGATTCCACCAACTCCGGTGGCCGCGCCCTCATACGGCACAATCTGCGACGGATGGTTATGACTTTCGTGAGCCACGATGACGCCGTAACGTTCGGTTTTTCCATTTACCTCAATCTCCGTCAGCGAAAAAATTCCAGAATCTTCTCCGACTGGGACGATGACATTTGGCGCCTGTGTAGGAAATCCTCGCAAATGCTTGCGACTACTCTTGTATGAACAGTGCTCAGATCCCTGAATGCCCCAAACGGTAGCTTCAGTTAACGTTGGATCACGTCCAAGAAGCTCGGCGACGTGCCGCGCCTCGCTCACACTCAACCCGATTTTATGTTTCTTCAGAACTTCAACAAGTTCCTCGTCCGTCAGCTTTGAAAATTCAAGAATGTCCTGCATAGCCGCACTATAACGTAAGCCGAAACTAGAGGCAACCCTTGAAATTACCCCGGACGTCCGAAGCATCGAACTACATCAAATTAAAAAACGGTGTCAAATTTGAAGCTGAATCCAGGCCCGGGCCTGAAAAACGATTACAAAACTTTTTAAAAACAGCGCAAAACGTCAGCTCACCTTTGCCGACCCCTAACCGAACATTGACAGACTACAGCGAATACTTCAAAATAACACCTCATTATTGAGAAATTATCAGAGTAATTATGTCTAATAAAACCCCAGAAGAACCAGGAAAAACAGGAAATAGATGGTTGGAAAAAGTAGGCTACAAACCTAGCGGCATTTATAGCGCCGGTAAATCCACCCCACGCCTCCAACCGCCAGATCAAATCCCAGACCAACCAAAAAGCTCCAGGTTATCTAAAACAGTTTCTGTGCTGTCAGCGTTAAGTACGACATTTCTCATAGGAATGGCCATTAGAAACAATTCCATGCTCGTTAAATCCAAGATCAATGAGATTTTTGATGCAAAAATTTTCGATGATGCCAGTATGCAAATGGAATCTATTCTCCAAAATGAAGCTCTCAGAAAAAAGTTACGCGAAGGAACGGTTCAAATAAGTCTCGGAGACAGTGAAGGAGGAGGGGAAGGACATTGTGCAGGATTTATTCTTCAGCCGACAACTATCGTGACGGCCGCACATTGCACACATGGTGATGATGGAAAACTCCGAACATTAAAAGCCGTAAATACCATGAATGAGGACGGCGGAGGAAAGCGGAGTACACAAGAGATCTTTAGTGATAAAAAGAAGGGAGGAGTTCGATATCAAATAATCAGAGATATAGAAAAAGATCTGGCCATCATTGTATTTGAAAAACCAATATTTGATCCAAAAAGAGCACTGAGCATTTCCGATGGCGTTCTTCAGGAAAATAATGCCTATGCCATTGTTGGCCATCCGCTTGGTGACGAATGGAAAGTTGACGCAGAAGTTGATGAAGGAATAAATCAAGTGGGAGTTTTGAATGGAGGTATACGAACTTTACATAAAATGAGTGGAAGAGCTTTTCCAGGAAATTCCGGAGGCCCGGTAGCTGATATAAACGGATATGTACTCGGTGTGGTTTCAGGAGGTAATCCAGATCACACATTACAGTCAACATATGTCACATTGGCAAGACAACAGGATGTCGTGAGTCTTATGAGTCAGGTAAAGAGCTGGGATGAAAAACGACAACCTCAAGATGCACCTGTCGTACAAGATGTACATCCAAAAGCTGATCAAAAAGTAGAAAAAATGCCTGAGACCGCAGTAACAGATAAAGGCTTGAAACCAATAAAACCAAAGAAAAAAAATTCCGCCCTTGGTCAGATCATGGCTAGTGACACAGGCTCTCTCAATAGTAAAATGGCAGTTGCTATGAAAGGAGATGGATCAAGTCTTAGTGTCGGTCACGGCACAGGTGATATGCGATATCGCGGTCCAAAGCAAACCACCGCCCAATCACGCCGAGCCATTCATGAAGTACTCCGGGTAAAATAGCTCAGGCACTTTTCACGAGTGACACAAAATGGCCTTTAAATGCCTGTAACGATACTGTCGCTCTAGAGTATATCTTTCTCTGTATTCATTTATTACCCCTCCTTATGAGAAAGCTTCTTACGTTCGTGACGGTTGTCGCTAGCCTTTTATCCCTAACGGCTCAGACGAGTTTTGCGACGAGTCTCGGTGATGCATCAATAACGGCCCCATGGACCGTCGTAAAAGTTGGTCAGTACGTGAAGGGCATGAAGGTAACAAATGTTCAATTAAAAGGTGGATTTGGAGTAACGCTTGAGGGTAAGAAGACGGTAACAGGAACAATATCGTGTCCAGAAAATACAATGGAAGGGTGGGATGTATGTACTATTGTTTTCAACAAGGGTTCACAGAAGCTCCTTCCTTGGGGAATCAAAGATCCAGTTTTGTTCTGTGCCATAGATAATACGAATCAATGTGATAACGCATTCGCTCCAGGGAAAAAATATCGAGCAAGAGTAGTTATTAATCAGCTCACAGAAGCTGGCTGCGAAACGGATTGTGACTTCGGCGGACCAACTGTGACGATTTCTTCGGTGAAGTCGAAAGTTCTTCTCGGAGATGTTAAATAATTTTGTATGATGTGGTCGATCACAGATTGAGACACAAAAAAACCGCCCGACGACATAACGTTGAAGGGCGGTTTTATATTGAGTAGTAAGTTCCGCGATAAACGCGAATGTTCGTATTACTTTACGAATGGGATGAGTCCCATGAAACGTGCGCGCTTTACAGCGAGAGCAATATTCTTCTGAGCCTGAACTGGAACACCAGAGTAGTAACGTGGAACGATTCGTGCCCACTGTGAGACGAACTTCTTTACCAACCAGAGATCCTTGTAATCGCAGAAGCGAAGGATTTTGTCGGTGTTTGCATTTTTTCGATTTTGGTAGGTTGCCATAGTAGTGATTGTAGATGCCTCGCGAAACTTCGTTTCGCTCGGCTGAAATAAAAAGTTTAAAAGTTATCCTGAGAAATAGCTTCTCCAAGTCCACCAAGATTGATATCAAGCTCGTCGAGAGGTGGTTCATCAGATGATCGGCCGGTGCTTCCATTGCTCATACCGCCTCCCATGCCACCACCGAAACCAGCGCCACCTCCGAATCCGGAAGTAGCAGCGGCCTCCATTTCTTGGTCGACACTGTCTTGTTCGCCGTCATGCTTTCGTTTCTCAAGCATAATAATGTCCTGAACAACGACCTCAGTTCGATATCGCTTACCCTCGCCGGAAGTATCCTCCCAACTTCGAGTCTTCAAATATCCTTCGATATACACAAGATTACCTTTTCGAATGTACTTATCGCAGATCTCCGCAAGTTTTGCCCAAGCAACAATCTCATGAAACTCGGTCGAACCGTGTTTCTGATTGTCTCGTGTGCTCCACTGACGATTTGTAGCAACGCCGAATGTAACAACCGGCTGATTACTCTGTGTCACTTTCATGACAGGATCTCGCGTTAAATTTCCGATGATGATGACCTTGTTAATGCTTCGCATAAATTCAATTAAATGTACTTAAGTTTGCTTAAATGTAATGAAATTAAATTTGAATATCTGGATTATCGAGAAGAGCCTTGAGTTGTTCGTCAACTTTGTCGAGAGAAGGTTTTGGCTCAGTTTTCATAACAGGAGCTTTTTCTACCTTCACTTCTTCTTTGACTACAGGCTTTGATGCTGGAACTGGACCCTTGTCCATTTCTGGCTTCTCAGCTCGTGGAGCTGGTCGAGCTGCTGGACGATTACGTCGGTCCATATCAGCCTGATCCTTTGCCTTCTTTTCTTCCATCTCCTTCAATCGCATCGCATCAGCTTCCTGAGCGTACTCCTGAAGACCCTTGAACTCGTAGTTCTTTGGGCAGATAAGAAGAAGGTGTCGAACAACACCCATTTCAATTCGTACCATCTTCTCAAGTTCATTGATGAACTCAGTAGAGAACGAGAAATGAAACGTTACATAGTATCCGTTATCATATTTCTTGATACGGTATGCAAAATCACGGAGAGGAGTTACCTCATGATTAAGAACTTTGCCCCCGTGTTGGGTCAAAGCAGTTTTAAGCTCTTGAACCTTGGCTTTGAGCTCCGGATCAGTGAGATCTGGTGGCAAAATAACCATAAGTTCATACTCCCGAGTTGTCTCAGGCGCGACAGTGTTAGCCATCTTTCTTTGGGTTAGGTTAATAAGAACCTTGAGCCTCATCTACTTAGAGAAGAAGCAGAAAGTGCGCAGAAGATAGCAAAAACTTTGGCTTATCGCAAGAAAATTTTCACTGGGTAGTTTGACAAAGGCAAATACCGTGGTAAAAACACTACTTTTCTGACCCCCTGGAAAACGCTATTTGAGTACAAAATCGACCAAAGGTCAAGGTAAAGAGTATATAAAAAGTATACTCAAAAATAGCAAATGTATACTCAAATAAATGGCTAAAAATAAAGAAAATATAGTATTTTAGTAGTCATTAGTTTTTCCTTCAATTACCATACTATTACATAAAGTCAACGGCCCCCCTCTGGACGAAAAACCCACCTCACGATAGAGTCGATAAAGAGGCAGAAGAAATTATCCAACTAATCCCCAACTGCTTGTCAGCTACAACACCCTCACAGAGAGTAAGCGCAATGGCTCGCCTAAGACGTCATGAACGTGTCTTTGGTAAGAATAGCCTTCTCATGACGGGCATAAAAGGTCTTCATGAGCATACGATAACGACCGTACGTAGTGTTGGTAAAGCTACGGGACTTCGACATGTCGGAGGCGCCGTAAAGCAGATTAAAGCTAAAATAGACAACCACGTCGTTCCTCCAACCGCAGGAACACTCTATAAGAGAGTAGGAGCGTTAACAGTAGGTTTCGTTATGGTGACCGCTGTTCTTGGTAGTTCATTTGATGTCTCATATGCCCAATATGGTGAAGATGCCATTAGTCAAGCTTCACAGGATGGAAATCTCATTGCGGATCAGGATGGATATATTACAAAAGTAAGCCCACAAACCGTTAAGACAGAAAGAACGTTCAAGGATACCGCTATGTACACTGTTGAGTCTGGCGATACTCTTTCTGGTATTGCAAAGCAGTTCGATATTCATTCCGAGACACTCATGTGGGAAAACGGCATTACCGCAGCAAGCAAATTAAAGGTTGGTCAGAGATTAAATATTCCTCCAGCAGATGGTGTTTCTCATCGAGTTGCCGCAGGGCAGACCATAGAGAAGATTGCAGCTCTCTACAAAGTTCCAACAGAAAGGATCGTCGCCATGAATAATCTTCAGAGCGGTGTAATTGGAAAAGATCAGGTTATCTTCGTTCCAGAAGGTAAGCCGATTCAACAAGCTTCTCCGATTTCATCAAAAGCTATCGCAAGTGCACGAGGAGCTCGCGATTCCGCATCTCGTAACACCCGAACAGTCAAAGGGGACTCCGCAACTGACAACTTTACAAATACAGACACAACACCAGCAGCCGGTAAGTTCTTGATTTTCCCAACAATTGGTGAGCTTACGCAGGGCTTTCGAAAGGGTCACTACGCTTTCGATATTGCTAACAGAAGCAAACCACCTATTTGGGCCGCCGCAGCTGGCAAGGTCACAGTTGCTACAACAGGAGTTTGGGCTGGTGGATATGGTAATCATGTTGTTATTGATCACGGAAATGGCGTTCAGACGCTCTACGCGCATATGGACCACCTCAATGTAAAATTGGGCGATAGGGTGACACAGGGTCAGGTTCTTGGTCAGATGGGACGCACCGGAAATGTTCGCGGTGTGACAGGTATTCATCTCCATTTCGAGGTTATCGACCATGGCGTGAAAAAGACTCCTGCCAAGTATTATTGATCCATGAAGTTATGAAGCATACGAAAGCCTGGCTTATGCGGCTCTGGCATTTTCCTCGAATGATGTTGTCGGGCGTGGTGACCGCGTATCAAAAGACGCTTTCTCCTGATCACGGGATGATGAAGGGGTTTTTCCCGTATGGGTTTTGCAAATTTGAGCCGAGTTGCTCTCAGTACATGAAAGAGCGGTTGTTGGCCGATGGAGTCGTGATCGGGCTTACGAAGGGGACTTGGCAGATTTTGCGATGTAATCCTTGGAACAAGGGAAATCGGATGAAGTGAGGGGCGTGGGAGTACAAAATTATTCTCTGTGGAATAACTTCCGCCAAAGATACTTTTAGGAAAGGTCACGCTTATGCAGCTTAGATATTCATATTAAGAAATATATAGAAAATATGTCTATAGAAACAGGGCTGTAGTAAGCGACAAACGGGGGTTGGTGGATTGCCGCTAAAGCAAAAGTCTGCTATACTAAGGAGATCGCAAAAGAAGATTTTCAAAGCAAAAAACACAAAAATAAAACACAAAAAATCATGCTCAAGAAAATAATTTCACACTATCGGTTGAAGAAGGCGATGATAAAAGAGGCCCATATCAATGGCTCTCATTTCGATCACGCACCGCTTTTAACATGGGAGGCACCATTTCGCCACAAGCCGGAAAAGGGCTTCATCTGGCTCACATTGGCAGCACTCGCTATGAGCGGAATTTTGTATTATTCGATTGTGAATGGAAACTGGTTTTTCGGAATTGCGATGGTGATTGCAGCGTTCGCATATGGCGTCGACCACTTCGAAGAGACGAAGACTATTGAAATTAAAATCTCAGATATTGGCATCAAGATCGGGAAAAAGACGATTGCCTATTCAAACATAAAGGCATTTTGGATTCTCTATCACCCACCATTTATTGGACGATTGTACATTCGTACGCATCAGAAAATGTTGCCAGATATTATTATCGAGTTAGCGGGAGTTGATCCGGCACTCATACGAAAATATCTCACACGTCACGTCATCGAGTGGGAAGGAAAAGAAGAAAGTTTCATGGACCTAACAGTACGATTACTCAAGTTATAAATTAATATCTCATGCCAGAACAGAACGATATAAATACATCATCGGGAAACGAAGCAGAAGTTCAAGCCGAACAAGAACGTCGGAATGAAGGGAATGTTGCGAAAGAACAGTTCTTGAAAGAGCATGCTAAACCAGAAGAGCTTGCCGCTTTGAAGGACATTGATGATCGTTTCAACAATTTGAATATTACCGCAGAGAAAAGGGCTGAGCAGTATGATTTGCAAAATGCACAGGCTCTCACGGCGTTGAAAAAATATGTGAAATTTTCATACAAAAAACTTGGAGAAAAGATTCGACAAATCAAAGATCCGAAGGAGCGAGGTCAGTGGAGGACGGAGTTTGAAAAGACACGAGGAGATGTTGCAGCATACACAGGAATCGTTCAGGGGTTTCTTCTCGAGTTTCAGGAGAATCACAAAGAAGGAATCGATCTCAAGGCTCTTCAAGAACTTGGTCAAAAAGGAAATGAGATGTTTGAACAGATGATTAACAACAAGGAGTACGGAAATATTTTGCATAAGGCGGCAACAAATACGCTTGATAAACCTTCGTTCGATTTTATTTATAACAAGATTCAGCGTCGAACCGTTGCAGGTCCGCTCAAGCCTCAAGATGCAATTGCGCTTCTCGATCAGGCAGGTGTGACGTCGATTCTTTCGACCATGAAAGGCAAGCAGCGTATGGACTTCGCAGAACATGTGATCGACTCTGGAAAGCCAGATACCCTCGCCATCCTCACTTCGTTCGTCGGCTCGGGCTACCTCTCCATGGGTCAGGCCGATCGACTCGTCGATCGAGCCATTGCAAAAGGCCTCGTACCACAAGCACAGAAAGAAACAGTTCTCGCCTCGATGCTCTCGGCGCAAGAAAAAAACGCAGAATTTGAAAAAACAGTCGGTGATCGTCTCGAACGACCACAGTACAAGAGTCAACTTCATCGCGTTATGGAGCCAAAATTCCTCGGTGGTCTCTTTCTTACAACATGGAGAGGTATCAACCTCCTTGCAACATGTATGGCCTACCGAAAGGATTTCAAGGAGCTTCTCGGAAGTCCATATGTTTACGCCGATGTGGCAGGTATCTTCGCAGGAACGGCGCTCATGGGAAATCCAACCATTCTCGACTTCTTGCAGAAGGCATCAAAAGGACAGAAAAACGAAAAAGAATTTATCAAGAGACAGGCAGAGCTCATGGCTCTGATGAGTCGATATGACGGAACATCAAAAAAGTATTTTGAAAAAGGTGGAGCCGTTGAGGCGATTAATGCTATTCGAAAGGAGCATGCCGTGACCGGAAAGAAGGGCGTGGCAACGCTTCAAGAGATCAAGGAGGAGGCCAAAAAGCAGTATGTCATCAGTCGAAATCCAGATCTCGCAAAAGATCTCGATGCGATGAATTCGGAGCAACTCAGACAGTTCACGATTCTCTCAAATAAAGTTTACGAAACTCCAGCGATCATCGACACAAATAATTACAAGGGATACGCCACAAGAGTTCGCCAGGCGGAAGGTCTCGTATCATAAATAAATCAAACACGATTAGAACATTCAAAATACTATGGAAAACATCACGCCAAATAACGATCAGCGAAAACAGGAGTTCATCGACACGATGAAAGAAGAGCTCATGGAACAGCAGAGCGCTGAGATAGAGACCATCACTCAAGTTCTCAAGAGTCAGCCACTTCAGAAGTTCTACCTCGGCGACGATAAGGTATTTGATTCAGAGGAAGAAGCTATGGAATATGTGGAAAAACTAGGACTCGTGAATGAATTGGCGAGTCTTCAGGACAGCTCGTCTCGAAGACAGAAGGATCTCTTGCAGAGAAAAAAACTTACAGCAGCCGTTCTTCTTGGAAACATGAATAGAGAAAATGAGATCAGGGCAATGCTTCCTCAGATAGAGAAGATCCGTCCAATGGCAACTGTTTCACCAGAATTCACAAAAAAACTTGATGAGATGGATGCCAAAAATGCAAAGTCAGAAGAAAGCGATGAGCAAGATCAAGAGCAGCAGATTGTAGAAATGGAGAAACAGCGAGCAGAAGAATCAAATCGACAGCGACTTATGGCAGAGCAAAAAAAGCGTCAACAAGAAGATAGCTATCAGGTCTCAAGGAGAAAGAGTAAGAAGAAAGGATGGTCTCTCGCCGCAAAAGTATTCGGAGGCGCAGCGGTTGTCGGAACGGGTGCGGCGGTAGGAACGGCAACATTTCCATTACTCTTTAAGGGATTAGTCTAAAAAGAATCACGCAAAAATCAAACAAAAAATGAATACAAAAAAACACACATCAATTCGAATCATTCTCGTCACACTTCTGCTCGTTATGGGCTTGAGTTTCACGGGTGTGTTCAGCGCGGGTATCGCGCATGCCGAAGATCCGGCCCCAGCAACCGATACGGGCAATGGTGGTGCAGGAAACGGCGGCGCTGGTAACAATTTGGCCGCAGGTCAGTTGGGGAATACAACCATTGGCGATATCACAAAAGGTGACGATATTATCGTAGGACTTTCAAAAATTCTCGCGATTGGACTTCGTGCGATTTCACAGCTCATCTGGCCACTCTTGATGTTCGGAAGTGGACTCCTCAAGAGTGACTTCTTGTACACAGGTGCGATCGATATCAAACTTACGGAGATGTGGATTCAGGTGAGAAACTTGGTCAACATTATTTATGTGATTTTGCTCTTAGCCGTAGCGCTGTATAACGTGCTCGGTTTGGGCGAGACCGTCGACTTCCTGGAAATTAAAAAAGCACTTCCAAAGATTATTCTCGGACTCTTGCTCGTGAACTTCTCGTATGCCGGTGTCAAAGTCGTGCTCGATGTCGTGAACGTTGGTACAACATTTGCCTTCTCGCTGCCAAGAACTGACCCCGAACTTAATCTGCAAACGCAGGCAGTGATCGCAAGCGCCTCAAAGAATATGTGTATGAATTCAGATGTGGAGAAGATTGCGAGCAAGGCAGAGCAGTCTTCAGGAACAAAGCCAGCAGATCCAAAAGCAAAACCAGGTACCGCTGCACCCGACTCATATCAAGGTCAAATAGATGCGTGTAATAAGCTGAAAGGTGCCGCTGCGCAAAAAGCATGTACGTCTAAATTGGTAGCAAGCTCCAAGAAAGGTATTTGTATTGGTGATGAGCTTGGTAACAAGACGCTCAATCCAGACGTGAAGAAGCTTCTTTCAGATTGGAATATCGATGGCGCACTCACCATTATGGCAGTGAAGTTCATGCGCATGCAGGATCTCTCGCAGATCGCCGAAAAACTCAAAGATAATGTCACGATCTCAAATCTCGCGATCAATATGCTCTTCTCTCTTGTGCTCTATCTTGTATATGGGATTAGTTTCATTGTGTTGATCGTGGTGTTGTTTGCGCGCGCCGCCGTCCTTTGGATGGTGATCGTCTTCTCGCCACTCATCGTCGTGAATATGACCTTCCCAAATCTCGTCTCGCAACTCGGCGGCGGCGCGGGCGATGCAGCCGGAAAAATTATCAAAACTCTCATAGCTCCGATCATTATTGGTTTCGTCCTTTCGATTGGATATATTCTACTTTCAACGATGCAGAACGTAAATTACGACGGCATCGGCTCACTCATTAGTGACGTTCCAACATCAAACCTCGACACATTCCAAGACTTCATGATCGCTATCGGTTCAGTCGTCTTCGTCTGGATGGGAATAGAAGGAGCAATCAGCGGAACGATCGGAGAGTCCGTCTCAAACATGGTCATGAGCGCCGCAAAAGATGCTGGTGGATGGCTTGCAAAAGCACCGTTCTACTACACTCCACTCTTCCAAATCAAATCACCACATGGAACTCACAGTGAAACCGTCAGCATGGGTACGCTCGCCAAAGCCCTCGATATCGCCAAATCTACTCCAGAGAATCATGCTCACGAAGAGGCGGTTCGTATCTTTGGAAACAAGGGTGGTCTCAGTGAAATTGCCAAGAAGGAGCAGCTTAATGAGTTTATGAGAGGCAAGGATTCCGCCTACTTCCTCGAAAATGAAGAGAATAGAAATAACCTCAAAAAGGCTATCGATAAAATTAAAAGCACAGAAGGTCTCAAGGACAGTGACCCAGCCGATCATCAGCTCATTTTGCTCAAGAAAGAGCTCGACAAGGGTGATAAACTTAATCGTGTAGCTGCCGACAACGCTCTTCGTCAATATAAGAAAACAAAAGGTATCTCTGATACTGCAGGCGCTCCAGGAAAAGCAGGTGCCGAAGGAGGAGGTGCGACAAGTGGAACGGTTAGTTCGTCTACCGACAAAGAAGCGCTCAAAGATGGCGCTAAGCACTTAGGTGCTGACAAAAAGAAAAAGGCAGACGCTCTGATTGATGCTAAAGATGCAGCAGCATTTGACGCTGCAAATAAAAACGCTGATACATCGGCCGTTGCAGCCCAGGCTCTCGGTATTCACAACGCGAAAGATAAATTGAGAAATTCGGACAAGGTGAAGGCTTACGCAGCAGCAGTAAAATCCGGCGTTGATGCAGATATTCAAAAAGCAGCAGACGCTCTCAAGCCTGAGATAGAAGGATTTATTTCAAGTCTTGGTACAGAAGGTGGCATTCTCTCATCAGATGGAACAAAGCATGCGGAAATTCTCGGTGAAGTTCTTCGGGCCGCAGGCGATACGGCAAAAGCCGAAAAAGGAAAAATGGCAACCGTCACAGAGGCACAGATCAAACGAATTCTCAAAGAGAAAACTGATCTCGGAAATAACATCGCAAAGAATATTAATAAATAAGAAGTTATTCAGCCTCCACTCGCGCAAAATCCCCTCAAATACTTGCAAAAAAATAAAAATATAGTACTATGAAAATAACAGGAGATCGTAACACACATCTCATGGCAAACTGGACTCAAACCAGTCAGCTCCTGTGCAATCCGCACCTCTCCGGAAATATACTCTTCCCGGATGTGAAGGTTTTTTTCGCAAATTCGAACCCAAAATCGACGGGAGCCGCAGGAGGCACAAGTAATCTCAGCGCCGAAGAAAAGATCAAACGTGCTGGTGGAAAAGTAGAAGATCTCGCCTCATCAACGAGTGATGTTTTGAAAGACATCATGACTTCCGGAGGAACAAATGAGCTCGAAAGAAAACTCAAAAATCTCCGAGAAAACGACACGATCACAACTGGTTTGTATAACGACGCTCTTCGACTTGCACATGGTGACTTCAACGACCGTGTTCTCGTAGAACGCTTGGTAGAAGGAAAAATTTCCGCACAGCAATTTAAGGACGTCAAAAAATATCTCCACCCAACATCAGGCGACAAAGAAAAACGTGAACGAAGTGTTCAGCTCGCTGAGCACGCCGCACGTGGAAAAATCGACATGGATGTCTTTGAAAAAGGCGCAGCTATTTTGGAAATTGGACACGACGGACAGCGCGCAGCCCTCGACAAGCTTCTCAAAAAACCAGACTCTTCAGGCCAAAAAGCTTTCAAGGAATACCTCGAAGAAAATCCTCTCAACAAAGCGTTGAAAGATATGATTGCAGGTCCCGCCATGGACATGACGCAGGAAAATTTCCGACGACAGCTCACAACATACAGTTCTGTAGAGGTAAATGAGCTCTTCAAGAAAAAACCAGAAAAGCCAGAAATGGTTGAGGAAATTAAAAAAGCTCGAGAAGAGTTCAATGAGACAAGTGCCGAACACTCAAAAGAATGGGATGGAATCTTCAAAATATTTAACGAAACCGTCGCACATGGTGACAAGGCGCTCAACGAAGCTCTCGAACGTGCAGTCTCAAACGTCCTCCCTGATCCAATCCAGCAGAACGAAAAAGACGTAACGATTCAGCAGTTTCAGTCAGCGCTCAAAATCAGCGACAGCTGGTCAGGAACCAATCTTTCAGAAATAATTCCACCAGAACTTCTTCGAACACTTCATCAGAAAGTGGTCGTCTGTCAGACACTCGAACGAAAAGGTCTCGCCGCACAAGAAAAGGCAGAAAAGGCATTCAAGCGCGAGCTCGAAGAAACAGAAAAACTTCAAAAACTGAAGAGGGATCTTGTCGACACGACTCGATTTTCTGGCATGAGTCTCCAGCCTGGAACAAAAATTCGATATCGAAAACCAACCGAAGTTTCCGACAAAGAGCGCGGAACATATACGAGTTATTCCTGGGAAACCGCCGAAATCGAAGGTGTCTTTTACGAGACATTTGGAGAGACTTCTGTAGAGGGCGAGGAGACAAAGACCTACGAAGTGCCGATGATTCACATCGCCAATACCGACGACAAAGAGTTTTCATTCGACGACTTCACGAAGTGGGTCAAC
>JBAYUX010000032.1:0-14895 GCA_041674865.1 Candidatus Altimarinota bacterium
ACAATTTTGAAGACGAGCATGGTGTTACCAGGGAAAGATTCTGGCGTAAAGGCTTCGCCGGAGCAGGTTGCGGAGGCGACACTTCGAGTGTTCAAGAAGTGCTTGCCTGCAAATCTTGCTGGTGAGGCGTTCCTTTCTGGAGGACAGGGTGACGTTGAGGCGACAGAAAATCTCAATGCGATCAATCAGGACAAGAGTGTGGCATGGCCTTTGAGTTTCTCATATGCTCGAGCACTCCAGGATGCTGCTACGAAGACTTGGAAAGGTAGCCCTGCAAATTTGGAAGCAGCACAGAAAGTTTTCCTTCACCGCGCAAAGATGAATGGCCTCGCTTCGCTCGGCCAGTACGCATCCGACATGGAACAGAATTTTGTTGCTGAGGCAGGCGCGACGGTCACTCAAGATTAATTTACGAACTCGATGTCCCGAAAGTAACTTATTGAATTTCTTATTTGAACTCTTATGCAACTCGACGAACATCTCAAAACGCTCAGTACGGAAGATCACTTGCAACAGGTCATTATGGCTTGTGCGCAGAGTGTCTATGAAATTGCAGCGCTCGTTCATACGGGTGCGGCGCTTGGATATGCGGGTTCGCAGAATGTTTTTGGTGAACAGCAGCTCAAACTCGATGTCGCCTCAAATGATATTTTGTTAAAACTTCTCGGTGACCAGCCGCTCGTAGATTTCGTTGCTTCTGAGGAGATGGATCATGAGCAGCAGTTGCACGTTTCCAATACTGAAGAAGGTGGTCCACAGAGTTCCGGTGAATTCTCCGTGGCTTTCGATCCACTCGATGGTTCGTCGCTCGTTGATGTGAACTTTGCGGTTGGAACGATTATTGCGATTTATCCGAAGGGATCATTTATTGGCAAGAAACCTGGTGAGATGCATGCCTCCGTGATTGCGGTGTATGGTCCACGAACGACACTCTTCGTTTCTCTCAAAGGAAAGGGGACGCATCAGTATCTTTTGACCGATGGCGGCTTCATGCTCCAGAAGGAGTCTTTGAAGGTTGCTGACGAAGGGAAATACTTCGCTCCTGGAAATCTCCGAGCCTGTCTTGAAAATCCTTCATACAAAAAACTCGTCGACTTCTGGCTCGAGAGCCAGTACACGCTCCGGTATTCTGGCGGCATGGTTCCTGATATTAATCATATTTTTCTCAAGGGAAAGGGTGTCTTCACCTACCCAGGTTATCCTGGTCAGCCAGACGGGAAACTTCGACTTTTATTTGAATGCGGAACGATGACGTTTGCTATGGTTGAAGCTGGTGGGTATGGTACTGATGGGAAGATTTCCCTTTTGGACAAATCAATCGAAGCCCTTGACCAACGAAGTCCTATTTTTGTCGGATCGGTGAAAGAAGTTGAAAAAGCAGTTTCTTTCTTTGTATAATGCCTCTACGCCTCGTTATGGTATTTGCTTTGTAACAGGCCTTGTTCCAACTCCGTATTAATAGACCATGACCGAGTCAGAGATTCAGAATTTGGTTGAGCGAACCAAAAAAGGCGATAGAGATGCCTTTACTTCGCTCTATGAGCACTTCGTCGATCAAATTTATCGATATGTGTATTTCCGTGTGAACTCGGACGATGCCGAAGATATCACCGAAAATGCCTTCGTGAAGGCCTGGGAGAAGATTGATAAGTACACGAATAATGGTAATACCACTTTTTCTTCGTGGCTCTTTCGAATTGCTCACAATCTCGTGGTTGACCACTATCGCCAAAGCAAAACGATCGAATCTATTACTGAGGAGTACCAAGAGTATCGTGCCGAAAATCACCCTGGCGTAGTCACCGAGCGAAAGATCGAAGGTGATATTTTGAAAGACGGTTTGAAGCTGCTTAAGGATGATTATCAGCAGTTTTTGGTTCTCAAATACATCAACGAACTTTCTAACCGGGACATCTCCAAGATGCTCGGAAAGAGCGAGGGGAGTCTGCGTATTTTGCAGTACCGGGCGCTCAAGGCTCTGAGGGTGGTTTTGGAAGATAAAGGATTGAAATGGTAAATCTGTAAAGTAAATCGTAACAAAAAGTCGTTTTTCCCGTTTATAGACATGTAAAACGACCAAAAAGTCATCAGTACAATGAATATTCCATGGTTTCACAATAAGGGGACTCTCGAAGAACAACAGCTCGAAAAGCTGGGCGAACTCTTACGTACAGAGGTGACCGGAGCGAATTTCTCTCCGTTGTCGCGCGAGAAAAAAGATAAGATTCGCGGACATATGTTTGAACGAATTGATGCTCTTACTGGAGTTGCTCAACAGGAGCTTCCTCTTGTTATGGCGCAGATTGCCGATGGCGGCGAGCCAGATGGAGATGAGGCAGAGGCATATTTGATCGATCGACTCATCACGTGGATGAAGGATACGTCACAGACCGTTAAGATGGATCCTATTAAAAAGGCAGTTATCAGAGAACATCTTTATGATCTTCCGGATCGAGTTATGAGTTTTCCTTTTTTCAAGCGACTCACCGCGGCAGTTTCTGTTGCGGGTATTTTGAGTATTACGGTTTTTGCTTTTGCACTCAAGGTTCCGGTTACCTTCGCAAAAGAACTTACAATTGTTCATGATGTTGAAGGAAGTGTTATGATTCTTCGCAATGGTAGAGAGCTTCCCTTGTCAAAGGGTCTCGAGCTCCATGAAGGTGACAAGATCGTTACAGGCGAAAATGGGAAAGCGGTGATTACTTACTTCGACAAGAGTATTACCCGCTTTTTTGAAAATACGAGCGTATCTTTTGATGCACTTCGATCTGAAGACTTTGGTTTTAATCATACGGTTTCTTTGAATCTTACTCAGGGACGAGTTTGGTCCAATGTTATGGATTATGTTTTGAATTCTGACTTTACGGTAAAGGCGGATGATTTGATTGCGACCGCTTCGAAGCGCGCAACATTCTCTCTTTCTTCTGAAAATCACGAGGCATCACTTCAGGTGTTTCATAATCTTGTCAGCGTTGAGACTCCTTCAAATTCCGAAACAAAGACGGTTGTGAAGGGTTTTCAGATGGTTGCAAAACCAGAGACAACTCGGCAAATTGTCGAACCAATTCAACTCAAGGAAAGTGACAAGAAGTGGGTTGCTGCAAATCTCATGAACGATCAACAGGTGATTGGTGAGGTTGAAAAGGGGAATACCGGCGTTGCTGCTGGTCCTCTTGGAAAGTTCCAAGAAAATGCTTCATTGTTTCTTGCCTTCAATGACGATGAGCGTTTCCGGCTCGAACTTAATATCGCTGAGAAATCTTTTTATGAAACGTTGAAGAATCCTAGCGCAACATCTGATCAGGTGAAGGGTGCGTTTGATGGTCTTCAGGGAATTGTCACAAAGGTGGAGTCGTTAAAATCTGATGATTCGAAGAAGTTGGCGAGTGCCGTGCTCCAATCTGCTCGTAATGAGCTCCTTAACGCTAAACCAGATTCTCAGATCTATGATCTGAAGATCGCTCTTGAAGACAAAGATTTCTCCGATGCTCCTGAGGATACGAAGTTGACTCTTGCTCTCGACCAGGCTTCACAATTTCTCGCAGAGGCTCAAGATCTTCAGGATAAGGGCTTGAGTGAGCCTGCGAAAAAAGCTGCTCATAAGTATCAAGAACGCATGAGGGATATTAGTGCTCTTATCGCTGCACGTGAGGAGAAAAAGTTGCCAGTTGAGGAGGCGTTGTCTTCTAAGCGCACCGGTCTTGAAAAATTATATACTGCTTATAGAAACCCAACTCCAGCAGTTGAAGAAGTGGCAAAAATTGCTGCGCTTCCTGCGGATGGTGTGAAATCTGATGATGTAAAGTCAGGTGATGTTGCGAGCGTTGGGTCTGGTTCTGCTTCTGTGAGTTCTGTTGCGGGTAGTTCTTCGACGGCAGTTATGGGTGGTGGCGCACCTGCAGCAGGCGCTTCTGTTAGTGTAACTGCTGCTACTGCGAGAGATACAGTGACTGTTGGTGCTGGGTCTACTGATTCAAAGACTGGTTCTGCCATCCCTCCTGTCGAAATTGCTCAGCCTCTTGTTGATGCTGACGTTCCCCCAGAAGGCGAGAGCGACTTACCACCGAAGTTGCAGATTAATAAGTATTAATCGGAGATTATTTCAAGATTCGCGGATTAGATAAATCGCTGATCTGGTTTTTTTGTGGTGTATCTACTATGGCTTGATCTAGTGAGTGAGTTGCAAATTAAAGATGATGTTTTGATGTATTATAAATCTCAAAAAATACTAAAAATAAAGCTGAATTCTTCCCCGGGGAAGAATTGACATTCAGATTCTTTTGCAAGCTATGTCAAATACTCCTATAATTTTCCTCTATGAATACACCAGATCCTTCAAATAGGGCACCGGATAGAAATCCCGCGAATGATGGTCAGCCATCAGGTTTGAGAATTCGATCTTTGGACGAGGTGCTTCCTTTGGTTCAGGCAGCTCATGAGCAGGTTTCTGCAGAGCTTGGTATTTCTACGAAGGCAGAGTTTGAAGATTCTTTTCCCGGGGTTCCTGCTTTTTATTGTGATCCGTTCTTGATGCCGGATGAATTTTTGACCAGAAGCGAGGGCGCTCAGGCAATTTTAGTTGCTTCTTTTGCGACAGGTGCGATGCCTGATCGTCTCGTTCCCGCCATGCAGCAAAGACTTTCCGAAGGCGTTCCGATTTTTGTTGTATCAAATAATCCCGGTGAAAACTTTGGGATTATGAAGGTTATTTATGCTGCTGGAGAAGGGGCTTATAAGTCCGGCGCCATTGGTCTACAGAAAGTAAATATTAACTCCCATCGTGAGGTGAAGGCAGCTATTCTTGAGGCTCTTGGAAGAGGTCTACGTGGCCAGGAGTTAGTTCGAGAAATTGAGCAGCGATATGCTTTTCAAGAAGGCGAGGCGAGACCTGTTGCTCAGTGGGATCAGCCAGGATTTGTTCTTCCGCCGGCTTCGGATATTCAAACGATATTACAACAGAGTGGATTTACCGATGCAGATGGAAATTATATTCCTTTCAAACCTTAGTTTTAGAATTTCCCTGCCAATCTCAAAATCAACCCGATTGCGGCGAACATGCCGCCGAGGATCCAGAAACGCATGACGACGGTGGCTTCGTTCCAGCCGAGTTTTTCGAAGTGATGATGGATTGGGGCGATGAGGAAGACTTTGCGACCGAGAAACCTCTTAGAGGTCAACTGAATGATAACTGAGAGGGTCTCAATGACGAAGACGGCTCCGATCAAGACAAGTGCGATAGCTGAGTCGGTCATCATGGCGATCACGCCGAGCGTGGCACCGAGGGCGAGGGCGCCCGTATCGCCCATGTAAAATTTGGCGGGCATAATGTTGTACCAGAGAAAGGCGAGGAGGGCGCCAACGATAATGGCGCAGAACGTTGCGAGAATGAAGAGGCTTTGTACAAATGCGATGACGGCGAAACTTCCAAATGCAATGACGAGAAGTCCACCAGCAAGTCCATCGAGTCCATCTGTGAAGTTGACCGCATTGGCTGTTCCGCTAATGACAAAAACGAAGAGGGGAATATACCAGAGTCCAAGTTCGAATGGTCCAAATCCTGGAATGTGGATAGAGGTGACGTTGAGTTTGAAGTAGAACCAGAGAGCTCCGAGAAGTGAGAATAAGAGGAGCCAGAACATTTTTGGTTTTACATTGAGACCCTTAGATTTCCCTTTGATGTTAATGTAGTCGTCGGCGAGTCCCAAGAGTCCTGCGGTAATAAGTGTGAAAATCGGAAGCCAAGTTTCATTACGATTAATGAGGGCGTGGTCGATAATCCCGAAGAACGAGAGAACTCGTGAAAAGATAAGCGTGATGAGAACGGTTCCCCAAATGAGCACGCCTCCCATGGTCGGCGTGCCAGCTTTTTTCGCATGGAGTTCATTAAAAATCGTTGCCTTCTCTCCGCTTGTCGCGTTAATTCGAAGTTGTTTTCCGAGCTTGTGGTGATGGAGAAATCGGATGAATGCAGGTGCGAGTGCGAGTGCGAGTGCAAATGCAAACATTTCCGATCCGACAATTAAGACGATTTGACGAAGTGCACCTGAGAAGAAAAAAAGTGTTTTTTCCATGAGAAGATATTACCAGTTAAAGTTTGATGCTGCCCAATCAACGAGTGCGATCGACTCCTTGAATCGATCAGGGGAGTCGAGAACGACGGTTAGAAGTGAGGCATTGTTGTTTGGAAGAGTTGCGACGCCAACAAATGAATAACCCGCTTCGAGTGTGTGACCGGTTTTGAGTCCCTTGAAGCGTGGATCTTTCACTAGCAGGATATTTGTGTTTTCGAGTTCGTGTTTAAATTTTCCATTTACCGAACTGACCGTTGTCTTTGAAATTCCTACTGTGTATCTGATGAAACTGTTGCGATAGGCATATGATCCGAGAAGTGCAATGTCTTCTGCGGTTGAGTAGTTGTCTGAATGATCAAGTCCGGCTGGATTGCCGAAGTGTGTATTATTGAGTCCAAGTTTTTTTGCTTTTTCGTTCATCTTTCCTACAAATTTGTCGACACTTCCTGCGTTGAAAATGGCGAGCGTGTAGGCCGCATCGTTTCCAGAGTGGATCAAGAGTCCTGAGAGAAGATCGCGTACAGTAATCTTTTCCCCTGAGGCAAGCCAAATTCTAGATCCTTCGACTTTTGTCGCACTGTCTGGAACTGTCACAATATCATTCAAATTATTCTCATCGAGAATAATAAGCGCAGTAATCAGTTTTGTAATGCTTCCTATTGATCGTCTTTCTCCGATGCTCTTCTGGCCCAGCATTTTTCCGCTTCTTAGATCCATTATGACATATGCATTTGCCTGGATTTTTGGTGGTGGAATGTTTTTCTGATCGCTTGTTACTTTTGCTTCCGGAACTGGTGCAACAGAGAGGATGTTTTGAAATTGAGTAGCTCCTTGATTTTGAGTTTCCACTTTTGCTTGTGGAATTGAGTGGAGAATAGAAGCGAAGTAGAGTGAGAGGAATCCGCTGATCATGGTTTTTTTGAGGGTGATTGTTTGAATGAGGCTATTTCCCGTGGTGAGAGTTCGCGGCAGGCACCTTCTTCGAGTCTTCCGAGTTTCACCTCTCCGATACGAACTCTTTTGAGGTATTGTACCGTAAAGTGCATCGATTTGAACATTCTTCTGATCTGTCTTTTTTGACCTTCTTCGAGAATGACTGCGAGGTAGGTTCGTCCAGTGCTCTTTTTTGTAATGGTTGCTGACTTAATTCTTGCGAGTTTCTCTTTTCCAGTTTCTTCATCTGTCAGTATGATGCCTTTTTGCATCTTTTCAATATCGTTCTCCGTGACATCTCCAATACATATGACAAGATACTCTTTCTCGCATGTGTATCGTGGATGCATAATGGTATTAGCAAAGGCTCCATCGGTCGTGACGAGGATAATTCCCTCACTATCTTTGTCGAGTCGTCCGACTGGATACAGGTGGGGGATTTTTGGTAAGTATCCGACAATGGTCTCTTCTGCGTGAATATCTGAAAGGGTACAGGTAACTCCTTTTGGCTTATTGAACACCAAATAAGTATGTTTTTGTCGTGGGACAATTTTTTTGTCCTGGTACTCCACCTTGTCCTTGCTTGGGTCGATCTTGGTTCCGAGTTTCGTGCATGGCTCACCGTTCACGATAATTTTTCCTTGTACAATGAGTTCTTCAGCCTTTCGTCGAGAGCAGACGCCGCAGTCAGAAAGATATTTTTGAAGTCGAAGTGGTTCCATTATTTTTTCTTAGGGGTTGTTGGTGTTGGAGCGGGTGTAGTTGTTTTTAGAGTAGTTGTTTTTGTTGTAGGAGCTGTAGTTTTGGTTCCGATTGGAGCTGTGCTTGTCCCTACTCCTGTTCCCGTTGTTGCATCTTTTGGAGCTGCTTCTCCCGAAACGACAGTTGGCGTAAGTGATACAATTCCATCAAAAGAGTCTTTCATCTTTCTAGGAAGGTAATCTGCTCCTAGCTCTATAATGATATCGGCGTCACTCACATACTGAGGTTCGAGATATTTTGGTGGAATTTGCATTGAAACAACTCCAGGAATAAGTTTCTGTAGAGCTTCGAGCGTTGATCCAGAGATATCCTTTTTGAGATAATAGGTTGTTCTTGGAACGTCTTTTGTCTGCCCATTTCCAAATCGAATAACATTGAGACAGAGTCGATTGAGGATAATTTTTGTTTCTGCGGCGAGACCGATCCCCTTAGTTCCGTTGAGTATTTGTAGTTTCAATCCAGACTGCTTAATCTCTGGATGATTGAGAGCAATGTCAGTAAGATTGTGAATATCTCCATTGTCTGTTCTTGCGGCTACAAGGACCGATGCGCCGTTGTAGAGATCTCGTGCTGGAGTATAGAGGAGGCCACCGCACTGCGCTGGATCGTCATGAATTCTGTATGTTACGATATTTTCTCGTTTGATCTGAGACCCGATTTTACCAAGCGTAAGAATTTCTCTGAGAGCGAGATCGGTGTCGATATATTTTTGCAATGAGTCGTAAATATCCTGAAGCTTTCCCGTGTCTCCAAGCACTCCTTTCTGTTCCGCTGTTTCTTTGAGAGCATAGAGGATGATTTGCTGCCTGGTCGAGCGATCGAAGTCAGATGTACTATGTCGACTTCTGGCGTATTTAAGCGCAGTCTCGCCATCGAGATGTTGCTGGCCTGCAGAAATAGATAATATCTCGTAACCGATATTCTCTCCTTTTGGATACATTGGATCATACAAAGCCTCTGGAATATTGACATCAACACCACCAAGTGCGTCGACGATTTCTTTGAAACCTTGGAAATCTAATTTGAGATAGTACTGTACCTGAATTCCCGTAACATCTTTAATGTGCTCTTCGAGCATGTTTATCCCAAGTTCTGCGCTTCCTAATTCATTTTTTCCTATGTGATAGAGGTTGTTGATTCTCGTACTTCCAACTTTTTTATCGGTAATGTAAAAATCTCGTGGAACGGATAGCAACGTTACCTGATTCGTTTTTTGATTAATGCTTGCGACGATGATCGTGTCAGTAAGATCTGCGCCTTCATGCTCTCCTCCTCCTGTTCCAAGGAGAAGAATATTCGTATGTCCATAATCGTCTTCTTGAAGATCTTTTCCGAGCGAGAAGACAACGCTACGTAGACTGATTCCTTTGATAACCTTGTATGCGGTAAATATCATGACGAAAGCAACGATGGCACTCAAAATAATCGTCTTTTTTGGTGTGAAGAACTTGAAATCTTGAGATGGTTTTAGCTTTTCCCTGAAACTCTTAAAACTTTCCCGACGGTGTGCGTATTGAGAAAGTCGGTCGGTCCGGATTTTGCGTCGTTGAAACTCCATGATTCAAAAATAGGTTGCCAAAGTATTCTACGCAATTTTCAGCTCTTTTGAAGGGCTTTATTTGTTTTTTATTTGCTTAAAAGAATGGTTATTTTTAACTCTCCCAGCTTCGTTGCTCCAAGTCCAAGTCCAATTCGCTGCCAGCTGCCATTATTTGCCTCTGATTCGGTAAATATTCGAGAGGTTAAATCTTGTATGCTATTGAGTTATCTTGAGCGCACCATGATCTTGGGGTGGTTTTTTTGATCCCATATGGTAGGTTAATAGTACACTATGTTTGCTGATTTTGCTGCTGATTTTATCGGATCTTTGAATCCGCTTGCCCGAGCCAAGAAGGAACGGTTAGAGCGGGGATTGCCACTGTATGATTATGCGAGTGGTAGCGTGCATGATACTGGGATTCTTTTTCCGCAGGATATTTTGAAGTCTGCGATGGATCATGCGTTTGTTTGCGCTGAGAAATATGCTCCGGATTCAAAGGGTCAGTTAGTGGCTCGTGAAGCGATATCTCACTATTATCCTGGATACAAAGATGGAGATGAGGAACGTATTATTTTGACACCGGGAACGAGTCAGTCGTATTGGTATGTTTTTACGCTCCTGGCAAATGCTGGTGATGAGATTGTCGTTCCACGACCTTGTTATCCTTTGTTTGAATACATCGCGAAGCTCTGTAAGGTTACACTTACCTATTACGACCTTGAGGTGAAAGATGGTGCCTGGGGGCTTAATATTGATTCACTGAATCGAGCGTTGAGTGAGAAGACTCGGGCGATTGTTCTGATTTCTCCCCATAATCCAACGGGACATGTTCTTTCTCGTACGGAGTCGGAACTTATTCGACATGTTGCATGTGAAAAAAATATTCCTCTTATCGTTGATGAGGTTTTTTATGAGTTTGTTTTTGATGAGACGTGTTATGAAAACGGCAACTTACCTCAACGGACGGTTCTTGCTGACTGCCCACTTGTTTTTACGTTAAATGGTTTCTCGAAGATGTTTGCCCTCCCCGGAATGAAGATTGGATGGATCAAGGTTGATGGGCGTCCTGATGCTGTTAATACAGCTGTTTCTGCTCTTGAAATGATCGCTGATACGTTTCTTCCTGTTCAAGAAATGGCACAGTTTGCTGCCGCGGAAATTTTTAAAAATGGTCAGGTTTTTTTGCGAGAGTACAAGAAGACGATTCGAGATAGGTGGATTGAAATGAAGGATGTGTATTCGGTTGTTCCACAGGGTGGATTTTATGGAGTGAAATTTATTGGTGATCGAGATGAAGACGTATATGCTCTCGAACTTTTGCATAAACATGGAGTTCTTGTGCATCCTGGATACTTCTTTACTTGCCCAGAGCCGGCCGTTGTATTCTCTTTTTTAAGAGGTACTGAACATTTTGCGCTCGTGTGAGTTTTGTGGTATTGATATATTGAATTCCTCATTCAATTTCTATGCCTTCAAAAAAGGCTTCTTCTCCTCGAAAAACTTCTGTAAAGAAGGTTGCTCTGCGATCTTCAAAAAAAACGATTCGTCGCGCTCCTGCGTCGCGCTCCCTCTCTGTCCGTTTTTCTGCGTGGCTCGACACGATTTCTCCAGCATCCGTTCTTGGGGTTGGGTTGTGCGTTGTTGTTTTTTCTATTATTCATTCTCTTTTTATTGATCTTGGAGATTGGTATTCTTCTCTTTCTAAGCCAAGCATTGAGGTTAATGGATGGATCTTTGAATTTGCTCTTACTGGCGTTTTTGCTTTTGCAACTACCTCTATTGTTATTCTTTGGAATGTTCGAACTCGAGGAAGAGCGTTTCTCATGTGGCTTTTCGTTTTGTTAGGCATGGTTCATGTTATGTGGAGTATGTTTTTCTTTGGGCTTCATGCGACGCAAGTAGCTCTTATTGATATCGTTGCTCTTTGGATTCTTCTTTGGACTATTATTCTTCTTGCATGGCGTCGTTCTAAGTTTGCTGCATTTTTCCTTCTTCCATATCTTGGATGGGTGACGTTTGTTACGGTGTTCAACGGCCTCATTGTTCTTAATTATCTTGCTTAAAATTTTCTTATTATGCCTCGTGCAAAAGCAAAAATCGTATCCGGCCTTCCTGAAGATGTGAATGAAAAAATCTTAAAGCTTCACCATATTCCTGCGTATTTTTTGATATTTGCGCTTGTTGTTACTTTTTACTTTTTATTCGTCTCTCTTCAGCCCTTTTTCACGGTAATCGTTTTTGCTGGAGTTCTGGCTGCTGCTTTTTATCCGGTTTATCGTCGAATTCTTTTGGGCGTTAAGCATTCAGCATTAGCTGCCGTGTTGAGTTGTATTATCGTGACTCTCATTATTGTTATTCCGCTTGTTATTATTTTCTTTCTTCTTGCGAGTGAGGCGGTGAATGCCTACACCTCTATTCAGATAAAGGTTAATTCTGGATTTTTTGATCCGATTCTGAAGTGGAAGCCGGGAAGCTTTGTATACGATGCTTATCGTCATTACTTTCCTGATTTACGCTTGAGCGATGTCGATCTTTCAGCTCAGATTACAACTTTTGCTCAGACGGTAAGTACTTTTTTGATTGAGCAGACGCAGGCATTTGTTTCTGGAATTTTCGGTTTTCTTATTAGTTTTCTTATTATGGCTGTCACGTTATTTTATTTCTTCAAGGACGGCGACCATATTGCTCAGAGAATTTTGGAGCTCAGTCCCTTGCCTATTAAGTATGAAAAACGACTTCTGACTCATTTGCATCGAATGACGAAAGCGACGCTTTATGGAACCTTTTTGACGGCGATTATTCAAGGTGTTGTTGGTGGTGTTGGCTTTGCTATTGCAGGAGTTGAACAACCTGTTTTGTGGGGATCGGTTATGGCATTTTTTGCTCTTCTTCCTTATGTTGGTACTGGTTTTGTTTGGCTTCCTGCTTCAATTATTCTTCTTGCTACGGGACATACTGGATCGGCCATATTCCTTTTTCTCTGGGGAGTTCTTATAGTTGGAACTATTGATAATTTTTTGCGCCCGTATTTTGTAGGCAAGGGTATCATTACCAATTCACTTTTAACATTTCTTGTTATTCTTGGAGGAGTTATTGTTTGGGGTTTTCCAGGAGTGGTTTTTGGCCCGCTCGTTCTAACTATGTTAACTGCTCTTCTTGAAATTTATGAGAAAGAGTATGGTTCTGTTTTAAAGGGTCTTGATCACGACGGAATTTAATTTTTATTATCCATCCTGCTATTATTACTGTGACGATGCTTCCGCTTATAAGAAGCGGTATGAGTATTGGCGATGATTCGGATTCGCTTGATTCATTTATCGTTTTATAGCTTTCTAGTACGAGAAGTCCGTCTTTTTGAATGGCAGTTATCTCTATTGTTTCTCCGAGTTTCGTGATTGATTTTATGAGGTCTGGTTGGATTTTTTTCGGATCGATTTGTATGGTAAACGCTTTTCCATTTTTTTCGATATCGAAAGAGTTTTTCTCATCTAATTCGCGAAGTATTGTTCCCTTGATTCGGTAATACACAGGATTTGGTTTTCCTTTTGTAATCATGTCCGTCCACTCCCACTGACTTTCCTGGCTCTCCTGAGATGTTTTAAGATCTTGCGCATGTGCACTCGGAATAAACCAATCTTTCCAGCTCACTGCGCTCTGCTTCTGTGCATTCTCCGTATTTCCATCATCAATTCCTACGGTTGCTATGTTGGCAAATGAAACGTTTTCTGGTGCGCTTTGAAATTCTATCGTGTCTTGTACTGCGTTATCTGCATCGATAAGCTGAACTTGATCTCCCGTATTTTTGAGCTGAATTTTTGTCGTTTTGTCTGAGACGGTGATGTATCCAAGTGCTTCGATTGTTGTACCTTCTGGAAAGGTAAATATTTTTCCTGCGGCGTTTTTTATTTTCCATCCACTTACATCTAAGACTACTCCTGATGAGTTGCGAATTTCTATCCACTCATTTCCCGTGTCACTTCCTTGTGGGTTCGGAAATACTTCAGATACATCTATAGGGCTTTGGTTGGCCGTTCCTGGATCAATGATATTTGCATCAGGTTCTGTGGTGGAATCTGCATCTGCCGTAGCCGTTTCTTCATTTTCTTCTCCAGGCGTTGTATTTATTGCAATTTCCCACTCTCCATTCTTCATTCTGGCCCAACTTTTTCCCGTTTCTATTTTTGGATAAACATATTGAGATGTTACGGTTCCGTTTGGGTCGATGAGTCGTGTTGCATCGGTGGTATTGTTGAGGGTGATATTTGTAACGGCGTTTGGCATGAGCAGGAAGCTTTCTGAACCGATCGTTTCATCTTTGAATGCGTATGGTTTACTTCCGCCGTCTATGTCGTCGAGCTGCCAACCTACTAGGCTTACAGGATGATCGCTCGTATTTTTGAGTTCGATCCATTCTTTACCATCGTCACTTCCCTCCGGATCGGCGAAAAATTCGTTGATGATCACTTCATTGGTTGCGATCGGTAATGATGGCGAGACGGTGAGTTGCATTGGGGTTTCCACGAATGCAGGTGGTGTTGTTTCTATTTTCCAATCATTTCCGGTGTTGGTGTCGACTCCTGGACTACGGGCAAAAATGGTTTCTTTTGGAAGTCCATTACTCGAAAGACAGTCGCCTTGACTACCATTCCACTCGGTTCCAAGTTTCAGAAAGTCTGACTTTTCCTGGTCGGTTGGGGTTGAGCTCGTCCAGCAGACCGCATCTTTTATAATCCCTTTATCGTCGATGATTACGATCTGGTCGGTGGTTGCGGTGAGTCCGGGGATGTCTTTAAAGCTATACGTTTCTCCGGTTCGGATGGAAAAGCTGGTCAGTGTCTTGAGGGTTGAGTCGATCGTTCCGAGTTTCCAGCCATCGAGCGTTGCTCCACTTCCATTATTTCCGTCGTTGATGACACTGATGTCCACGAAGTCAGTCGTACTGTTGAAGCTGAATTTGCTGATTTCGAGCTGTGGCTCTGTGGTTCCGCAGGGGATTATCGTTGCGGCCAAAGCTGGAGTCGCGATTTGTACTCCTATAATAAGGAGCGCGATGAGTGAGAGGTGGGTCCGAAGATGTTTTTTCATGGGATAAGGGGGTTAGTGATTTTTGTTCATGACCCCATCCTATCGAAGCGACCTTACCAATTTTTAAACTTTTCTTAACATTTTCTTAAAAAAATCCTGACAAAGGACCTCAAGACCCTCTTATCCAAAGCTGAATCTTGACTTGATTGACCTTTTCCTTACAATTTGGTATTTTTTAACTGTTTCACATCGTGTCTATTTTTGTTTCGAAATTCATGTCAACTATCCATCATTCAGCTTCAAACAGTTCGAAAAAAGAGCTAAGCCTACGAGTCAGTCTTCTGATGAGTTATGGAAATTTCAGCTTTGAAAGGATCTAATAGTTGGTCTGGTTTTTCAATATAGGTGCGGGTGAACGAAGATTATTCGATCTAACGTTCAATACCCTATGAGTACATTATCATTCTTGCTTGGCCTCGTCGGCCTCGCAATTGGAGCTGCGGCTGGTTACAGCATTCGGAAAGTTTTTCTTAGCAAGCGAGATCGCGAGGTCATGGAACAGAC